>NZ_JBHVFU010000066.1:0-42938 GCF_042801455.1 Streptomyces sp. NPDC057565 | reverse complement strand
CCGAGGCGTTAAACGCGGAGATGAACGTGTCGATCGCGGAGCGTGCCGTCTCTTCCTGCATGCCCCAGTAATACCAGCCGTTGCGCGTGCGCTCGTCCCGCGAGCCGCCTTCCGATCACGGTGGACCATCCCGGTCACAGCACTAGCCAGTCGGCGGGCAGCACGTACGCGCCCTCCACCTGGACCGTCCGTGCGAGGTAGGAACGCCCGTCTGCGCGCTCCCCTCCACCTGGCTGCTCGATGACTACACCTCTGCCGTGCTGCAGACCGGGGGGTGGCAGTACGGACGTTCCTACGGGCGAAGCGGCATCGGTCTGCCTCCGTCCTGGTCGGCCGGCACCGGCCAGCCCTAGCACTGGACGAGAACTCTAGAAATAGATAGATTGTCTGTATAGAGCTAGACGAAAAATCCGAGAAGATTGGATGCCGGTCCCTGCGCATGATCGCAGGCCTGGCGAGAGCGAACCGCTGCAGCGCCTGAGTGACTGCACTAAGCACCGGGCGGAAGCAGGATCAGGAGATGAGCGGCAGTGACACCACTACGGAGGGCCGGGCGATGACCGCGGAAGGCAACCGCCACGTGAGGGGCCAGGACGGCACGCAGCTACGGGACGGGCGACCCCCAGGGCCGGCGATGTCCGGGGCGCCGGAGGACGAGCACCTCTTGGCCGAGGCCGAGAAGATCGCCCAGGCGCTGGGCCGCATGTTCCCCGGCATCTGCGAGGTCGTGCTGCACGACCTGCGCGATCCGGACCACGCCATCCGCTTTATCGAGAACAACCTGTCGGGACGCCAGGTGGGAGAGTCCGCCACGGAACTGGGTCTCGCCCGTATCAGGGACCCGCACTACCCCAGCGTCATCCAGAACTACGCCAACCAGTTCCCCGACGGACGCCCCGCGAAGAGCACCTCGATCGGGATCAAGAACGCCGCCGGGCAGTACATCGCCGCCCTCTGCCTGAACCTGGACATCTCCACGCTCTCGCCCATCACACTGACACTGTCGAACCTCGTCGCGACCGATCCCGAGAACCGCGACGTCCAGCTCGAGAGGCTGAGCGACCGGAGCCGCCGAGAACTGCGCGAAGTCATCGAGACAGCGGCCGCCGAGCGCTCCACAACCCCACGAGCCCTGCCCCGGGAAGCGAAGAAGGACCTTGTACGACGCCTGTACGAGGACGGCTACTTCGACACCCGCAACGCCGCCCAGACCATCGCCGACCTCCTCGGCATCTCCCGAGCCAGCGTTTACTCCTACACGAAGTGAGACGATGACCACCAGCGAGATCACCACGGGGAACGACCGCCCCCACACAGGCGGCACCCCCGCGATCGACACGTTCGACAGCCCGCAGCTGGCACCGCCGGCAGGCCACTACTCGCACATCGCCACCCACCGCGGCGTGGCCTACATCTCCGGCCAGCTCCCCGTGACACCCGACGGCTCCCCCCTGGCCGACGAGCCGTTCGAGGTCCAGGCGCGCCAAGTGCTCAGCAACCTCGATGCATGCCTGGCCACAGCAGGCACCAGCTGCGACAAGTTGATCTCGGTCACCGTCTACGTGACCGACATCGGTGACTGGCCGGCCTTCGACCAGGTGTACAAGGAGTGGCTCGGTGCGAGCAGGCCCGCGCGGGCCGTCGCCGGCGCCAGGGAGCTGCACTACGGGTCCGCGGTGGAGGTGCACGCAGTTGCAGCCCTCGACTGACCGCCACCCTGTGCCGAGCGCGGACCGGCTGCCGGGACCGTCCGGCCTGCTGTACATCACTGAGCAGCAGACCGCCGCGCTGGTGGATGAGTCCCTCGCGCTCGACGCGGCCCGCGCCGCGTTCGCCGCCACCGTGGACGCTGCCGTCCTGCCCAGCCTTGTCGTGCATGGATCCGACCCGCGTAATCGGTTCAGCCTCAAGCCGTCCGCCTCCGCGACCCATGCGGGGGTGAAGATCGGTACCTTCTGGCCGGACAACCCCGCGCAGGGGCTGCCGCGGCACCACTCCACCCTGCTGCTGTTCGACCAGACCATCGGCAGGATCGCGGCCGTCCTGGAGGTCGGGACCGCGAACGCCTACCGGACCGCTGCCGCCGACGCCCTGGCCGTGGACCTCCTTGCCCGCACCGACGCCTCAACCCTGGCCGTTTTCGGCACCGGGCACCAGGCCGCCTACGAGGTCCGGGCCGTCAGCCGCGTACGGCCATCAGCACGGTGCTGGTCGTGGGACGGGACAAGGACCGCGCCGGCTGGCTGGCCGCACAGTTGGCCGCAGAAGGCCACGACGCGCAGACCATCAGCGCCGAGGAAGCCTGCGCACGGGCCGACGTCATCGTCACCGCCACCACCGCCCAGGCCGACACGCCGCCCCTGTTCGAGGCCGACTGGGTCCGCCCCGGCACCCACATCTCCTTCATGGGCGCCGACGCCCCCGGCAAGCGGGAACTTGCGCCCGAACTGTTCGCCCGCGCCCGCGTCTTGTGCGATCTTCCTGAGCAGGCCCGGCGCATGGGCGAGAGCCAGCACGCCCCACAGTGCACTGTGCTCACCGCGCTCGGCGACGTCCTCACCGGGGGCGCCCCGGGACGGGGCGGCAACGACGACATCACGCTCTTCGACAGCTCCGGGATCGGTCTGCAGGACCTCTACCTGGGCCTGGTCCTCCTCAAGAAGATGGACGTAACCCTGTGAACACCGCCCTGCCCCCGGCCCCCGTGACGACGCTGGCCGACCCCGACACCCCGTTCGCTGTCGTCGACGTGCACAAGGCCCTGCGCAACATCGAACGACTGGCGAGGCGGGCCGACCAACTTGGGGTCACCCTGCGGCCGCACGTGAAGACGGCCAAGAGCCTCGACATCGCCGCCCTGATACACGGCGGCGCCCCGTGTCCGGTCACCGTCTCCACCCTCGCCGAGGCCGAGGCGTTCGCCGACGGCGGCTACACCGACATCACGTACGCCGTCGGCATCGACCCGCACAAGCTGCCCCGCGTCATCGCCCTCCTGCGCCGCGGCGTCACCCTGCGCGTCCTGCTCGACAGCCGCGAACAGGCCGCCTTCGTCGCCGACGCCGCCCGCGAAGCCGGTCTCGCCGTCCCGGCGCAGATCGAGATCGACTGCGACGGCCACCGCGGCGGCCTCAAGGCCAACGCTCCAGGACTCGTCGACATCGGCCGCATCCTGCACGAGGCCGGATGCCTCGACGGCGTTCTGACCCACGCGGGCGAGTCCTACTTCGCCTACACCCCGGAAGACCAGCGGCTGGCAGCCAAGAACGAACGCGACACCGCGGTCGCTGCAGCGGAGCGGCTGCGCGCCGCCGGGCTGCCCGTCGGCACGGTCAGCGTCGGCTCCACACCGACCGCACACGCGGCCGAGGACCTCACCGGCGTCACCGAACTGCGCGCCGGCAACTACGTCTTCTTCGACCTCGTCATGGCCGGTCTGGGCGTCTGCCGCGTGGAGGACCTCGCCCTGTCGGTGGTCGTGACCGTCATCGGCCACCGCCCCGAGTACGGCTGGATCGTCACCGACGGCGGATGGATGGCCATGTCCCGGGACCGCGGCACCGCCGGCCAGGCCCAGGACCAGGGCTACGGCCTCGTCCTCGACCTGGCCGGAAACCCGATCCCGAACCTGGTCATGAGCGCGGCGAGCCAGGAGCACGGCACCCTCACCGCCCGCGACGGCGCCGACCTGCCCGATCTGCCGGTCGGCACCCGGCTGCGCATCCTGCCCAACCACGCGTGCGCCACCGCTGCCCAGCACCGCGATTACCACGTCATCGACAGCACCCGGCCCACGGACCCCGCGCCCACCATCCAGGCCAACTGGGAACGCATCACCGGCTGGTGACCAGCAACAGGACCGCCCTCACCCTGCCGCCCGACTCGCCCTCCCTCCCCGGCCTGCTCAAGGACCCTCCATGACCACTGCCTTGCCCGTGACCTTCGACGACGTCCGCGGCGCCGCTGCCCGCCTCAACGGCATCGCCCACCGCACCCCCGTGCTGACCTCCCGGACTCTCAACTCCCGGGTCGGCGCGGAGGTGTTCATCAAGTGCGAGAACTTCCAGCGCATCGGCGCGTTCAAGTTCCGCGGCGCCTACAACGCCGCCGCGCAGCTGCCCCCCGAGCAGCTGGGCAAAGGCATCGCCGCCTACTCCTCCGGTAACCACGCCCAGGCCACCGCACTGGCCGCCCGGGAACTGGGCACCAGCGCCGTCATCCTGATGCCCGAGGACGCCCCCCGCTCCAAGCGGGAAGCAACCGTCGGCTACGGCGCGGAAGTCGTCACCTACGACCGCTACACCCAGGACCGCACCGCGCTCGGCGAGGCGCTCGCCGCCGAACGCGACCTGGCGCTCATCCCTCCCTACGACCACCCGCACGTCATCGCGGGCCAGGGCACCGCAGCCCTGGAACTCCTGGAGGAAACCGGGGAACTGGACGCTCTCATCGCACCCGTCGGGGGTGGGGGCCTCATGGCCGGCAGCGCCATCACCGCCAAGACGTTGCACCCCGGCATCCACGTCGTCGGTGTCGAACCCGACACCGGCGACGACACCAAGCGCTCCCTGGAAGCCGGCGAGCGCATCACCATCCCCGTGCCCCGCACCCTCGCCGACGGACAGGCCCTCCCCACCCCCGGTGAGATCACCTTCGGCATCAACCAGCAGCTCGTGGAGGGCATCGCCCTCGTCAGCGACGATGAGATCCGAGGCGCCATGCGTTTCGCCTTCGAACGACTCAAGATCGTCCTCGAACCCAGCGGTGCAACCGCCCTGGCCGCGCTCCTCGCCGGGCACATCGACAACCGCCCCCGGCGGATCGGTGTCATCGCCTCCGGAGGAAACATCAACACCCAGCGATTCACCGACATCATCAACGGCTGACAGACCCTGCTCCAGCACGTAAGTCCCCAGCGGCGGCGGCTTCGGCGTCGGTCATGAGCAGCGCCTGCCGACAGCCGCCCGATGCCTGCTCCCTGGACTTCGGCAGGATCGTCCAAGGCGCGGTGCCGGGGGTCTCAGCTGTCCCCGGCGCTCTTGGCGGAGGGTGGCAGTGCCAGATCGAGCAAGGCGTCGATGGTCTTGCCGTCCAGTTCGCTGTCGAGGTGGAGGGATTGCCGCAGGAGACGGCCGACCTTCTCGGGAGGAAGCGCGAGACGCAGGCGGGCGGTCAGGCAGATCTCGCCGAGGAGTCCCGGCGTGTGGCCCGGTTCCCGCTGGATGTACCAGTCGAGGAGTTTTACCACGTCGGTCCTGATGTCTCCGAGAGAAACTTCGCCCTTCCCCCATTCCCGGGCGTTCTCGACGTCTTGGGCGAGGCCGCCGATGACAGCCTCGATCAGCGTCGTGCGCAGCGCTGAGACGGGAATCAGGCTGTTGGGGCCTTCGGTGAGGGCGACCGCTGGCCACCAGGCGAGGGTTGCGGCGGTCTCTTCAAGGCTCGCTTTTGTGAGCCCGAGGCGTCGCTTCCCGCTCCGGCTGTCCTCGAGACTGTGGCGGATTATCTCTGTCAGGTGGTTGTGGTCGGCGACGAGTCCGCATGGCTGGTCGGTACCGAAAGCCGTGGTACTGGCGAGAAGGGCCTGCGGCCCATGGGCGCTGCGGTGTTGCTCGGCCCAGTCCCGGGCGACAGGTTCCGACCAGCGCGGGCCGTTGGGTGTTTCGGTCTGAGGACCGGGCAGATCGCGGCGTCCTCGTTCGGGGTGGGGCAGATCGTCCGGTGCCACGCCCGCGATCTTCGCCAGGCCGGCCCGGTCGACGAAGTGAGCTGGCTCGAGTTCCGGCGCCTGCAGGTCGACGACGCACTGATCGAGCGGCTTGGAGTCGTGCAGGCGCCGCTCGGCCCATAGGGCGAGATGGTCGCGCCAGTTGGGCAGCGGCTCCTTCGACGCGGTGAAGGCGGAGATCTTCGCGACGCGGGCGTTGTCCGGTGTGCCGGGATGGGACAGGAGGTCCGCGGCAGTGACGGTGATGGCGTCCTGAACAGGACGGGCGTCGTAGCGTTCGAAGGCACGGTCCACGACCTGGCTGGGCCGGTGCCAGGCGGTGCCGTCCCACCAGTAGCCGCCGTGCCGGTAGAGGAATCCGCTGTGCCCGTACATCCACTCGTGGTGGAGGTCGCTCGTATCCTGGTCACGGATCAGCAGAACGGTACGGCCGTGCTCGGGGTGGTGGTGAACGGCCCACGCGTACACGGGGTTCTTCGGTTCGGTAGCAAAGGCCACCTAGCCACCGCCGGGTAAGGAGTCAGTGCGGCCCCACAGGCCTTCGCCCTGGTTCCGGCCGGTCCGCTCGATCGCGTCGGGGTTGTCCAGGGGCAGCCGCTCGTCGTTGATGAACGGCAGGCCCGGAACAGGATGATCGGTGCGCAGACCGTTGGCGACCGGATGAATCAGACTTACGACGGCTTCTCCCCTTTTGCGGCACTCAGGCCCCCAGGCGGCATACGCCGGGGGTGCTCCCCCATCCCTGCAACACAGCAGGTGCCGTCAAACCCGGCAGCAGGCACCGGGCTCATGCAGTCCGAGCCCGGGCCCACCTCACGTTACGAATACCTCCGACCGGGATGATCGACAGACGTGGATCGAGGCCGGTCCACCCCTGGCTGATCAGATAGTCGGACATGCGCATCAACGGCCACACCAGCGTTCATGCGCGAGGTTGTTAGGACCATTGGGGAGGGGGCCGTTCCGCGCTATTCATCCGATGGCACGCCCTGGGCCCGTGGTCGCCGGACAGCGTCCACGGGCTCAGGTCGGGGAGTGGTGCGCGCCTTGGGTCAGTTACCGCGGCACGGTTTCACCGGCTTGACCCGCACCTCCTTGCCGTTGACGCGGACGATGACGGTGCCCTGGTCGCGTGCCCGGTCGGCCACGATCGTGAAGTCCGTGACGCGCCCGCCGCGCCAGGTGCAGCTGACCTCGTGGCCGCCGCGGGCACGCAGACCCTTGAACGAGCCGTCGGCCCAGTCCTTCGGCAGCGCCGGCAAGAGGTGGATGACCTTCTCGTGGCTCTGCAGGAGCATCTCGGCGATCGCACCGGTGATGCCGAAGTTGCCGTCCATCTGGAACGGCGGGATCTTGGCGAAGAGATTCGTATGCGTGTTGTACCGCAGGAGACCCCGGAGCATGTACCTCGCCCGCTCGCCGTCACCAAGACGCGCGAACAGCGCCGCCCGCCAGGGCCAGGTCCACGACCCCCGGCTCTCACCGGAGACGGTGGCCTCGCTGAACGGGACCCCCTCGCGCTCGCCACACCGCGCCTTGAGCGAGACGAGAGCGGCTGCCGCAAGGTCGGGCGACGCGTCGGGCGTGATCTGGCGGCCCGGGAACGCCGCGAACAGATGGGACGTGTGGCGGTGGATGTCCTTCGGGTCGTCACGGTCGGTCTGCCACTCCTGGAGCTGGCCCCACCGGCCGATCTTGTTGGGCGCGAGCCGCGACTGCATGTCGGCGATGGTGGCCCGGTACTCGGGGTCGACGTCGATCGCCGCCGCGCAGTCGAGGTAGTTCTGGAAGAGGTCCCAGATGATCTGCTGGTCGTACATCACGCCGTCTTCGTGCGGGCCGTGCTCGGGCGACCACCCTTGGGGGGACACGAGCTGGCCGGCCTCGTTCTCAACGAGCCGGTCCTCCCAGAACTGGCAGATCTCCTTGATCATCGGGTAGGCGACGCGGCGCAGGTAGGTGAGGTCCTGCGTGAAGGCCCAGTGCTCGTACAGGTGCTGCGCGTACCAGGCGCTGGCGACGGTGTTCCACTGCCAGGAATTGCCCCCGAAGATGCTCTGGCTCGTGCGTGCCGTCCAACCTCGGGTTTCGGCGCCGAAGGCGTTGCGGGTCGCGACGCGGCTCGGCACCGCTACCTGGCGCACGAACTCGATGAGTGCCTCATGGCTCTCGCTGAGGTTGGTCGTCTCCGCGCCCCAGTAGTTCATCTGGACGTTGATGTTCGTGTGGTAGTCCGACGCCCACGGGGGCTGGTTGCTGTCGTTCCAGAGCCCTTGGAGGTTGGCGGGCAGGCCGCCCGGTCTGGAAGAGCTGTGGAGCAGGTAGCGGCCGAGAACGAACATGCTCTGCTCGAGCCCGGGGTCGGACTTGCCGGCGCCGTAACGGGCGAGCCGTGTGTCTGTCGGGAGCGCGGTGACCTCGTCGTCGGTGCTCCCCCAGTTCACGGAGACGCGCTCGGCCATGGCGCCGGTCTCGGCGACGTGCGCCCTGCGCAGCTCCTTGTAGGACTGTTCGGCTGCGGTGTCGAGGGCTGCAGTGATGGCGGGCTGGGGGTCCGGCCCGCGCCACTTCGCGGCGGCGTCGAGCTTGTAGTCGGTGCGCGCGTCGAGGAGCAGGGTCATGCGCGTCGCCGATCGAACCCGGAGTTGGGAACCCGCGGCGGTCACGGAGCCGTCGGTGTCGGTCACCCGGAGGACGGCGGCATGCTTCAGGCCGTTTCCCATGGTGCCACGGAATCCGACGGTCCCCGCTGCGGCGTCGACCGACGCAGGCGCACCCTGCGCGGAGGCGAGGGTGATGTCGCAGTCGAGCGCGCCGGCGCGCTCGGCCTCGTAGCGCAGTACGAGCAGGTCGGCGGCTCGACTGGCGAACGCCTCCCGCAGGACCCGCTGCCCGGGGGAGCCGAACCACGTGGCGTGGATTCCGGACTCGGGGTCAAGTGCCCGGCGGTACTCGATCACCGGGCCCAGCTTCGCCGTGTCGAATTCGGTGCCGATGAGGCGGATCTCGGCAACGCGCACGACCGAGGATCCGGACCTCGGCCGCAGCGTCAAACGGTAGCTGGTGAACGCCCCAGGCGTGCCGACGGTGAACTGCCGGCGCTCACCGCGATCGAGTGCGGGTTGGACGTTGCGCTCGTCGAGCAGCGTCCACTCCTGGCCGTCGGTCGAGCCCTCGAGGGTCCACGAACCGGGGTCCTCCTCGGGAGTGTCCGGCGCAGCCGTCACGCTGTAGCCGGTGACCGTCGCAGCCGACGGCAGGTTGCCTTGCCACACCGCTCCGGCGGTCGCGTCGGCCGCTCGCCACACGGTGGAGCCGTCCCCGTCCACGCTCCGGGAGATGTCGTGCCCGTCACCGGCGCCGTCGGCGTGGCCGGAGGATGAGGAGACGTAGAGGAGGCGCCGTCCGCCGAGGTCGACCCCGGCGAGCGCAATCTCGGCCACCTGGAAGTGGCTCACCCCGGAGCGGGGTGTGAAGACGAGGCGGTAGAAACAGTAGGCAGTGCTGTTGGAGCAGGTGAACTCCTTGGTCTGGAGCCGACTCTCGAAAGGGCTGGGCAGCGACCGGGAGTCGAGCGTGGTCCACGCGGACCCGTCCGTCGAGCCCTGGAAGGTCCAGGTCTGGGGATCTCGGTCAGGGACGTCTTCGGCGCTCGTGAGCCGGTAGGTCGACACCGCGGCGGGTGCGGTGAGGGCGACCTGCCAGATCACCTCCTTCGGGGGGCCTTCGATGCACCATTTCGTCCGCAGGTCGCCGTCGACGGTCTTGTCCAAGCCCTGGGTCGCAGAGCTCATGTAAGGACCGCCGGGGGAGGTGACCTCGGGCCGGGCTCCGAAAGAGAGCGTGACGTCACCGAAGGCCCGGTAGGAACCGAAGCCGGTCATGCTCGTGTCGAAGACGTCGTCGGAGCGGCCGGCGAGGGCGTTGTCGTAATTGTTGACTCCGCCCCAGAGGCTCTGCTCGTTGAACTGGATCCGCTCGTGGTCGGGCTGGCCGAACAGCATGGCGCCGATCCGGCCGTTGCCTATCGGCAGCGCCTGGGACTGCCAGTCTGTGGCGGGGAGCCGGTACCAGAGGGAGTGGCGGGCGAGCGAGGGTGGACGCACCGACACCAGCGCGGCCGGCCCGAAGGCGGTCGGTGCCGCGGATGCCGGCGCCGAGGTGAGGTTGCTGACGAGAGGGGTCAGGGCCAGTGCGCCACCGAGTCGCAGGACTCGGCGCCGGTTGGGTTGGTACGGGGCCATGGACGAACTCCTGGGGCTCATTGATCGGGCCTATTCGGACGAAATATCGATAATGGGCACATGTGATGCGCCTTCAGTTCAATCCGCCGGGCGACTGACGGGAGAAAGGTTGGATGCCTACACCCAGCGCCGGATTCCGCGTGAGTACGAACTGCGTAAGCACGCCGCGGAGTTGAAGACGCGGGGGCTGGGGTCGCAGGCCGCGCAGCAGCCGATCAAGAAGGTCCGCGACGACTACACGACGTCGAAGGCGAACATCAAGGCGGAGAACCTCGGCAAGCCGGGCTTCAAGCGCCGGATCAAGGCCGAGTCGAGGCCGATCACCTTCGGTCCGAGGCTGCTCCCGGCCCGGATGGTGATCTACCTTGACGCACCAGAGGGTCTCTCTCCGGCAGCGAGGACAGCGCGACCAGCGACGCCCCGGCACGCAATACGCCACGACGCGACATACCACCCTTGTCCTCGACGGGGGTTGGGCAGGGAAACGAGGGGACATGGCGCGCGCGTCCTTCTTTGAAGGCAGAGGCTTGGTCGTCCAGCTGCGGCAGTGCGGAGGCTGGGCAACAGTGCAGCGGCACGGGCGGACCCTGTCAACGAGTTGAACCGAATTTCCTATATTTTTCTGCTCGCTCCATCGAGTGATGCGTTCGATCCATCGGGGGTCGCAGTCGTCCCCCGGAAGGCTGACCCAATGCCGGTACCGCTTCAGACGCGGCCCGTCACTGCACGTCATACCGCCTGGATGAGGTCGAGCCCGCCCAACTCCCTCGATCACGTCGGCAGTCCGCACGGGGGTGAGCCGCCCCACGGGGCTTGACGACGCCATCCCTGGCCCACCATCACCTCATCAATTTCCTATATTATTTTGAGAGGTGGGGGCATGCGTCTCCGGACCAGAGCTGTGCAGCCAGGAGTTCTCGCCGCCGCGGTCCTGATGGGCTCCGCGGCATGCACCCTCAAGACCTCGGACGAGCCCCGCCTCTAGGAACGCCGGGGGTAGTGCTCTGGCCTCCCCCTCCGCCGCCGGGACGCGGCTCGTTGTGGCCGGTGCCGTCGTCGAGCCACATGCCGGTGGGATCGGCGTGGGTGACGGGGTTGTTGTCGGCGTAGGTGTAGCCGTTGAGGGACTGGGGGTCGGTGGTGTCGAGGACGGGGTCGACGCTGATGAATTGGCCGGTGGTGGGGTCGTATTCGCGGGCGCCGATGTGGGTGAGGCCGGTTGCGGTGTCGGCCGGTTTGCCAAGGAAGGCCTTGTCGTCGGGCCAGGTGCCCGTGGAGGTGCCGCGGGGGGCACCGAATGGGGTGGTGTAGCGCTTGCTGATCGCCTGGGTGGTGCTGTCCAGGGACAGGCTGGAGGTGCCGTGCTGGTCGCCGGCGAGGAAGGAGAGCTTCTCGGTGCCGGTCTGGTTGGTGCGCACGGCGATGGTGGAGCCGGCCGCGCTGTAGTAGCGGCTGGCCCAGGTCTTGCCGGCTTTGGTGTGGACTTCGGTGTTGCCGAGGTGGGCCGCGCTTCCGTGATGACTACGACGTTCGACGTGGAGCGCTGACGGCAGAAGCCGTGGGTTTACGGGACATGGATCGAGAGAAGCATCCTGGACAACCTCGGGTTGGAATCGTGCCGATCGCGGCGCGCGGGCGGATCGAGCCTCCGACGTCCACTGCTGCGTGGAGGCTGGACCCGCGCGGTACCCGCCGTTCCCTATCCGAGCGTGAGCATCGCCTCGGTGACCTCGCCGACCGCCGCATCGGGGATCGCAGTGGCGGCCTCCTTGAGGACGAGCAGCCGTGCCCCGGGGATCTCGCGCGCGATCGCCTCGCCGTTGCCGACGGGGAAGAACCGGTCGCGGCGGCCGTGGACGACGAGCGTGGGGACCTCGATCTCGGGCAGGCGCTCGCGCCAGCGGGGTTTGCAGTCGAGCCTGGAAAACACCATGCCGATCTGGTTGGCCATCTGGACCGGGGGTGCGGTGCCGGGCGTGCGGTCCCAGATGCGCGCGGCGATTGCGCGGGCGGCGACGGGGTCGTTGCCGAGGATCTCCGCGCCGGCGGCGGCGAACTCCGCTACCGCCTCGCGGTCGGTCCAATCGGGCATCGGGCGCGCGAACAGTCGGCTCATCGTTGCCTGGTCATGGTCGGGGAGGTCATCGTCGGGTGGGCCAGGGGCAACCGGGCGGGTGCCGACCAGGGTGAGCGCCGAGAACGCGTCCGGATGGTCGAGCACGGCCACCTGGGCGACCATCCCGCCGACGCCGATCCCCGCGAGGTGCGCGGGCCCCCCGCCGAGCACGCCGGCAAGGGCCGCCGCGTCGGCGGCGAGGCCGCGCAGGGTGTAGGCGGGCGCCTCCGGATCCGTCATCGTCGACTCCCCGCTGTCGCGCAGGTCGTAGCGCACCACGCGGCGCCCGCCGGCGGCGAGGCGCTCGCACAGCGCGTCGGGCCAGGAGAGCATCGTCGTCCCGCCCGCGAGCAGGACGAGTGGCGCGTCGTCGTCACCGAACGACTCGATGCCCAAGGCGATCTCATTGGCGTGGACCGTGGTCATCGGATCACCGGAAGCGTGCGCTTGCCGAGTACCTCATCCGTGCTGGTCAGGCCGCATGTTGGTACTCGTGGAGGGTGCCGCCGAGTCGCGTGCGTCTGCGTATGTCGAGACGCGCGATAGTGCCCGGATCTTCGATCGGAGCAGGTAGCGGATGGAGGGGGCGGGCATTCGCGATGCCCTGGTGCGGCCTGTGCTCGTTGTAGAAAGATTCGAACTCGCGCAGGGCATATAGGAGATGGCGCTGGTTCCAGATCAGTGTGCGGTCCAGCAGTTGTCGTCGGCAGGTTTGCACCCACCTCTCCATGATGGAGTTCATCCTTGGCATCTGAACGCCGCTGAGCACCACCTCGATGCCCGCTTCCTTGAGGACTGCGTCGAACAGCCCGGGGAACTTCCCGTCCCTGTCCCGGATCAAGAACCGCGCTCGGCAGCCCGCGTCCTCGAGGTCCATGACGAGGTTCTTCGCGGCCTGGACCACCCAGGCTGCGGACGGGTGAGCAGTGGCGCCCAGGATACGGACCCGGCGGTTGGCGTGCTCGATCACCGCGAACACGTATAGCCGCACCCCGGACAGGGTGACCGTTTCGAAGAAGTCGCAGGCCAGAAGGGCGTCGGCCTGGGAGCGCAGGAAGTCGCCCCAGGTGCCGGAGCTCCGTTCGGGCGCCGGGTCGATCCCGGCATCCTTGAGGATCTCCCATACCGTGGAAGCGGCAACCTTGATCCCCAGCACGAGCAGCTCACCGTGCACTCTCCTGTAGCCCCAGCTGGGATTTTCGCGCGCCAGGCGCAGCACCAGGGCTCTGATCGAGTGCACGGTCCGTGGCCGACCCGGGCGCTTCGGCCGAGACCGGGCCGCGTGGCGGCGTGCGACCAGGTCGCGATGCCATCGCATCACCGTCTCCGGGCGCGCCAGCAGCCGCATCCTGCGCAGCACATGCCGTGGCAGCCAATGCGGCAGCGCCGCCAGGAACGCCCGGTCGGTCGGGGTGAACCGCACCCTCTGCTTGCCGAGTTGGCGTTCCAGCACCGTGATCTGATGACGCAGGGCAAGGATCTCCGTGTCCTTGTCCCGGGCGCTCATCGGCAGCAGGCGCAGCAAGGCGAATGCGTTCGTCACGCCCAGGTAGGCCAGTCGTAGCAGCACGGTCGATCATCATGCCGCGCTGATCGACAGCCACGTGAGGGTGCCGGCGCGAGCGACCGCGGTCGACATCCCGCACACCGGCTACCACCAGGGCGGATGAGTTTTCGGCAAGGGCAGCGGCTACGACTGTCGGCTCGGCCCACACCTGCAGGCCAGGCTCGCGATGTGGCTTGATGAGGGGCCGGCCGCGCACGGCTGGGTGGACGGCCAGGTGTGGACCGCCGCCCGGGTGCGCACGCTGATCGGGCGGACGTTCCACCTCTCCTACAGCGTCTGCGGGGTCACTCGGCTGCTGCACCGCATGGGCTACAGCGTGCAGATGCCCGCCCGGCCCGCCGCCGAACGCGACGAGGACGCGATCACCGCATGGCGGGAGGTGACCTGGCCGGAGGTAAAACCCTCCGGGCGGCGACCGGCGCGTTCATCTGCTTCGAGGACGAAGCGGGCGTGACCGGTCGGCCGCCCAAGGGCCGCACCTGGGGCCGGCGCGGCATCACCCCGAGGGTCAAAGTGTCCGGCCGCAAGGGCGAGCGTCGCTCGCTGGGCGAGGCGGACTGCATCCGCCTGTTGGATGGCGCCCACCAACTGCTCAAGGCCCCGCTGATCGTGGTGTGGGACCGGCTGAGCACCCACACCTCCAAGACGATGAAGGCACTCGTTGCCGAGCGGGACTGACTGACGGTGGTCCTGCTGCCCGGGTATGCGCCCGACCTCAACCCGGTCGAGGGCCTATGGGCGCACATCAAACGGAGCCTGGCCAACCTGGCCGCCCGCACCCTCAGCGAGCTGGAGACTCTGCTCCGCAGGCGGCTCAAGGCGCTGCAGTACCGGCACGGCATCCTCGGCGGATTCCTCGCCGGAACCGGCCTCGCTCTCGACAGACCGGACGGACCCTAATACGCCGAAGTCAGTAACGTCGTTGGTGGTGATGTTGGGCTGTCGTCTGGCCGGGGTGGGCCGTGACCTCGATCGAGCGGACCGCGTATCCGCTCAATCGGCTGATGGCTGAATCAGGCCGGTGGCCGGCGTCTCCGTGGCGTCAGAGCCAGCTGGTTCAGCGGGAGAGCACCGTCCAGGACGTCCGACTGCTCCGTGATCACAGGGAGCCGCGCGACCAGGTCGGCGTCCAGCAGGCACGTCTGGGCGAGGACCGATGCCTGGTCCCAGTAGATGTGCTCGCTGTCGATGGCTCCGTCGCGGAACCCCACGACGGCGATGACGGGTACGCTGACGGCTCTCCCGGTCGGGTCCACGCCGGGCAGGACCCACGGGACCTCGATGTCGTGGGTGAAGGACACAACCATCTCGTCGACGATCCGGTCGCCCCCGACGGTGCGGGACACGGACCTCAGCGCAAAGTCCGCCGGGTTGCACCCGATGAACCAGCGCTCGTAGAAGTCCGCGACACTCTGGCGGCCCACGCCGCCCATCGCGGTCGGCACATGGACCACTGTGGGGCTGTCGGTCATCGTGCTCATCGTGGCCTGCAGGTCCAGCTGCACGAACTCGCCGTCCGTGTGCGCCACCCACACGCGCTCCATCGCAACACGATCAGACATGGGCGTCTTCCTCACCGAAGCACCGGTCGTCCCCGCCCCGACACTCAGTGTCGGGACAGAGGGTCCGGTACGCATCTCGAAGGTCGTCCGCACACCCCCGGCGGGCTTCAAGACCATCCCATGGCCTTTTAGGGCTCACCTCGGCGATACACGTAGTCTGCCGATCAGCAGCAACGAACCCACCGCACTTTCGAGCACACCGCCAAAAGACACCGTGGGTTCCCGATGAAGGCCCCTCAGTCACGCTGAACCCACGGCGGACGTGTCAATCCCCTGGAACAGAGCTTGGTCATGGTCCTCGATCAAGGTTGGTGAGGTCATCAGGCGCGTGGTGGCAGGCGGGGCAGCGCCACAGGGAGCCGAGCAGCGCGATCTGGAAAAGAGCCACGATCTTGTACAGGCTGAGGTCGTGCCCTCGCCTTTTGGGTTGAGGCGATGCTCCAGGCAGAACAGGTGGGCTGCGGAGACCAGCGCCACGTGGTGGTGGAATCCCCGGTAGGTCCGGCCCTCGTAGTCGCCCAGGCCGAGGGCCTGTTCCATCTCACGGTAGTCGGTTTCGATGTACCAGCGGCTCGTCGCGTGCCTGACCAGGGCCGCGAGCGGAGTGTCCGCGGGCAGGTCGGTGATCCAGGACCGGAAGACGTCACCGCCGCGCTTGCGTCTCCACTGGATCAACAGGGTGCGCAGGGGCAGGAGCCGGTCGGCGGTGGACGCGACGTGCTCGCGCTCGATGATCCCGGCGATGTGCACCGGGATGGCGACGAACCAGCCGGAGCGGGCGCGGTGATCGGCGGTCCTGGCCCGGTAGACGAACCTGCGGGCCCGGTAGCGGTGTTCCGCGGAGACCTGGTCGACGGTGATGCTGGGACGCCTGCGCGCCCAGGCGGTGACCGGGGCTCCGGTGGCGGGCAGGACCACGGTGTGGCCGGTGACCGCCAGCAGCCAGCGGATACCCCGTGCGGTCAGACCGGTCCGGAAGGCGACGTTGGTGCCGTAGTCGCTGTCCGCCACGACCAGCGGCGGGGCCAGGCCCCACTGGCCGAGATCGTCGAGCAGGTCCAGGGCGATCCGCTGTTTGGTGCGGTGCGTGATCTCTGGCCCGATGCCCGCCTTCGCGCAGCGTGCCCGGTCCTCCGCCCAGCTCTGCGGCAGGAACAGCCGCCAGTGCAACGGCGACGCCCCCTGGCGCGAGACGGCGTGCACGGACACCGCGACCTGGCATAAGTGCTGTTCGCGTTCACCGCAGTGCTGCACGATGGCGCCGGCGGTGCCGTGCCCGTAGCGGACGAAGGGGTGGTCGTCGATCAGCCAGGCCGACGGCCGCAGCACCCGGTCCGCACGGGCTGCCACGCGCCGCATCACCTCGCGGTACTCCCAGGTGGACTGGGCGACGAAGTGGCCCAGGTTCTGCCGGGGGATGCCCAGGCGCTCGGCCATCGGTTCCACCGACTTGCGCCTGCCGTCCAGCATCAGCCCGCGCAGGTAATGCTGTCCGTAGCCACGCTGGCCCGCGTAGGCCAGATACGCGAAGACATCGCCGGTGAACTCGGCGAGATCCGCGTTCAGTTCCTCCACCGCCTGTCGGTCCATCCTCCTACCGTCCTCCCCACAGGCATGGTCAAACAGCTACTCCCGCGAACTGATCGAGGACCATGACCAAGCTCTGTTCCAGGGGATTGACAGCCGTGTCAGGCGGCCGGCTTGCCGGGCTGATCGTGGGTCGAGCAGTGGATACCACCGCCACCGGAGGCGATGGTGTCGATCTGGATCGGCACGATGTCGCGCTTGGGGAAGTGCTCCTGCAGGATCCCGCGGGCGCGGTCGTCGGCCTCCCGATCCCCGAACTTGGGCATGAACACCGCATCGTTGGCGATGTAGAAGTTGACATAGCTCGACACGAAGTCGTCACCCTGGCCCGTGATCTTGTCGAGGTCGGGCTGCGGCAGGTCGATGATCTCGAATCGTCGGCCCCGGGCGTCCGTGGCCTTGGAAAGTACGGACCTCGCCTGGTCGGAGGAGCGCGACCAGGAGTCGGCGGGCATCCCGGGGAACGCCTTGTCCAAGAGGACCACACCGGGTGCGGCGAACCGTACGAGGCTGTCGACGTGGGCATCGGTGATGTCTTCGCCGCGGACTCCAGCCAGCCAGATCACCTTCTTCAGGCCCAGGGTGTCCTTGAGTTCGGCCTCGATCTGGTCCCGGCTCTTGCCCCGATTACGGTTGTTGTTGACGATCGAGCTCTCGGTGATCAGCAGGGTTCCCTCGCCGTCGGTCTCGAAGGAGCCGCCCTCGGCGACCAGCGGCGCCTGGACGCGGGGGACCCCGTACTTCTGCAGCAGGGTGCGGCCGACGCGAGCGTCGTTCATGTGCACCTGCTTGTTACCCCACCCGTTGAAGTTGAAGTCGAGCCCGACGACCTTGCCGTTCTCCTTCACGAAGACGGGCACGATGTCGCGGGCCCACAGGTCGTCGACCTCCAGGGGGATGACCTCAACCTGGGAGCCGCAGGCCCGCTGGGCCGCGGCCAGCTGCGAGGGCCGGGCCATCACGATGACCTCTTCGTACTCCGCGACGGCACGCGCCACCCGCGCAATGTCCTTGCGTACGTAGGGCAGGTCCTTCCCCCAGACCGACTCCAGCGCAGGCCACGACATGAAGGTACGCGTGTGACTCTCCCACTCGGCGCCTATGTGTCGCTCTCCGCCCGTTTCAACATCCTTGCGCGGGCTGCCGGAAGCGCTGCGCTGCTGTCCGAGCTCGGCGGGGCCGCAGGCCGAGGCGCCAAGCACGACCGCGCCGACTCCGGCGAGCGTGCGCAGGACGGAACGGCGAGAGGGAGGCAGAACGGTCACAATGGGCTCCGATCGTGGACTGGCAGGACGGAGATATCCGGCCGAGAGGGGGGTCACGAGGCGGTATGGCAAGGGTCGCACGAGCCCTGATAACAGGGGCGCACGAGCCGCAACGCGCGCGGCTGGCATCCGCATAGCGGATACGGGCTGCGCCATCAGTGTCGTACTGACTGGAATTTCAGTCAAATTGCCTTCGCTGCGTAAGCGACGGGCGCGCGTTCAGCGTCGGGCTCCCGGGGGTCAGGCTCGGAGGGGTCGCTGCGGCCCGGAGATCATCCAGTTGCCCCGTTTCCACTGCGATCGCCTCCCTCATGAGCTCTCGAGCATGCTTCAGCGACAAGACGCCGCTCAGCCATCGCGCGCTGAGCCCTTCGAGTAGCGAGGTGAGTCGTTCGGCCGACGCGGCGAGGGCCGTTGCGGGTGCCGTCGGGTGTGCTCCGCCGAGGAGCTCTGCGACCTCGAGGACCCAGGTCAACCCGGCTTTGGTCAGATCACCCCGCAGTGCAGGGTCGAAGACCGCGCTGGCCCGCAGCTCGCCCCATGCGATGCTGTTCTCGCGAACCTCGGGCAGGTCCTGCAATTCCAGTAGGAAGGACTGCTCCAGCTCCCGCCTGGGGTTGGACGGCTTGGTGGGGTCGTTCCGCTCGGCGGTGTACCGTTCCGCCCGGTCGCTGATGAACTCCAGAGTACTGAGAAGGATGCCGGCCCGGTTCTTGAAGTGGTAGTAGATCAGTGCAGCGGACACGTCGGCTTCTGCTGCCAGCTCCTCTACCCGCAGCCCGCGCACCCCGCGGCGGGCTATGAGTCGGGCGGCCCCTTCCAAGATTGCCCTTCTGCGGTCCGTCGCCACTTGATCCCTCCTGGTGGTCTGCGCACCCATGGTGTCATATTGACTGAATTTTTAGTAAGAAGGATCAATCGCTGGGGTACGGTGCCCCCGGACGGGATGGGTTCGGCGGAGTCGTGGGCGGCTGTCGGTGCGCTGCGCCCGGCCGGATGCCCCAGTGGGTCGATCACCACGCGGTTCCGTCGGCCTCATTCATGTCCGCGCAAGCATTCTGCCCACCGCTTCGTCCTTCTCTCACTGAAAGAGCCACTGCATGTCCGCTCAGCTTCCCGGTGCGCAGCCCGCTCACGCGGCCCTGTCTGCCGACGACCCTCGTGAGATCGGTGGTTACCGTCTCCACGCCCGGCTGGGCTCAGGCGGCATGGGTGTGGTGTACCTGGCTCGTACGCCAGGTGGCCGGCCCATTGCTCTGAAGGTGGTGCGCGAGGAGTTCGCGGGGGATCCCGAGTTCCGGCAGCGTTTTGCCCAGGAAGTGGCCAGCGCTCGGCGCATTCATGGTCTGTTCACCGCGCAGGTGGTTGACTCGGGTGTGAACGACCCCACCCCATGGCTCGCCACGGCCTACGTTCCTGGCCCTTCGCTGCAGCAGGTGGTCCAGCGACACGGTCCGCTGCCGGTGCGTACGGTGCTGTTGCTCGTGGCCGGTATCGCGGAAGCTCTCCAGGCGATCCACCGCGCGGGCGTCGTCCACCGGGACCTCAAGCCCGCCAACGTATTGATCGCCGATGACGGTCCCCGTGTGATCGATTTCGGTATCGCTCGTGCGGCCGACGCCACGGCGCTGACCGGTACGGGGCTGCGGATCGGCACCGCCGCGTTCATGGCACCCGAGCAGGCTATGGGTCTGCCGGTGACGCCGGCGACCGACGTCTTCGCACTTGGGGCGCTCGCTGTGTACGTGGCAGGAGGTGCACCACCCTTCGGGCCAGGGCCCGAATCGGCCGCGCTTTACCGAGTGGTCCACGAGCAGCCCGACCTCACCCGGGTGCCCCACGACCTGCACGACCTGCTGTGGCGTTGCCTGGCCAAGAGCCCCGAGGACCGGCCCACCCCCGATGACCTGATCGCGGCCGTGCACGCCCATCCCCTCGTGGGTCTGCGCACCGAGTTCACCGACGGCTGGCTCCCTCACTCCGTCAGCAGCGGGATATCAGAGCATGAGCAGCCGTCGGCGCCGTCCCATGCCCAGTCCACGCTCACGGCCCCCGCAGTTGCGAAGTCGCACCCTGGAAACAGCGCCGGGACAGAACGCACCCGTCGTGGCGGGCGCCGCCTGCTCGTGACCGCTTCGGCGGCGGCCACGGCACTCGTACTGGCAGGCGTCATGGTGTATTACCTGGCCTATCCGCAGGAGGCGGGGGCAGGTTCTTCCGGGGCGCCCGCCCCGTTTTCCAGCGCGCCGCCTCGACCGTCCACGTCCTCACCTACAGCTGCCTACAAGTCGGATTACACGGACGCCGAACTCACCGCCCCGGACAGCACCTACGAATTCGATCTCAAGACCGGAACGGTGGTCCCCGCCGAGACGTCTTCCTGGTATCTGGCACGCGACGACACGGGGTTCGTCCAGCCCGAGGACAGCGACGCCTTCATCGCGGCCGGCGGCGATCTGAGCCTCGCCGACTGCATCCGGGGAATCGAGACGCAACCGGTGACCGCGCTGCCTTTCAGCGCCCTTGGCGACGAGCAGCCCTTCTGTGTCCGCAGCGCCGACCGGAAGAACATCGCCATCGTGCGTCTTGTTCAAGCGGCGACCGACAGCGATGCCGTCACCGTCGCCGTGGATCACTATCGAGCACAGTGACCGGGTGCAGGCGAGCGTGAAGCACCCTTCCGAGCGCATCGCCTGCCAGAAAGGCCCTGGGGAACCAGTCAGGTCCCTGAGCAAAGGTGCCAGTCGTCGGCCCTCAGTTCCGCGACAGCCGCGCCGACGGCATGACCAACTGCATGGCGCAGACAAGTGCCCTCACCTGAACGTCGTCCAGCTCAACCGTCGCCAGTGGTGGTGTGTCCGAATCGTAAACGCACCCGGACGCCCCCGTCGCCGCCCGCCGGGGCCGGGCCATGACTGTCCCGAACGCCCGGCCCCGGGCTGCGAACACGCGGCCGAGCAGGGCCGGTAGGGTTCGGGTCATGGCCTCTCGCAGTACTCAGATCCTCGAAGCGGCCGCCCGGGTGATCGCCCGGCGCGGGGTCCGCGGGCTGCGCGTGGAGGAGCTCGCCGTCGAGGCGGGTGTGTCCACCGCGCTGATCTACTACCACTTCAAGGACCGCACCGGGATCCTGCGCCAGACGCTCGAGTTCATCAACACCCGCGCCGAGCGCTACACCACCAGTCGCGACCCGGACGCCCCACCGCTCAGCCCCCGCGAAGAGCTCGACGACACTCTGCTCCTGGAACTCCAGGACACTGTCGAGGTGAGGGAGAACAGCTCGGCCTGGGGCGAGCTGCGGGCGAGCGCCGTCTTCGACGAGGAACTGCGCGAGGATCTCGCCAGGGCGACCTTGGTGTGGGCGCAGGAGGTGGCCGCGTTGCTGGGCCAGGTGCAGCCGATGGCGTCGGCGTCGTCACTCGCCGCAGCTGCCGAGCGGCTCACCGCCCTTCTGGAGGGCCTGAGTATGCGCTGGCTCAGCGGCGGAATCCGGATCGACCACGCGCGTGCCCTGATGCGGGGCGCCATCGATGCCGAACTGGCGCGGCTGGGACAGAATTAGCGCACCTCCCAGGGAGCGCACGGATGCCGGGCAACGCCCACCTCCGTGGGGCCGGCGGGGCGCAGCAGGACCCAGGCACCTGTGTCCGGAAGGGCTCGCATCGCTTCACCCGATGTATTGACTGATTTTTCAGTCAGTGTCACAGTGGTTCCTCCGGCGGCCATTTCAGCCACACGGGCCACTTAGAGGGCTGGAGCCGGGCCATCTTCGCCCGCCCGCTTCTGCGCATCTGCAGCGGTGCGGCCTCGGCAAACATCTGCCCGCGCCCGCGCGGCGATCCCTGCCGGCGTCCTGCCGACCTTCCGGAGAAGGAATGAAGACCATGTTTTCGACCGACGTGTCCGCCGGTGACGTGGGTCGGGGGCCGTCGTGCCCTTGACTCCCACCGAGCGTGACCGACTGTTGCTGTTCACCGCCGCCGAGCTCGCACGGACGCGTCACGCACGGGGGCTGAGGCTCAACGTTCCGGAGGCGACGTCACTGATCGCGGACACCGTCTGTGAAGCGGCGCGTGGTGGGCTCCGTTTGGCCGCTGCCCTCGAACGCGGCCGCACTGTGTTGGGCCCCGACGACGTCCTGCCCGGCGTCATCGACATCGTCACGGAGATCCAGGTCGAGGCCGTCTTCGATGACGGCACCCGCCTCGCTGTCATTAGCGACCCGTTCGGCGCCTGGGCGCGGAACGACGGCGCCCCGGGGGCCGTACTGCCCGCGTCGGACACCGTGGACGCGCCCGAGCCGGTCACGACGCTGACCGTGCGCAACACGGCAGCGGTCCCCGTGAGCGTCACCTCTCACTTCCACTTCTTCGAGGCCAATCCGCGCCTCGACTTCGACCGCGCCGCCGCCTACGGCATGCGCCTGGCCGTCGCCGCCGGATCGTCCACACGTTTCGACGCCGGTGAGACCGCCGAGGTTGGACTCGTCCCGATCGGCGGCGCCCGCGTCACGATCGGCTTCGCGGGCCTGGTCGACGGCCCACTGGACGCGCCCGGCGCGAAGGAAGAGGCCCTGCGTCGCGCAGCGGCCTGCGGCTACCTGGGCACAAGCAGCGCGGACAGCGCGCAGGGCGCCGCTGCTGTGCAAGGAACGGACTGATGAGCAAGCAGACCAGGCACAGTGATCACTGTGCGCCGGGCAGCCGGCACATAGACCCCCATGAGTACGCCACCGTGCACGGTCCCCGGGCCGGTGACCGCGTCCGGCTCGGCGACTCGGGGCTCGTCGTCAGGGTGGAGTCCGACTCCCAGGCGCCGGGCGACGAGTTCCTGGCCGGTTTCGGCAAGACCGCCCGCGACGGGCTGCATCTCAAGGCCGCGGCCGTCCGCGCGACCTGCGACGTCGTCATCAGCAACGTTCTCGTGATCGACGCCGTGCAGGGCATCCGCAAGGTATCCATCGGCATTCGAGAGGGCCGCATTCACGCCATCGGCCGTGCGGGGAACCCCGACACCCTCGATGGCGTGGATGTCGCCGTCGGCACCGGCACGACCATCATCTCCGGCGAGGGCCTGATCGCCACCGCCGGGGCCATCGACACCCACGTGCACCTGCTCTCGCCGCGAATCATGGAGGCGTCGCTCGCGAGCGGTGTCACCACGATCATCGGCCAGGAGTACGGGCCGATGTGGGGTGTCGGCGTCAACTCGCCCTGGGCCCTCAAGCGCGCCTTCAACGCCTTCGACGCCTGGCCCGTCAACATAGGCTTCCTCGCCCGCGGCTCGTCCTCCGACCCGGCCCCGCTGGTCGAGGCGCTCGCCGAGGGCGGTGCCTGCGGCTTCAAGGTCCACGAGGACCTCGGCGCCCACACCCGCGCCCTGGACACCGCCTTGCGCGTGGCCGAGGAGCACGATGTCCAGGTCGCCCTGCACAGCGACGGCCTCAACGAGTGCCTCTCCGTCGAGGACACGCTCGCCGTGCTGGAGGGGCGCACGATCCACGCCTTCCACATCGAGGGCTGCGGTGGCGGACACGTCCCCAACGTGCTGAAGATGGCGGGCGTCCCGAACGTCATCGGCTCCTCCACCAACCCCACGCTCCCCTTCGGCCGCGATGCCATAGACGAGCACTACGGCATGATCGTCTCCGTTCACGCACTCAAGACGGACCTCCCCGGCGACGCGGCCATGGCCCGCGACCGGATCCGGGCCGGCACCATGGGCGCGGAGGACGTCCTGCACGACCTCGGCGCCATCGCGATCACCTCCTCCGACGCCCAGGGCATGGGCCGCGCCGGCGAGACCGTACGCCGGACGTTCGCCATGGCAGGGAAGATGAAGGCCGAGCTCGGCCCCATGGATGGCGACAGCGCACACGATGACAACGCGCGTGTGCTCCGCTACATCGCCAAGCTCACCATCAACCCGGCCATCGCCCATGGCCTCTCCCACGAGGTCGGCTCCATCGAAGTCGGCAAGATGGCGGACATCGTGCTCTGGCGCCCCCCGTTCTTCGGTGCCAAACCGCAGATGGTTCTCAAGTCCGGATTCCCGGCCTACGGCGTCACCGGCGACCCGAACGCTGCCACCGACACCTGCGAACCGCTGGTACTGGGCCCGCTGTTCGGGGCGCATGGATCGGCGCCGGCGGACCTGTCGGTCGCCTTCGTCAGCCGTGCCGCGGCCGAGTCGGGGAGCTTCGGGCGACCGTACGACGCGATGGCCACCAGGCGGCGCCGTGTCGCCGTACAGGGCACGCGCGGCATCGGGCCGGCGAGCATGGTCAACAACGCCCGCCTCGGGCACATTGAAGTCGACGGTCGCAGCGGGCTGGTGACCCTCGACGGGGATCCGCTGCGGTCCGAGCCGGCGCAGCAGGTCTCCCTCAGCCGCCTCTACTTCCTGTGACGCTTCCCCCGTGAGCCCGCCTGGTCTCGAATCGTCGAGCGGGCAAGAATTCCAGACAGCCTTTCCCTTGACTGAATTTTCAGTCGAGTGGAAGATTCACCCACCCCGTGCTCGTCCTGTGGCTTGAACCGGCCTTGCGCTTGGCCGGCGGCCGTCGACCGGTACGTCTGGCGAGAAGAAGAGAGACGTGATGACTGCATTCCGTATGCCTGCCGAGTGGTCCGAGCACGAGGGGTGCCTGATGGCCTGGCCCACCCGTCCGGATCTGTGGGGCAGCGTGCTGACCGAGGTCAAGGAGGAGTACGCGAACGTCGCCCGGGCCATCGCCGGGTTCGAGCCGGTGACCATGGTTGCTCCTCCCGGCCACGGCGACGACGCCCGGGGCTTGTGCGGCCCGGAGATCACCGTGGTGGAGCTGCCGCTGGACGACTCGTGGTTTCGTGACTCCGCCCCGCTGTTCGTCCTCGATGGCGACGGCCGCCGCGCCGGGGTGGACTTCCGCTTCAACGCCTGGGGCGGCAAGCACCACCCGTACGACGCCGACGACCGGGTCAGCGCACTGCTGCTGGAGCACCTCGGGGTGGAGCGCATCCACTCCGGCATGATCCTCGAAGGTGGAGCAATCACGGTCGACGGTGAGGGGACCCTGATCACCACTGAGCAGTGCCTGCTCCACCCCAACCGCAATCCGGGCCTGAGCCGGGACGACATCGAGGCCGAGCTGAAGTCCCGGCTCGGCGTCAGCAAGGTTGTCTGGCTTCCTTACGGCGGGCTGCTCGACACCGAGACGGACGGGCACGTCGACGGGGTCTGCGCCTTCGCGGCACCCGGCAAGGTCGTGGTCTCCCTTCCCGAGGACCCCGACCACCCCGACTACGCGCGGATGCGCGCCAACCGCGCGGTGCTGGAGGTCACCACCGACGCTCAGGGCCGGTCGCTGGAGATCATCGACGTCCCGCAGGTGGCGTTCGCCGACGTCGCCGGTGACGAGGTCGAGGTGTCGTACCTGAACTACTACGTCGCCAACGGCGGCGTAGTCGTCCCCGTCGCCGGGGTGCCGCAGGACGAGGACGCGCTCGCGGTGATCGCCTCGGCCTACCCCGGCCGCAAGGTCGTCGGGGTGCGGGCACCCGTGATCGCGTTCGGTGGCGGCGGCGTCCACTGCATCACACAGCAGATCCCCGCCATCCGTCCCCTCCCGTAGCCCCTGACCGCACCGACCGCTCCTGCCGGACCGTCCTCGCGGTCCGGCAGCCTCCCGTATTCACATACGGTCACCACGTACGGAAAGAGAGCGCGACGATGACCACACCCCCACTCCGCACCAGCAGACGCACGCGCGTCCTGACCGGCCGACTCGCCGCCGCAACAGCCGTCCTGTCCTCCGTGGCCCTGCTCGCGGCCTGCTCCGGACCGCCCAAGAACGGCGGGGGCGCCTCCGACGATTTCACCCTGTCCAAGCAGACGCCCAAGGCCAAGGGGGACATCGACTCCTTCACCTGGGCCACTTACGCCGAGCCGCCCACGCTCGACTACACCGTGGCGTTCGACTACCCCCAGAACACGATCCTCTCCAACGTGTGCGAGAGCCTGATGCGTTGGACGCCAGGGCTCACCATGGAGCCGGGCCTGGCGCAGAAGGCGTCGAACCCTGACCCCACGACCTGGGTCTACGATCTGCGCTCGGGTGTGCGGTTCCACGACGGCAAGGAGATGACGGCCGACGACGTGGTCTTCAGCCTCGGCCGGCAGATGGACCCGAAGAACGCCGCCGCCTGGGCCCAGGTCTTCCAGAACGTCGCTTCCGTGAAGAAGACCGGACCGCTGCAGGTCACCGTCAAGCTGAAGAAGCCCGACTCGCAGTTCCCGCAGTACATGGCGACCGCCGCGGGTGTGGTGGCCTCCAGGGCCGGCGTCAAGGCGGCGGGCAAGGACTACGGCACCACCGGTGACCTCGCCTGCACCGGCCCGTTCAAACTCGGCACGTGGAGCAAGGGCCAGTCGATCGAGCTCGACCGCTTCGACGGCTACTGGGGGACGAAGGCCAAGTCCAAGAAGGCCGTGTTCCGGTTCCTGACCGACCCGTCCGCCCGCACCAACGCCATGCTCAGCGGGGAGGCCGACGGCGGCTACCTGATACCCACCGAGAGCTACGGCCGCCTGCGCGACAGCGGCGTGGGCACCCTGTACTTCGGCGAGGGCCTGACCACGGTCAACGTCAACGTCACCAACATGGAGGGCCTGCTCGGCGACGTCCGAGTCCGTCGCGCGCTGTCCCTGGCCATGGACCGGTCCGGGTTCGTCAAGACGGGCCTCGCCGGCGCGGGCACCAGCACCAACTCAATCACCCCCCGGGCCGTCTGGGCCGAAGCCTCGGAGCCGACCCGGAAGGCTGCCCTTGATGCGCTGCCGCCCGCGAAACAGGACATCGAGAAGGCCAAGGCGCTGATCAAGCAGGCCGGTGCCACCGGCAAGAAGCTGACCATGGCCACCAGTCCCATCGGCCAGGACGTCTCTCTCCTCGCCACTGCGGTCCAGGCGGCCGGCACTCGGATCGGCCTGGACATCCGCCTCAAGACCATCGCCCCGAACGCCTTCACCGCGCTGTTCACCGACCCCAAGGCGCGCGAGGGCATCGACATGTTCCCGTACACCTCGTACTACAACATCAGCGACCCGCTGGACCTGCTGACGAACTTCAGGACGGGCGCCTACCTGAACTTCGCCGGCTACAGCGACAAGGGCTACGACAAGCTCGTCGACCAGGCCACCGCCGTCTACCAGCCGGAACAGCGGATGGAGATCGAGGCCAAGCTGCAGAAGCACGCCGCCGAGAACGTGCTGTGGATACCGGTCGCCGAGTGGCCCACTTCGGTCTTCCTCAACAAGAGGATCACCGGCGCCCCCACCACCATCTCGTACATGTACTACCCGTGGGCCGCCGATGTCGGGGCCGCGAAGTGAACTTCGTGAGATTCGCCGTACGACGGCTGGCGGAGATGACCGCCACCCTGCTCGGTGCGTCGTTCGTGGTGTTCGGCGCCATGTACCTGGCGCCGGGCAACCCGGCCAGCTTCCTGCTCTCGGGCCGCTCGGCCTCACCGGAGGCCCTCGCCGCGATCAAGGCCCAGTATCACCTGGACGACCCATTCTTCATCCGGTACCTGCGATGGCTCGGCGATATGGTGCAGGGAGACTTCGGCCGGTCCATCACCTACCGCACCGACGTCTCACGCCTCCTGGCCGACCGCCTGCCCACCACGCTGCTGCTCGTCGTGATGGCGCTGATTGTGGTTGCGGTGATCGGCCTGCTCCTTGGATGGATCGGCGCCGTGCGTGGCGGTGGCATCGATTCCGCCATCCTGGTGAGCACCACGTTCGCCGTCGGCACCCCTTCCTTCGTCGCGGCCGTGCTCCTCCAGGGCCTGTTCGCCGTGAAGCTGGGGTGGTTCCCCAGCAGCGGCGCCGGCGACGGCTTCGGGGACAAGCTCTGGCACCTGACCCTCCCCGCGATCGCCCTCGCGCTCTACCTGATCGGCATGCTCGCCCGGGTGACCCGCTCCACGATGCTCGAAGCGCTCGACAGCGAGCACGTCACCGTCGCCCGCAGTCGCGGCGTTCCCGAACGCCAGGTCATCCGCCGCCATGTGTTCCGCAACTCCCTGGGCACGATCCTGACCACCGGGGGCCTGATCGTCTCGACCCTCCTGGTCTGCACGATCCTGGTGGAGACCGCCTTCAGCATCGGTGGCGTCGGCCAGCTCCTGGAGCTTTCCACCACCACCAAGGACTTCCCGACCGTCCAGGCCATCTCCCTGATCATCGTCGCCCTGTTCATGATCGTGAACCTCATCGTCGACCTGCTGCTTCCTGTGGTCGACCCGCGGATCACCCTCGGATCGAGGAGGTCCGGCGCATGACCGCCATCCTCACCCGCCGGCCGGGACTCGCCAGAATCCGCACCGCCCGGTCCCCGCTCTACCTGGTCTGCCTGGGCTTCGTCGCCCTCGTGACCGCCGCAGCCCTGCTCGCGCCCTGGGTGGTGGCTCACGACCCCAACGCGGTCGACCTCGGCAACGCACTCGCCGGACCCTCCGCCGAGCATCCGCTGGGTGTGGACGCGGCCGGCCGCGACACGCTCTCCCGCCTGCTGCTGGGCGCCCGTACTTCCCTGCTGGGTCCCCTCGGAGTGGTCGTCTTCTCCACCCTCGCCGGAATAGCCGTCGGCATGGCCGCTGCCTGGAGGGGCGGCTGGCTCGACTCCGTCCTCTCCCGCAGCACGGAACTGGTCTTCGCCTTTCCCGGGATGCTGCTGGCGATCCTCATCATCTCGGTCTACGGCGAAGGGCTCCTCGCCCCGGTCATCGCCCTGTCCATCGCATACCTGCCCTATGTCAGCCGCCTGACCCGCTCCCTGGTCCTGGCCGAACGCGAACGCCCCTACGTCAGCGCCTACCAGGTCCAGGGCCACTCCGGACTCCAGATCTGTCTGCGCCACATCCTGCCCAACGTCGCCCCCGTCGTCCTCGCCCAGTCCACCATCAACTTCGGCTATGCCCTGATGGACCTCGCGGCCCTCTCCTTCCTCGGACTGGGCATTCCCGCGCTCACCCCCGACTGGGGCCGCATGGTCTTCGACGGGCAGACCGCCATCCAGCGCGGCTACCCTCTGTCCGCGATCCTGCCCTGCGTGCTCATCGTGCTGACCGTCGTCGCGTTCAACGTGGTGGGGGAACGCTGGGCCGACCGCGTCGCCAGGAGAGACCGATGAACACACTCGACATCCAGGGGCTTCGGATCACTCTGCCCGGCACCGCCCGCCCGGTCCTCGACGGCATCGACCTCACTGTCGGCGCCGGCGAGACCGTGGCTCTCGTCGGCGAGTCCGGCTCCGGAAAGACGCTCACCTCACGCAGCGCACTGCGCCTCCTGCCGCCGGCCGCCATCACCGAAGGCGCCGTCCGGGTCGACGGACACGACGTGCTCACCATGGACGCAGACCAGCTACGCGCCCTGCGCACCGGCACGGTCGCCATGATCTTCCAGGACCCGCGCGCCGCCATCAATCCGCTTCGCCGCATCGGTGACTTCCTCACCGAGAGCGTCCGGCTGACCAAGGCCATGAACCAGGCGGAGGCCACTGCCCAGGCGTGTGAACTCCTCGAGGCGGTGGGTCTGGACGCCTCCGCGCTGCAGAAGTACCCCGGCCAGGTATCCGGCGGCATGCTCCAGCGCGTCATGATCGCCACCGCCCTGATGGGAGATCCGGCTCTCCTGCTCGCCGACGAGCCCACCACGGCGCTGGACGTCACCACCCAGGCCGAGGTCATCGCCCTCCTCAGCCGGCTGCGCGAACGCTTCGGCACCGGGCTGCTGTTCGTCACCCACGATCTCGACCTCGCCGCGGCCATCAGCGACCGTGTCTATGTCATGTACGCCGGACGGATCGCCGAAAGCGGCCCCGCGGAAGCGCTCTTCGCGCACCCCCGCCACCCGTACACGGCTGCCCTGCTCGCCTCCACCCCCCGGATGGAAGGCCCCCAAGGCCGGCTCGCCGCCATCGACGGCCAGCCTCCCGACCTGCGCCAGGCACTGCACGGCTGTGCCTTCGCCGCCCGGTGTCCCCTCGCGACCGAGATCTGTGAGCGGGACGTACCGTCGGCGCTGTCCGCCCCGGGCAGGCCGGAACACCAGGCCGCCTGTCACCACAGTGACCGGCTCGAAGGGAGCGCTGTCGATGCCTGAGAACGTACTGGTCGTCAGAGGCCTGAAGCGGACCTTCGGAGCCGTACGCGCCGTGGATGACGTGTCCTTCACCCTGCTGGAGGGCGGATCCCTCGGCATCGTGGGCGAATCCGGCTCAGGCAAGACCACCACGGCCCGGATAGTCGTCGGCCTGGAGCAGGCCGACGACGGCAAGGTCCTGGTCCGCGGCCGGTCCAGAACCGGGCGTGACCGCAGTGCCGACCGAGGCCGGTCACGGCGTCTCGCCCGGGCCCGCGAGGTCCAGATGGTCTTCCAGGATCCCTACCTCTCCCTCGACCCGAGGACGAGCGTCGAGGCGGCCCTCCGCGAGACGCTGCGTCTCCACTTTCCCGACAGGGACCCCGCACAGCGCATACGTGAGCTCCTCGACCAGGTGGGCCTTGGAACACGCGCCGCCGACGCGCTGCCGCGTCAACTCTCCGGCGGGCAGCGCCAGCGCGTGGCCATAGCGCGGGCCCTGGCCGTCGAGCCCGCCGTACTCGTCCTGGACGAAGCGGTCGCCGCACTCGACGTGTCGGTGCAGGCACAGATCCTCAACCTCCTGGCCGACATCAGGGAGCAGACCGCGGTCGGGTACCTGTTCATCACCCACGACCTCGGCGTGGTCCGGTGCGTCACCGACGAGATCGTCGTCATGCGCCACGGTGCCGTTGTCGAGGCGGGCCCCACGGCCGAGGTGCTCGCCGCACCGCAACACCCTTACACCCGGCTTCTCCTGGAGTCCGTCCCCCGCCCCGGCTGGGACCCGGAACTGATCGCGGCCGCCCGCCGGGCGCTGTAGCCGGCCCATGACCGGTTCAGGCCCCTGCGGCGAGCGCGAAGATCAGGGTCCGCAGAACCGAACCGGCATCGACCCCGGCGTCCAGTGACTCCACGGCGGCCAGCCCGTCGACGGCCGCGGCGACGGCCTCGCCCAGCGGCTGGGGATCGAGGTGCCCGCCCTTCTCGTCGGCCAGAACCTGGAACAGACCGACGAAAGCGGTGCGCCAGCGCCGGTACTCCGCCTCCAGGGACTCCCGCACCCGGTCGTCGTTCAATGCGTGCCAGTGGAGCGCCGAGTGCAGATGCGCGAGGTCCGTGCCCTCGGGCCGGCCGAGCAGATCGACCACGCGGTCGGCGCGCTCGGCGAACGTTCCGGGGGCCGCCACCGCCGCCTCCAGCGGGGAGATCCACTCGGGGCGTATGTCCTCGACGACCGCCAGGATGAGATCGGTCCGGTCCTGGAAGTGGTAGTGGCACATTCCGTGCGAAACCCCGCACATTGCCGTCACATTGCGAGTGGTGAAGCGCTCGCTCATCTCACCCGCCAGCAAGGTCCGAACGGCCGAGATCAGCCGTGTACGATCTTGGTGGCTAATTCGAATTCACGTTCGGTGAGCCGGAGTTGATCGCTGAGGAACGACGACTCCAGCGGATAGGATCATGCTGATCGTTGATCTCGTCGTGATTCCTTGGGGATCGGAGTGTGTCGTGTCGATGCAGCCGCAGTCCTGGCCTGAGCCGGATCCGCAGGTCGCGGCGGCGATTAGGGCGATGTATCGGGGCAGGCGGGAGGCACCGCTGGCGGTGCAGGTTCGTGACCGGCTCGGGGAGCTGTTCCCGGACGCGGCCTTTGCTGACGCGTTCGGCCAGGTGGGCAAGCCGGGCTGGTCACCGGGGCGTCTGGCACTGGTCACGGTGCTGCAGAAGGCCGCGAACCTTACCGATCGACAGGCTGCTGACGAGGTTCGCGAGAACCTCGCCTGGAAATACGCACTCGGCCTGGGCCTGGAGGATCCGGGCTTCGACCACAGCGTGCTGTCGGAGTTCCGCTCGCGTGTCGTCGCCCACGGCCTGGAGGAACGTGTACTGGACCTGTTGCTGGAGCGCCTGCAGACCCTGGATCTGGTGCAGGCGGGCGGCAGCCAACGCACCGACTCCACGCACATCGTTGCCGCGGTGCGGGATCTGAATCGACTCGAGTTGGTCGGCGAGAGCGTCCGCGCCACCCTGAACGCGCTGGCCGCCGCATGCCCCGAATGGGTCGACCAGGTGCTGGTGGTGGAGGACTGGAGCCACCGCTACGCAGACCGGATCGACAACTGGCGACTGCCTGCCTCCAAGACCAAGCAGCACGAACTCGCGCTCGCCTACGCCGCCGACGGTTACACGCTGCTGCAGGCCCTCCACGCGCCCGCCTCGCCGGGGTGGCTGCGCGAGCTGCCCGCGGTGCAGACCCTGCGGTGCGTGCTGGTGCAGAACTACACCCGCACCGCCGACCGGGCCGGCAGGCTGCGGATCCGGCAGCGCGAGCGGACCGGGAGCGGCGGCGACGGCCTGCCGCCCGCCCCGGCCCGCTTGGCCTCTCCCTACGACACCGACACTCGCTGGTCCGCCAAGCGTGACCTGTTCTGGAACGGCTACAAGCTGCACGTCTCGGAGACCTGCCACCCGCAGGCCGACGGCGACCGGCCGACCCGCCCGAACCTGATCACCAACGTCACAACCACCTGTTCCACCCTGCCGGACAGCAAAGCCCTGGACACGATCCACCAGGCCTTTCGCCACCGCCACCTGCTGCCCGCCCGGCACTACCTCGACTCCGGCTACCCCAGCGCCGACCTGATCGTCTCGTCCGCCAAGGACTACGGCATCGCCTTGGTCACCCCGGTCCTGCTCGACACCTCCCGCCAGGCCAAGGCCCAACAAGGCTTCGCCGCAGACGACTTCACCATCGACTGGGATCGCAAGCGAGCCGTCTGTCCGACCGGAAAGATCAGCGCCACCTGGAACGACGTCGTCCAGGAGGGCGTGGCCAAGACCGTCGCTGCCTTCGCCGCCCTGGACTGCATCCCCTGCCCGGCCAAGGAGCAGTGCACCAGCTCACGAAAGGGCCGCCGGCTCAGCCTCTACCCCCGTGAGCTCACCGAGACCATCCGCACCGCCCGCGCCCAGCAACAGGACGGAACCTGGCAGCGCGACTACGCGCTCCGCGCCGGGGTCGAGGGCGCCATCCGCCAGGCCACCCACACCACCGGCCTGCGCCGAGCCCGCTACCGCGGCCTTGCCAAGACCCACCTCGACCACACCACCAGCGCCACCGCCCTCAACCTCATCCGACTCAACGCCTGGTGGAACGGCCACCCTCTCGACCGCACTAACCACAGCCACCTCGCCAGACTCCAACTCCGCCTCGCTGCATGACAGTTGGGATTAGCCACCAAGATCGTGTACGTGCCGAATATCGCATCCGTGCTGGTCACAGGCCTGATCCGGGGTCAGCGTTGTGCAGCTGATGCGTCAGCCTTTCGCGCGGGGAGGGCTTCTTGGAGCACGCCTGGACCGATTGCGAGGATGCTCAACTGTGCTGTTGCGACTGCCGTACCTCGCCCTGTCGACCGCCTTCAGTTTCATACGACTGTTGCCGATGGGCGATCGGGAGAAGGATCTGGAGATCCTGGCGCTGCGCCACCAACTCGTCGTGCTGCAGCGGCAGGTAGGCAAGCCACATCTGACCTGGCCCGACCGGGCGCTGCTCGCCGCACTGCTGCACCGCCTCCCCCAGGTGCGGCTTCGTCAAATCCATTTGATCGTCTCCGCTGACACTGTGCTGCGCTGGCACCGCGAGCTCCTGCGCCGACGCCACGCCAAGGCCTCCCGCCCCAAGCGCCGGGGTCGGCCCCGCACCGTCCGCTCCATCCGCGCCCTGGTCCTGCGCCTCGTGCGAGAGAACCCAGAATGGGGCTACAGGCGCGTGCACGGAGAACTCGCCGCGCTCGGCATCAAGGTCGCCGCTTCCACCGTGTGGACCATCCTCAAGGAACACGGCATCCCGCCCGCACCCGAACGGGGGCACACCACTTGGGCCGACTTCCTGCGTTCCCAGGCCGACGCCATCCTGGCCGCCGACTTCTTCGAGACCAAGGCCCTCACCGGAACGACCCTGACCGTCCTCGCGGTGATCGAACACGCCACCCGCCGCGTGCGGGTCCTTGGCGTCACCGCCCACCCGACCGCGGCATGGGTCACCCAACTCGCGAGGAACCTGGCCATGGATATCCAGGACGCCGGAACGAAGATCAAATACCTGATCCGGGACCGCGACGTGCGCTACCCGGCCGGCTTCGACGGCGTCCTGGCCGAGGAGGGAATCAAGGTCGTGCAAACCGGGGTGAGAATGCCCCGCATGAACGCGATCATGGAGCGCTGGATCCGCTCGTGCCGGCCTGAACTCCTCGACCGCACCCTGATCTGGGACCATGCCCACCTGCTGCACGCCCTGCGCGAGTACGAGGCGTTCTACAACGCGCACCGCCCGCACCGCACCCTCGCCGGCGCCGCACCCCTGCGCCGGCTGCCCGAACCGATCACCGACCCCGACCGGCTCGTCCGCCTTGACGTCCACCGACGCGACCGCCTCGGCGGCATCTTGCACGAGTACCAACATTCAGCGTGAGCAGCACGGATGTGGTTCTCGGCACCTACAACGTCAGCCGACTGTGTCGTAGCAGGCCCGGGCCCGGGTGAAACGGCCAGCGGCCAGGTCGTCCCGGCGAATCACCCAGTGGACCCTGCCCAGAAGATCACCGTCGTCCGCCCCGATCTCCGCGAGCAGCACCCAGTCGCCCGGGCCGTGGTCGTAGTCCGTGACGGGATCGTTGTTCCAGACCCAGGGGTAGCCGCCTATCTGCACCGATCCGCCCGTCTGTACATCGTCGGAGGTTTCCCACCACACCTCGCCCATCTCCTCACCGTGCGGGAACTCCTCGGTGTAGTCGCCGCGGTTGGGCAGCGAGGGATCGATCACCAGATAGAGATCATGGGCCGAGTGGACCTGCGGCGGCCACTCATCGCCCGGACCGCGTTCGGAGACCGGCCTGCCAACCGGGACATAGACGAGCCGGGACCAGTCGCGTCGTGTCCACGGGGTAGATTCAGATGTGTCCGCGAAGAAGAGCAGCGTGCCATCCTTCGGCAACGGGAGGTCCGTCGCGCCCGGTGGGATGGCCGCGAGGTCGACCGAGGCGAGGAACGGCAAGTCCGGCACGGGCTCGTCCTCGGGCATCGGCGGCAGCCCGCCGAGCCGTCCGACCATCGGGCCGTCGGTCGGCTCCCCTGCGCCCAGCATCGCGCACGGACGGACGGTTGCATCGAGCCACCGCTCGACCTCGTCCTGGGGTATGCCCTGGTCGCGGGCTAGGTCGCGGAACGGATCCATCGATCTCATATTCACAGAATATCCAGGGGCGATCATTGTCCGCCTACCAGGCGGCCGCACCGATCAATCCGGGTGGTCTCCGTTGCCACCCAGGTTCGCAACCATGCGCCACAGACCTGGCCGACAAGACAGTCACACGTCGGTGCACCGGAAGTGGACGAGGAAGGTGCGGAGCGACACAGCGGGACATCAGGGCCACTTGTCCTCGGCTGACTCGACACCACCGAGATGTTCAAGAGGCCCTGCTGCTATGCACGGCCGAGCCTTGATCGCCCGAACGAGTCCCGCTTGGACGACAGTTCGAGCAAGCCCCCTGCCTTCCGGTTTGGGAATCGCTTCTCAGTCCATCCCGGCTGGGGGCGGTGCAGAAGAGAAGGCCCGGAACATCAGCTTCTACCATGCCAGGTCTGCGCAGTCCCTGGCGATCCGGGCCTCATTCGCTTCCAGCAGGGCGATCTCGGCGTCCAGCTCTTCGCTGGATAAGCCTTCCGCTCAGGCGAGATAGGACTTCGTATCTTCATCCAGGTCTTCATCCACGCCCCCAGTGTGTCGCACCGTAGGGCCCTCGACAGTCCCCCGATCGGCGGATCAGCGGGTAGCCCGAGGTGACCTGTCACGGCCGGTAGTTCGCCCCTGGCATGGTCTGCGATCCGTACCGGTCATCGGTCAGCGACGTGCGTGTTGGTCGGTGCTGACTTGACGGCGACCAGGGCTGCGATGCCGGAGAGGAGGGCCAGCGCTGCGAAGAGGGCTGGGTAGCCGCCCAGCGGTGAGGCGAGTGCCGCGCCGGCGAAGGGGGCAAGGGCGGAGGCGGCGGTCGTGGGGGCGGCGAGGAGTCCGGAGAGGCGGCCGTAGTGGGTGGTGCCCCAGCGGTCGGCGATGGCGGTGGCTTGCAGCAAGGTGAGGTTGCCGCGGACCATCCCGGCCGCGACGGACAGTACGACCAGCAGGGCATATGGACCGGGGACGATCGCGAGTGCGGCCGTGGTGGCACCGCCCAGTGCGATGAGTGCCACGGTGCGGGCGGTTACTGCGGTGCGGCGGGCGAGGGATGCGTAGAGGGTGCGGCCGAGGGTCTGTCCGGCGCCGCCCAGGCCAAGGGCCCAGGCGGCTTGCGCGGTGGTGAGACCACGCTCCAGGAGGAGCGGGACGAGGGCGACGACGACGGCGTACACGGCGAACGCCGACAGGGTGAGGGCTGTGGCCAGCATCCAGAACGGTCGGCTCCGGGCCACTTGGCCCGCCCCGCCTGTGGCGTGGGCAGGCGCGGAGGCCGCCTTCGGCCATGGTGCCTTGAGGGCGAGGGCGTGGGCGGGGATGGTGACGGCGGCGAGGATCAGGGCCAGAACCAGGTAGGTGGTCCGCCAGGAGAGGTGGTCGGCGAGTACGGCGGTGAGGGGTGCGAAGACCGTCGAGGCGAGGCCGCCGGCCAGGGTGACGATGGTGAGGGCGTGGACGTGGTCGGGGGCCCACCAGCGGGTGAGGGCGGCGAATGCGGGCTGATAGAAGGTGGCCGCCATTGCGAACCCGGCCACAATCCAACCGGCAAAGAAGACAAGCAGGTTGGGGGCGGCGGCGACGATAAGGATGGAGAGGACGCCGAGGACAGATCCTGCGGTCATGACGGTGCGGGGGCCACGGTGGTCGATGATCCGGCCGACGCGTATCCCGGCGACGGCGGAGATCAGTAGGGCGGCGGAGAACGCGGCCGTGGTCGCCCCGACGGGCCAGCCGGTAGTCGCCGTGATCTCCGGATTGAGCACCGGGAAGGCGTAATAGACGATGCCCCAGCTGGTGATCTGGGTGGCGCACAGCGCGGGCAGTACGGCGCGGGGCCGCGACCGGTCCCCAGTTCCGGTCGCGGCCCCGCGGGCGTCGAGCTCGGTCACGGGCAGCAGCCGCCTGCCTCGACCGGTGTACCAGGGCCTGCTTCGGCGACGGCCGGGTCCACGCAGCAGGTGCTGCCTTTCTGCTTGGCCATCGAGTCGGCGTCGGCCTTGACGACATACACCTCCCACGGCTCCTGGCCGGGGCCGTGGACCCAGACCTTGTCCTGGAGGGCGTAGCAGCAGGTGGTGTCGTTCTCGACGTCGGTCGCCAGCCCCTGGCCTGCGAGTCGGCTGGTGGCCGTGTGGACGGCTTCGGTGGTGTCGACTTCGATGCCGAGGTGGTCCATGCGTGTGTTCTCGTCCGGCGTGCCTTGGATGAGGACGAGTTTGAGCGGGGGTTCGGCGATGGCGAAGTTGGCGTAGCCGTCGCGGAGTTTGGCCGGCTCGGTACCGAAGAGCTTGCTGTAGAAGGCGATCGAGGCGTTCAGGTCAGGGACGCGCAGGGTGAGCTGTACTCGGGACATGACGATCCTCCTGACGCGGGGTGGTAGCGCCCCGGCGGTTGGCCGGGGCAATGGGGCGAATCAGCAGCAGCCGTCCGAGGACGACTCCTCAACGGTGAGGGCAGCGGCGGCTCCGACGCCGATCTGCACAACGGCAGGCTCCGGAGTGCAGCAGCCGCCGCTCTCGCCCTGCTCGCTGGCGGGGTCGTCGAACAGGCCAGCGCCGCCGCACACTCCGGTCTCGGGCAGGGTGAGTTCGACGCGGTCGGCGGACTCGGTGTCCCCGGCGATGGCGGCGACGACGGAGCGGACCTGCTCGTAGCCGGTCATGGCCAGGAACGTGGGCGCCCGGCCGTAGGACTTCATGCCGACCAGGTAGATGTCCTGCTCGGGGTGGGAGAGCTCGCGGTGCCCGTGCGGGTAGACGGTGCCGCAGGAGTGCTGGTTGGGGTCGATGAGCGGGGCCAGCTCGAGGGGGGCCTGGAGGCGCTCGTCCAGGCCCAGGCGCAGCTCGGACTGTCGAGTGGAAGGGATACAGGCGCGTTCCCGTGTTCACCTGCCCCGGCGCCCTCCAGTGGCTCGGTGGAAATCAGAGCGGAGAGTTCAACCGCGGTGCCCAGATGTACCGCAACCTCCTCGGGCAGCTGGGCGTCGGCGAGCTGCTCCTCTTCTGGGGGAAGGGCCTGACGCTCTATCTGAGCGCCAACCACGTCTGGAACGAACGCGAGGGCGTCAGGCGCGGAAGGAACTGGGACCTGACTGTTCGATCAGGGTCGCGGTAGCCGCCGCGTCAGCCATCCCGCGTGGGGCGGTCGACGGCTCCGTATGCCTCGTGTGGCGCCTTGTAGCGCACCCGGGCGGTTCTCCCCCACCCGGCACGTCCGGATCGTGCCCTACCTGCCCTGACGGCCCGTCCGGACCCTGTGAAGTATGGGGGACACCGGAACACCGCAGACCGCCCAAGAGTGGGCTGAACTCCAACAAGCCGCCGACTACGAGCAGGCCCTTGCCGACGGGGCCATCCCCGGACCGGAACCCGGACCCGCCTGCCCTGATTGCGGACTCGCCGGCGACATCCACCCCACCTACTACCGCTGCTGGATTCGCCTCGAACCCGAAGACCCCGAACCCCTTGCCGCGCACACCGTGCCGCCCCGGCAACGCTGGTCCCTCGACCCCAATGGCACCGCCTGGAACTCCCAGGACGACGAACCTCACCCCGCACAGACATGCCGGATCAGCCACCACATTGTCTGCCCCCGCGCCGAACGCCCCGACCTCGCCCTGTGGCTGACCGCCCGGACCGCGGCGAACGAGGCGCGCGCCGCGCTGCTTCCACCCCAGCTGCGAATGCAGGGCGACGCCGCCTGACGCCGGCCACTTCAGCGAGTGGACTACCAGCTCGAGAGCGGCCATCTGGACGTTCTCCTCGAAGTACTCGATGCTCCCCCAATTACCGGAAGGCTCGCGAAGCGCTGTCCGCCTCGAGTCCTTCTGGTCTGCAGGGATGTTCGGGTCCTCGGCGATTTCCTTGAGCTTGGCCAGGTCGCTCTTCAGGACCCGGAGCTCCTTGAGAGGCGCCCTCAAGGTCGCTGTACGGGCGCAAGCTGTGGCAGACGATGAGCTCCTACTGGCCGACCGGCGACCAGCAGCCCAACGCCACCCCGGCGGAGATCGAGTTCGCGCGCCGCTGGCGGGACATGTCGAAGGTGGTGTTCTCCTCGACGATCGACAAGGTCGACTGGAACACCCGCCTGGTCACCGGCAACGCGGTCGCCGAGATCACCCGGCTCAAGGCCGAGGACGGCGGCCCGATGGACATCGGCGGTGCGACGCTCGCCGGGGCGGCCATGCGCGCCGGGCTGATCGACGAGTACATGATCGCCGCCCATCTGGTCCTGGTGGGCGGCGGCACGCCGTTCTTCACCGCGCTGGACAGCCGGGTGAACCTGAACCTGGTGGAGACGCGGACGTTTCCCGGCGGCGTGGTCCTGACCAGGTACGAGACGAGGCGCTGAGCAGCTTCCCGCTGTCTCACGGCTTGGATGGGTGTTTCCTCTCACCGTCGCGGCGATCTCCCCCACCACACACCCCGAAGCCCACGAGCGATGCCCCGTGAGCCCAAGGTGTCAGCGGGCTTCTACCAGGGCACCAGCATCAGAGCCCAATCACCCATACGAGTGGGCGGCTTGACCTGTGTCCTGTCGGACTGCAGCTGTCAGATGGTGGGCCGTTGACGAGCTGGGATGCCAGGTCGTTTGCGACCGCGGAGGCTCGGGGTTCTCAAGCGACCTGGCTTTTGCAGATGTCTCGTTCGCGATAGAGGCGGGCCACGGCCATGGAGACATCGGTGTGGCTCGCCATGCCGTCTGCTGGTTGCGGCCGTTTCAGGCTTGGTTTCCGGGCTGGAGCCTCAGCTGTTGGCCAGGGTGCGGTCCAGAAGGGGGAGCAGGCGATCCCAGTGGCGCTTCAGTCCGGAGGCGCTAAAAGCATCGGTGTCGGACATGGTGAAGCCGTGGATGGTGCCGGGGTAGATCTCGGAGGTGTAGCCGACACCTGCCGCATCCAGAGTCTGGTTGAGCTCGCCGAGGGCCTCAGGTGTCATGTCGCCTTCGGCGTGGCCGAGGTGGACCTGGGCGGTGAGCTTGGAGAAGAGGTTGGCCCCATCGACACCCACGGGACCGTGGAACGCGGCGACGGCCGCCACTTGGTCGGGGTGGGCCGCGGCGGTGCGCATCGCGTAGAGGCCGCCTATGCAGTAGCCGGTCACCGCGACCGGTCCGGCGCCAACCTCGGGCTGGGTGGTGAGGAACCTGAGGTAGGCGTCGGCGTCGCTCAGGACACGTTCGGCGGTGTGCGCCTCGATCAGGGGCATCAGCTGGGCGAAGACCGCGGGCCGGACCTCTCCTCCGATGTACTCGGGAAGCTCGACCAGCGGTGCTGGGCCGTGCCGGTAGAAGGAGTTGGGGACGAGCACGTAGTAGCCGTGCCCGGCCAGTTCGCGAGCCATTTCCCGCAGCACGGGCCGGATGCCGAAGCCGTCCGCGTACATCAGTACCCCTGGGTGCCGCTCACTGTGGTCGGGGAAGGCGGCGAAGGCGTCGGCCTGGCCGTCCGTCGTGGGAATCCGCAGCGTCTTGGTGGGCATGAATACTCCTGTCGTGGTTGATGTGCAGAGCCTGTGATCAACACGACGGAGGCGGAGCCCGCGCAGCAGCGCAAGAGCCTCGATCAAACAGCGGGCCCAAAACGGCCCGTACGGCGCTCAGAAGAGCCCCGGGTCACCGATCCGTGTGTGGCGCAAGGCCGTCCCGGTATTCATAGCCGCACAGCGTAGCCCACCGGATATGAGCCGACGCCAGCACTCCAGCCCGAGCGGATGCCTCGATTGGATGAGAACCGACACGCGCCGCATGCGACACGGTGAGAATCCGACAGCTTCAGTGCGACAGGACAACTGCGAGTCTCATGGCAGTGGCATTTCTGCCATCCATCTGCCAACTGCCGTGAGATTCTGCCAAGGCTTTTGAGACCCTACAGTCATGTAGGTCCCGTGGCACGGGCCGGGCCTCTGACCAGTGGCTTTCAAGCTGTCTCACAGCGATGGCACACGGCTCAGTCTCACGAAACGTGGCACTTCCTCGGCGGGTTCGAGACGGAGCAGGCTCCTGACCTGCGCGTCTCACGGATATGCCGTCATGTGCCAAGATCGAATGAGACTGTGCCACGAAATCTGAGACGCTACATCACTGTAGGGTCTCGTGCTTCGTTGCATACGCCGAGGCTGTGACCTGCGACTTCTCGCGGTGTCTCACGCTGCTTCATCTGCGGTTGTCTCAGCTCTCGGTGCATCCCCGCCAGGTCTACTGCTCTGACCGCAAACGTTCACGGTGTCGGATGGGGTTCGACCGAACGGCGTGAGCGGTCGTGAGGCTTTGGCACTGATGATGTCTGGACACCTGTGCGGGTGGCAGCATCGTCTCGTGATCAGTCGTGTTGAAGAGGGCGAAGCTGTGGTTCAGGGAGACGAAGTGGTCAGGGCCCTTCTGACGGCGATGGCGACCTTGGAGGATCTCGTCGCGGTGGGGCATGACTCGCATTCGGCGTTGAGCACCCTGGAAGGCATCGCCCATGAGCTCGGCAGGATGGATTCGGGTGAGCGCCGGCGGTTCATCGAGGTGCTGGAGCGCATCGCCGCGGAAGAGCCGGGCCGGGCCGCCTGGATCCGGGGCATTCCCAATGCGCTGGGCCTTGATCGTTGAGGCCTGGGGTCGAAGGTCACGCGGCTTCAGGGACGGGGCGTCCGCCTCAGCGGATGCCCTTCTCACTGCGGACGCGGGCCCGCTCGCGGCGTTGAGCGGCCAGCACGTCGGGGTGGCGGGCGTTGGCGTTGCGCCAGCGTAGATAGGCGTGCAGGGCGCGGGTCTGGACGGTGTGGTTGCGGTGGTTGGAGTTGGCGATGGTGAACTGCCGCAGCGGTCCGAAATGGGCTTCGATCGGGTTGGCCCATGACGCGTAGGTTGGGGTGAAGCACAGTTCGACCCGGTTCTTCTTCGCCCAGCGCCGGATCTTGTCGCCCTTGTGGGCGGACAGGTTGTCCAGGATCACGTAGATCGGGGCGCCGTCCGGGCGGGCCGCGCGGATCGACCTCAGCGCGGCCAGGGTGTTCGCGGCGCCCTTCTTCTGGCGGTTGACGCCCCACAGCCTGTCGTCGCCGACCGAGTAGCAGCCATGGAAGTAGCGCACGCCGTGGGTGCGTGGTAGGTCGCGGGATGCCGCTCGGGCCGGCCCTGCTCGGCCCAGCACGACCCTGCGGTGGGCCGAATCCCGAGCGGCCCGAACTCATCGAACGCGAACACCCGGTCCGGGAAGCGCTGCGCGGGGGCATCGCCCCAGTCCGCGCCTACCGACGGCACGGGTTTGGTTCCTCCCGTGCCGCGCGGGGCCCTCGTGATGTCAGGCGGCGCGCTTCACGTGACGGACCAGCCACATCAGCAGGGCGTCCAGGTCAGCGGCGGCCGAGAGGACTCGGTCGACCGCCTCGGGGGTGTGCAGCCACTCCTCGCAGCCAAGGGGACGGGCGGCGATCAGAGAACGGTGGCGCAGCAGGTTCGTACGGGAGTGGTCTGTCGGATAGCCGCGCGGGGGGCGTTTCATCACGTCCCC
>NZ_JBHVFU010000065.1:0-43319 GCF_042801455.1 Streptomyces sp. NPDC057565 | reverse complement strand
CACGCTCACGCAGTTCGTCGGAGTATTTCCGGGGGGCAGCCATGACGGGGATCCTTCCGGGTCTTCGATGTCTCCATCAAACCCAGGGCGATTCAGGGGGTACTCACCGCGCGCGAGCCCAGCCAACAGGGGAAGCGAGGGAGCCTCGGTGTCGGCCATCAGGGCGTCCAGGCCCAACTGGACCAGATAAGCGTCCGAGGGGCGCTGCCAGGGTTCCATGTTCAAGTCTGCAGCGGCCATGCGGATCAGGCTGATCGCTACTACTGCGTCCACGTTGTCGCCCCCTCGTCATCCTTCCGTAGAGGGAAGTCCTATCACCGAGAGCCCGGCGGTTGATCAGGTGGCCAGCAATACGCGCTTGCGTAGCAGGCTGAAACCGGCTCGGCCGAACATCTGGCGCTTCAGCATCTTGATGCGGTTGACATGCCCTTCGACGACGCCAGAGTTCCATGGCAGCGTGAGGCCGGCGATGACGGCGTCGCGGTCGCGGTCGATGCCTGCGGCGAGGGTGTGGAGGCCGGGCAGGTCGTCTTGGCGGACCGCGTCGAGCCACATAGCCCAACACACTGGTGAGGGCGAGGTACAAAGAACTCAGCAGGCACCTCACCAGATGAGAACGCCCCCACCCATCCCCTCCGCGCGCCTGGCAGCATCCTCGATGTTCGCCAACCTCTCAGAGATCTGGCGCTTGAGTTCCTCGACCGTCCTCACAGCCGGACTGCCAGCAACGATCTCCTCAAGGTGCTCGCGGAGCAAGGCACACTCACGGCGGAACTCCGGCACCTGGCCGGCCGCGACCTGCAAGTCGGCGTCGGCCAGGACCGGAAAGAACGTGGCTCCCAGCGAACGAACCACCTCCGAGCCCCACACAGAGGTACGCCAACGCTCGAATCCAGCCAGATCAGAGCATCCCTCCGGAACCTCCAAGACCTGCCTCTTGCCGTCCGCGTCAACGACGAAAACACTCACCAACAGACTCATGGCCGAAGTGGATCACACCCGCCATGCGGCGGTCCATGTGATTCAGCACCCTGGGCCGGGGAGTCAGCGCCGACGACGTCACACCCGAACGGGTGAAGTGCAGAGAAGCACCTCGACGCTGAAGCGAGACAAGGCCAACGTGCTGCTCATCGCGATCGTCGCCGCCCTCGGCCTGGACCGCCAGGCGCTCGTCATCAACTGCCTCGGCATCCGGGCCGCCGAATCCCCCGCGCGCAGCAGGAAATTGCCGCTGTCCATCGACGCCCGGACCAGCAACGGCAAGCGGCTCGTACTGACCTGGCACCCGATCTTCGCTCTGTCCGACACCGAGATCTGGCAGGAGATCGCAGCCGAAGGTCTGGAGTATCACCCGGCCTACGACGCTGCGTATGCCGAGGCGGGCGATCTGCCCTGGATCGGTGATCGCCGCGGGCAAGGGGTGTAGCGGTCGGGCGTTCGCGATGCCCTGGTGCGGCCTGTGCTCGTTGTAGAAGGACTCGAACTCGCGCAGGGCGTGCAGGAGATGGCGCTGGTTCCAGATCAAGGTTCGGTCCAGGAGCTCGCGGCGGCAGGTCTGCACCCACCTGTCCATGACCGAATTCATCCCCGGCATCCGGACCCCGCTGAGCACGACCTCGATCCCCGCGTCCTTCACGATCGCGTCGAACAGCTCGGGGAACTTGCCGTCCCTGTCCCGGATCATGAAGCGCGCTCGGCAGCCCGCGTCCTCGAGGTCCATGATGGGCGTTGTCACGTTGTCGAGGGTGTTGGCGCTTGGCGGGGCGTCGGGGCGTGCTGGGGTCGGGTTCCGGTTCCGCGCTCAGGCCGTGGCGGGCCGGCCGGCGGTGCCGGTGATCTGCTCCCAGATCGCGAAGCGGACGGTCATTTCGGCGCGGTGGTCGGTGGCGGTCATCAGGTGGCGTCGGGGCCGGAAGTGGGGTGAGATGCCGCTGAACGCGGACAGGAACCGTTGGGCTCCGCCGACGCTGCGGAAGCCCTTCATGGCGCGTTCTCGTTGCCGGGTCGGCTGGTGGGAGTTCTCGGCCCGGTTGTTGAGGCCCTTATCGGAGCGGTGCTCGACGGAAGGCATCACCTCGCGGTGGGCGGCCCCGTAACCGCGGAGCTTGTCCGTGACCACCACCCGCGGCACCGAGCGGGTCTTCTTGAGGAGCTTGCGGAAGAAACGCCTGGCCGCGGCCTTGTCGCGTCTGTTCTGCACGAGGATGTCCAGCACGTTGCCGTCCTGGTCCACCGCGCGCCACAGGTACTTCAGCTCACCGTTGATCTTGATGAAGACCTCGTCCAGGTGCCATGTGGCGCCGGGACGGGGACGTCGGCGACGCAGCGCGTTGGCGTAGGCCTGACCGAACTTCAGGCACCACCGCCGGACGGTTTCGTAGGAGACGACCACGCCGCGCTCGAGCATCAGTTCCTCGACCTCCCGGAACGACAACGGGAACCGGTGATACAGCCACACGCAGTAGGAGATGACCTCGACCGGGTACCGGTGCCCCCGGTACGACGGCGACACGGACGACACGCGCAGTCCCCTCCCCGATACGACCTCCACGAAGATCATCCCACGCCGGTCAACCAACGTGACAACGCCCTTCTGAGGCCACGTCAGCCGACTGTGTCGTAGCAGGCCCGGGCCCGGGTGAAACGGCCAGCGGCCAGGTCGTCCCGGCGAATCACCCAGTGGACCCTGCCCAGAAGATCACCGTCGTCCGCCCCGATCTCCGCGAGCAGCACCCAGTCGCCCGGGCCGTGGTCGTAGTCCGTGACGGGATCGTTGTTCCAGACCCAGGGGTAGCCGCCTATCTGCACCGATCCGCCCGTCTGTACATCGTCGGAGGTTTCCCACCACACCTCGCCCATCTCCTCACCGTGCGGGAACTCCTCGGTGTAGTCGCCGCGGTTGGGCAGCGAGGGATCGATCACCAGATAGAGATCATGGGCCGAGTGGACCTGCGGCGGCCACTCATCGCCCGGACCGCGTTCGGAGACTGGCCTGCCAACCGGGACATAGACGAGCCGGGACCAGTCGCGTCGTGTCCACGGGGTAGATTCAGATGTGTCCGCGAAGAAGAGCAGCGTGCCATCCTTCGGCAACGGGAGGTCCGTCGCGCCCGGTGGGATGGCCGCGAGGTCGACCGAGGCGAGGAACGGCAAGTCCGGCACGGGCTCGTCCTCGGGCATCGGCGGCAGCCCGCCGAGCCGTCCGACCATCGGGCCGTCAGTCGGCTCCCCTGCGCCCAGCATCGCGCACGGACGGACGGTTGCATCGAGCCACCGCTCGACCTCGTCCTGGGGTATGCCCTGGTCGCGGGCTAGGTCGCGGAACGGATCCATCGATCTCATATTCACAGAATATCCAGGGGCGATCATTGTCCGCCTACCAGGCGGCCGCACCGATCAATCCGGGTGGTCTCCGTTGCCACCCAGGTTCGCAACCATGCGCCACGGACCTGGCCGGCAAGACAGTCACACGTCGGTGCACCGGAAGTGGACGAGGAAGGTGCGGAGCGACACAGCGGGACATCAGGGCCACTTGTCCTCGGCTGACTCGTCACCACCGAGATGTTCAAGAGGCCCTGCTGCTATGCACGGCCGAGCCTTGATCGCCCGAACGAGTCCCGCTTGGACGACAGTTCGAGCAAGCCCCCTGCCTTCCGGTTTGGGAATCGCTTCTAAGAACCGTGCCCCGCACTTCGTCGAGGTGCACGGGCTATGTGTCGTCAGGCATCCGACTCGGCCCCGGCAATCCCGGTGTCGGTGTCGGTCGAAGGGGTTGTACGGGCGGAGGGGCCAATTCCGTAACCGTCCAGCGCACGCTCGATCACACCGCCTCCCCCGTACGTCACCTGCTCCCCGTGGCAGGGAAGGATGAGCCCACCATCCACCCTGCGGCCTGGGGCGTTCTCCCTCCGGGCCTGGTACTCAGAGGATCCATCCTTGATTCACCACCGGACGGCGACCCTGATTCTGGCGCTCTCGGGACTGATGCTCTCGGCATGCGCCTCGGGCTCACCCGCGCGACCGAAAACCGGCCAGCAGGTGGTCCGCGACCGGCTGGCCGCAGCCGACGACACCCCCTACTCGGCCGCAATCAAAGCCGTCACGCAGTCCGGACCCAGACGACTGCAACTCATGGTCGGACGGATCAACCTCAACGCGCCCTTGACGGGGCGCACGACGGACAAGACCGAGCAGTACACCGAAGACGTCGTGATCACCCGGCAGAAGGTGTACCGGCGTGCAAGCGGCTCCCACGGTGTGTGGCAGGAGTTCCCTGCGTCGGCGGCCAAGGGCGGCATTCCCACGGACCGGCTTCCGCAGTACGTGCACCTCATACTCGGTCACAGCGGCTCCGTGCACCGGGGGAGCGAACCCGTCCGTGTGTCGGCCCGCCTCACCCCGAAGAACATCGAATCGGTCGACAGAACCGTCGGGCGCAATCTGCGCCCCGCCACCGCAATCGACGCCGACGTATGGATCGACAAGGAGGGCCGAATCGTACGCGTGCGCCAGGACATCCACTTCGCGTCCGACCCCGACATTCAAAACACGCTCACGCTCACCGATTTCAAGAGCCCCGTTTCGGTGAGCGCACCGGTCGCAAGGTGAGCATCATCCAGGTCGCGGCGGGGTATTACGGCAACACCGTAGGCGTCCGTACGCGCAGCCACGTGCGCGCTCGCTCGTCGCCGCCTCGACGTCCTGTGGGCACTCATCCGCGACCAACGCCAATGGACAGTACGGCCGCCTCAACCGGAACCAGCCGGCGCATGACAATCACGTCCCTGTCGGCGGGACGCGGAAGCCACACCCGTCGGGGTCATTCCCGAGCGCCTGCCGTAGGTTCCCGGCCATGGACACGAACAGACAGCCCGATGCGATTGAGCTGATCCGGCTGGCCGACCCCGGCCAGAGCGTCAGCGTTCGTCTGCGTTCGACCGAGCCCACCCTCGAAAGCCTGGGCGTTCGGTACTACGACGCGGAGGCTGTCGTCACGAGCGGCTTCGTGAACGGAACTGTCTACCTCGGGTTCGACTCCGAGGACCTCTCGGACTGGGGCCGGCTTCTGGACGCCATCGAGGAGGCCGACCTCAACGAGCCGTTTACGGCGGACTGGCCCCGGTCAGGCCGCACCGCCTACCTCCGATTCATTTCCGACGACCCCTACGTGGTCGAAGTCCGTGACAGCACCAGCACCCAGATCGTCGTCTCCGTGCCGTTCGACATGGGCGACGAGTGGATAGCCGAATCCAGGGAGCGTCTGGCGGCGGTCCGAGCCGCTCTTGGCGTTGGTGCAGAGGATTACCGTGGCGCACGTCCCTGACCGCGAGCTCGCCCTCCCGCACCACACTCCGCTGGGGACGCTCGCGGTCGCCGGGGCCTGGTGGCTCGTACGGCGGATGACGGCCATGCGGATCGTGACCTCCGTGCTCGCCGTCCTCGTCCTGCTGGCTGGTGGCGCCGCCCTGTACCGCGTTGGGCCAATGCTGGCTTTGTCCACGAGAACGAGCAGCAAAAGTTCACCACTTCGGGAGGCGCCTGGGCGTCGGCAGATTCGAATGGTCGGTGAGTGTCGACAGCGTCTGGCGTCGTGCTCAGGCCCACCAGTCGTTACCGGAGTGCCAGTGCCGCACCCACTCCTCAAAGCCCCATGCCTCGTCCGCGGGCACCGGGATCGCACCGACGTCCGCCACCATCCAGACCTCGCCGCGGCGGGATCCTGCAGTCAGCAGAATCCAGAACGACTGCCCGTCTTCAGAGCCGAGAACGACCGAACCTTGGGTGTACACGGTGTTGATGCGCGGGTCGTCGTCATCGACGGTGTCGTCGTCCTCCCATGGCCAGGCTGCTTCAAGAGGGAACGGTTCTCCTGGCGTGCGAGGGCCAAGGTCCGGCCAGCTCGCCGGCAGCCACCCGAGGGGCTGCAGGCCACCGTCCTCGGCGGGGCCTAGGCTTGAGCCGTTACTGACCTCTGTGACGAATGTTCTGTACGGCTCCGGAAGCGTCACCCGGTTCTCGGCCTCCCACGTGGCGACGCCTTCCTGGCCCAGCGGGGGTTCGCGCCACTCCGGCGCGAACGCGGAACGCAGGAAGTCGACTGTGGCGTCATCAGGACGCTGATCAGGTGTAGTACTCACGGGAACATGCTGGCAGAAGAGACCACCATCCGTTCTCGCGTCCCATCACTGCCCCAGGCAGCGTGCTGGCCTTCTCGTGAACATCGAACAGGCGGCGGCAGCAGTGCCTCCCGAAGTGGTGAACATTTGCTGCTCGTTCTCGTGGACAAAGCCAGTTCGGTGCATCCGCCGAACGGGACAGCGACCGCCCGTTGCTCGTAAGCCGTTGAGGAACAGGGCATCGAGCTTCCGTGCCGGTCGGTGACCATCAGACTCATGGTCTTGACGGCCTCTCGCTTGCGCTCGAAAGAGACACGTAATGGTGGGCTCGGGTATTGGAACTCTCGGAATGCCTCTGCCGGGGACACCGCAGGCGGGATCACAGGTAGTCGAAGAAGCGGATCCACCACGTCGGGGGGTGCTCGGGCGGGTAGTAGGAGACGAGGTCGCTGACCCCGTCGTATCTCGTCCAGAGCAGGTGCTCTGAGATGACGGTGTAGCCGAGGGCTTCGAGTTCTTCCCCGACGCGGAGTCGGTCGGTGGCGTGAAAGAGCTCACGCTCCTCTTCCTCGTTGTAGCTCCCGGGATTGCCCAAGGTCACGACGGCCAGGTTCCCGAAGTTGCTGATGGTCACCGTGATGTGTTCGGCGCTGTCAGCGGCGGTTGCCGGGATCACGACTGTCCCGTGGTGGCTGGCGTCCTGGACCTGGCGGTCGACGGTGCAGGTGCACTGGAACCGCGCGTCCAAACGGGCTGCGAGCTGCTCAAACCGGGCTCGGGTGGTGTCGTGGTCGTAGCCGCGGGGAAATTCCATGTGCTGCGGGTCATCGAGTTGTCGGAGCAGAGCCCAAGTGCTCTGGTCATCGAGGGGCATGTACGTCTTCTCCTTGGAGGTGGCGGGTGGCGCGTTGGCTGATCTCTGCTGCGTAGGCGGCCCAGTCTCCGGCGGCGGCTCGCTGCCGCGACCCGCGCGCTCCTCTGACCTCCCGCCTCGCGCCGGGACGGGGTCACCGCATCCGCACCACCGTGAGCGTTCCGTGGCGGCCCGATCCCTCCAGAATTTCCACCGTGAGGTCGGTCTGGATCCGGGTGTATGTCTCGCGTTCCGTCCGTCGCTCACCCATCACCTCTGCACCGCTCAGGGCGGCGGTACCGATGTGTGCGGCGAGGACTGGTTCCAGGCGGGCCGACAGCCTTACCTGGCTGTCCTCGTCGCCGACCACCAGGGCCAGGTGATGCGGGCGGTGCCTGGGCCCCGTGAACCCGACGACCAAACCGTCGACGGTGTCAGCGTGGCGGACCTTCAGCCACCCACGGCCCCCTGACGGGTACGCGGCCGCGCCCTGCTTGGCCACCACTCCTTCCAGGCCCTGCTCCTGGAGTGCCTCATACCAGTATTCTGCTACGTCTCTATCGTCGGTTGCCGGTACGGGCTGGATCGGCGGGCCGACCTCGGCGAGCAGTTCAAGGAGCAGGGCGCGCCGCGTCGTGTAGGGGAGAGGTCGGGTGTCGCCGATTGCCGGGTCGGGGTGCTGCACCAGATCCCAGCAGGCATACGAGGCCGGGTACCGGGCGGCCAGCGCACGGGCCCGGGTCACGGACGACGCGGCCCTCGACTGAGCCGCTCCGAAATCGAGCCGCCCATCCCGCCAGATCACCGCCTCCCCGTCCAGCACCGTGCCCGGCCGCAGCGCCATGCCGGCCAGGGCCAGGTCCATCCAGTACGGCGTGACGACCCGGCCCGACCGGGCGTACAGGGTGACCGTGTCCTCGGTCCGCACCATGATCATCCGATGCCCGTCGAATTTCGGCTCGTACCACCAGCCCAGCCCGTCCGGCAGTACCGGTACGGCACGGGCCAGCGCCACGCTGATCGGGAGTTCCACAACTTTCATGCTGCAACCAGGCACTGATCACAGCGCGCCGAGTGCGGTGTCCGGCCGGCACACCTCGCAGGCCTGAATTCCGTCGGCGAGGGCGGCGAGGGCCTGCTCCCGGCTGAGCGCCCGCAGCTGCTTCCCGGCGGCGAAACAGTCGCCGCGGTGGACCTCGGACCGCGGGGTGCCGACACCGACGTCGGTGATGCCCCAGTCCGGAAAGGGACGCGGGCGCCGTTTCTCGCTCTCTCGTTTCTCGGCCGGCGCCTTCCCCTGCTCGCTGTCGCGCTGCCGCTGCGGCGCCCGCCGCTCCTGGCCCTGCCGTTCTTGGGCTTCGAGCTGCTGGATCCGGCCCCGGGTCTGGCGCAGCTGCCAGTCCAGCCACTCCTGAAGAGCCCGGAGCTTGTCGAGGCGGGACATCGACGCGGGGTCGGACACGGCTACGCCGCCTCGGCCCCGGCAGTTTCGTGTGCGGGTTTGAGCGCCATCCGCGCCGCCACCACGCCGCTGTCCAGGGTCGCCCAGTACGGGTGCGTCGCCACTTGGGTGCTCAGCCGGAGCAGCTCCGCCTGGTACCGGGCCACCTCTGCGGTCTGCTCGGCGGAGTAGCCGGGGCTGTCGGCCTTGCCGGAGCGGAAGCTGGTGTACAGCTGCCTTTCGCTGTCCCAGCCGGGCATCGGTTCGGCCGACCACGGGAGCGTGGCGGCGTATTGCTCGTATGCGGCGCGGGTCTGGTGCAGTGCGAGCTGGGCGTCGCGCAGGTCCTCGGGGAAGTCGTACGTGGGCACACCAGAATGGTATGCGTGTTCGATTTTCGAATGCGAGAGGCGCGCTGCCCATTCCTTCGTCGGCTGCGGGCAAGCCTGCGAGGACCGGCTTGCCCGGCGTCTGTAAAGCTTGCCTGGTATCTGTAAAGAGAGTGTGGTGGCGTCGCTTCCGGCCCCTGACGTCACCGCCCACGGGGGTAGCGTCCGATCGTGGCGATTGCCCCGGAACCGGAATGGCCGGCCTTGCCTGAGATGTCTCCGCCGCATCCCGAGATCACCTCTATAGGGTGCGCTCAGTGCGGGACGCAGATCGCGGGTCTCGATGGCCGGTACGCGTGTGCGGGTTGCGGCTGGGTCAACGACTGGTCCGCGGGCTACAGTCCGCTCCCTGGGACCGGGCGCCCGGCGTGAACTCTTTCGGCAGCGGAGCTCTGCTGGTCTGGAGCCGATGTGGGAAGCATGGCTGCCGACTGCCCGTGACGCGGGATACCGGACCAACGGATCCGTGGTTTCGTCCCGCCCCGCGGGAGCCTCCGGTTTAGGCCGTTGACCAGCGCTTTTTCGGTGTTGCGCTGGGTTGCATGATGACGTTCAAGCAAGTCAGCAAGGGCTCCGCATACAAGTACTACGGGCGTGAGGTGGCGGTCGGTGACGGACGTCGGCCGCGGGGGAGGAGCCTGGAGCAGGCGCAGGAGGAGGCGGGTCTCCTGCCGGGTGTGTGGATGGGCCGGGCGCTGCCCGCGGTCGGCCTGGTGGCCGGGGTTCGGGTCACCGAGAGGCAGATGCGGAACCTGTTTGGCGAGGGCCTCCACCCGGAACGCGGACCGCATCGTTGCCGGCCGTCTCGCTGCCGGCGGCGGTCCCGCGGCGGCCGCCCGGGCGGCCCGGCTCGGATACCAGGTGCAGAAGTGGTCCGGGGCCGATCTCGTGTTTCGCCCGCCGGGCAGCGTCCAGGTCCTGTGGGCGCTGGGCACACAGCCGGTCCGCCGGCTCATCGAGGACCTGCAGACCCGCGTCACCGACGAGGTCCTGGCCACCGCCGAGACCGACCTGCTGTGGGTACGCGTCGGTGCCGACAGCACCGTGCAACGCGCCCGTGCCGGTGTGATCGCCGCCCGCTTCCGCCACTACGAGAACCGCGACGGCATACCGCTGCTCCACGATCACGTGGTGCTGTCGGTCAAGGTCCGCCGCCAGGACGACCGGTGGGGCACCCTGCACACCCGCCCGTTCCTCGAGTACGCCGTCGCCCCCTCAGAGCTCTACAACCAACGCCTCCTGGAAGAGATCTGCCGCGCGCTCGATCTGGCGACCGCGCCCCGCTACCCGACCGCCGGACAGCGGCCCGTGACGGAACTCGCGGGAATCCCCGAGCAGCTCATCGACTGGGCCGCCACCCGCAACAGAGCCCGCCCTTCAATCTGGCGGCGGCTCCGGTGATCGAAGCCAAGGAGCTCGGGGAACTGCTGGGAGCCCAGGTGGTGCGGATACCGAGAGCTGTGGTCCGTACCGCACTGGCTGCTGCCTGGCGGATACATGCCGTCCCGGCCTCTCCATATCTGTTCGACGCGGTGCTTTGACTGCCGGTCCTGGACTGCGCTCATTTGACGCTGGTTCTGACGAGATGTCAGGTGTGGCCGCTCGGCGCCCGGCGACCGCCAACTGCTCTGCCTCACAGCCGCGATCGCCGCCGCTACGTTCGCCGTCCGCTTTCAGTACCCCTGGACACCTGGATACTGGTCCTGGACTTCCTCCAGGTCGAACCGGCCCGGTTCCCGCAGTACGCCGCTTTCTTCACCCTCGGGCGTCCTCGCCGACCGTCACGGCTGGCTCGACTGCTTCGACGCCCGCACCGGCTGGCCGGCCGTGACTGACTGGCGGCTGGCCACGTTGTTCCGGAAGGCCCTCATTGGCGGCGACCGCCTGACGCGGGAGCTGTCGGCAGATTCGTAAACCGTCTACGTCGTCCATCGCCTGCTCGTGGTGACCCTGCAGTACTACCTGGCGGGGCGCGGCCTGTCCGCGGCCGCCGCATGGGGCATCGTCTCCGGCACCGCCGTATCGACGGCTTCGCTGCTCGCGGGGGCTGCGCAGGATGCCGGGGTGCTGGCGGGTGCTGTGATGCTTGCGCTGCCGGTCGCTCAGTCGTCCTCGTCCTTCTTGTGCTTCCCGTGCTTGTTTCCCCTCTGCTCTTGCTCGGTTTTCCGTTCCGGACGATCTGCGGTGCTGGTCGGCAGCGATGCGGTGGATGAAGGGTCGGACGGGAAGCCGGTCGGCTCCTGAGTCGTTGTGGGGTTCGTGGTGCCGGGCGTTTCGGTTTGCGGGGCCTCTGCCGAACTGCGGCCTGGCGAGAACCACAGGATCCCGGTGAGCATCGCGGCCAAGAAGGTCACCACCCCGGCGGCCACGCCCGCGACCTTCGGCCGGTGCGCCACGAGTCCGCGGATCCCCGGGCCGACCCGTCGCCGAGGGCCACCTGCTCGACGCGTGTGCCTGGCGGAGGAGGGCAAGGCGTAGGTGGTCGCGGGGCCGGCCTCAGGGGTGTGCGGCAGCCGTCTGGAGGGGGCGCCATGTCCTGGTGACAGCGTGGATGCGGTCTCCGTCGCAGGGGCAGGGGCAGGGGCAGGGGCGGGTAGCGGCTCGGGTCGGCCCTGCCAGGCGCCGGTGGCGAACCAGTCAGCGACCTGTTGCGCGGTGGGCCGGTCCTCGGGCTGCTTGGCGAGGAGAGCGAGGAGGTAGTTCTCGAAGGCGGCCGAAATTTCCGCGCCCAGCTGCCGGGGCGGCACGGGGGAGGCGTCCAGGTGCTGGTGGAGGATCGCGACAGCGGTGTCGGCCTGGAAGGGCGGGCGGCCGGTGAGGAGCTGGTAGAGCACACAGCCCAGGGCGTACACGTCGCAGGCCGGACCGGCGGGCCGGCCGAGGGCACGCTCGGGGGCAAGGTAGAGGCTCGTGCCGACGATCTGTCCCGTCGTGGTGAGGGCGGCGGCCGGATCGTCGACGAAACGGGCGATGCCGAAATCACCGATCTTGAGTGTGCCGTCGGCGTCCAGAAGGAGGTTGGCGGGCTTGATGTCGCGGTGCACGATGCATTGCTGGTGGGCGGCGGCGAGCCCGGCGGCTGCCTGCGCGGCGATCCGCGCCACCTGCTTGGCGGGCAACGGGCCGGCGGTGGTGAGGTGGCGGGCGAGGCTGTCGCCCTCGACCAGCTCCATTACCAGGAAGAGACGGTCCTCGTGCTCGCCGAAGTCGAAGACGCCCACCACATGGGGGTGGCTGAGTCTCCCCGCGGTCTGTGCCTCCAGGCGGAAGCGTGAGGCGGCCGTGGGGTCCGTGTCCTGGGGAAGCAGGAGTTTGACGGCCACCGGTCTGCCGAGGGTCTCGTCGAAGGCTCGCCAGACCTCTCCCATCGCGCCGCGTCCGATCGGATCGTGCAGCCGGTACCGGCCCGCTATCAGCACCTGTGTTTCATCCTCATGTCGTGAGACGTCTGGACGCCGCTGGCTGTCACTCACCACGTGGGCTCGGGTGACGGTAAGGGTTCCGCAACCGCCCCAGCCTACCGGCCGTGGCGAGAGGGACCTGGCGAGCCGCCGAGGGTGAGCACAGGCCGGCGAGGTTGCGGTGGGACGGAAGCTGAGGGTGGGCTTTCGGAGCCTGGCCTTGATGGAGGCGGGCTCTTGTCGAGTGGGTGGGCCGGGGCACACCTGGGACTACAGTGCGGCGTCGACGCCTATGGATGCAGGCCGTGGCCTCCAGATCGCTTCGGAGTTCTTCCTGCCTGCGCTGCGGGCGTCGGCCCTGCGCTTCGTGGCAAGGGCCGAGTGGCCCGGCTGGGCCGGGCCGTCATCATGTACCGCGCGTGCTGGTCATTGGCCCTCTGGGTGGCGACCGCCGGGCTGCGGTCCCGGGGTGGGGCTGCCGGCGGCTGCCGACCAGGGCGTCTGCGCTCTTGATCACTCTGGTCTGGCTGGTGTTGACCGTGCGGGTCATGCGGCTGGCCCCGTCCTGCCCGGCACCCGGTGGGGGCGGCGCGCCTGGGGGTGCGGGAGTTCGGGAGCCTAGTCGCCTGAAGCCGTGCCCGCCGGGAGGGCCATCGCCTTGCCGCCGCCCGAGGACCCGCACGGCGGCGCCGCGGCCGTGGGACCGCCGGTCCGTTCAGCCGGGCGTCACAAACCAGCTGGTGGGGGAAGAGCGGCAGGGCAGCTCGCCGCCTACTCGAAGCGGACCCTGCCCCGCGTGGGTGTGCGCCGATGCCACCGTGTCACTCCAACGACTGCCACGTCGCTGAACCGACGGCCGTACCTCGCGAGTCGGGTCGGACGCTGTCTAGGTGTTCTGTCCACGGAGGTTGGTGACAGGGTTCACGGCTGATTGATCTTGAAATGGGTGAGGGCCTTCTGGCCTGGTGTGGATTGCGACATCTGCACCGGCGACCAGAAAGGCCCTCGTGCCCCACCGTAATGCACCCCTGACCGAGACCGGACGGCTGCGTCTGGCCCGCTGCGTGGTCGAGGACGGCTGGCCCCTGCGCAGGGCCGCCGAACGCTTCCAGGTCTCCCCGACCACGGCCAAGCGGTGGGCCGACCGCTACCGCGAGCTGGGCGAGGCGGGCATGAGTGACCGATCCAGCCGCCCGCACCACAGCCCGCGCCGGACCCCGACCCGCACCGAGCGCAGGATCATCAAAGTCCGCGTGCTGCGCCGCTGGGGACCAGCCCGCATCGCCTACCTCCTGGGCCTGAACCCGGCAACCGTCCACCGGGTCCTGACCCGCTACCACCTGGCCCGCCTGACCCACCTGGACCGTGCCACCGGCCGCGTCATACGCCGCTACGAACGCGACCGGCCAGGCGAACTCGTCCACGTCGACATCAAAAAGCTCGGCAACATCCCCGACGGCGGCGGACACAAAACCCTCGGGCGCCAGGCGGGCCGCAAGACCCGCTCCGGCGCCGGCTACAGCTACCTCCACAACGCCGTCGACGACCACTCCCGCCTCGCTTACAGCGAGATCCTCGCCGACGAGAAGAAAGAGACCGCTGTCGCGTTCTGGCAGCGGGCCCACGCCTTCTTCACCCAGGCCGGGATCACCGTCGAACGCGTCCTGACCGACAACGGCTCCTGCTACAAGAGTCACCTGTGGCGCAACTCCCTCACCGCTCAGGGCATATCGCACAAGCGGACTCGCCCTTACCGGCCCCAGACCAACGGGAAGGTCGAGAGGTTCAACCGCACCCTCCTGGACGAATGGGCCTACGCGCGGCCCTACCGGACCGAGGCCGACAGACGTGCCGCCTACCCGGCCTGGCTGCACACCTACAATCACCACCGCGGACACACCGCGCTCAAGGGTCAACCACCCGCCAGCCGCGTCCCCAACCTCACGGGTCAGTACATCTAGGGCCGGCTGGAGGGGCCCTTCGGCGGCTTGGCTTTGGCGCTCGGCATGCCGTGGCCTTTCCCGGTCTTGTTCGCCTTCGTCGGCGACGAGGTGGCCGTGTCTGCTGAGCCCGTCAACTGGGCGCAGTAGGTCGCCACGTGCTGTTTGCCGCCTGCAGCACGGATGAGACGCTGCCATGCCGTGGCGCCCAGGGCGTGTCCACGGTTCTTGACCCTCTCGTAGGCACGGCAGTGCGCCTCGACGTCCTTCGTCGTTCCGGGGTGTCGGGAGGGGGTGGTCGGTGCCGTGCTGGGCCCGGAGGAAGGAGAGCTCTGTTCGCGGGGCGTGTGTGCCGGCGGAGTGCTGTGGCTGGTGCCGGTCTTGGGAGTGTCGTGCTGCCGCGTGTCCACCACGCCGATGGAGGCGAAGGCGATGCCGCCCAGCAGGGAGCTCGTCACGAGGGCGACCGCTCCGCCGCGCGCCCAGCGGTGCTTCTGGGGCCTCGGGCGCCAGTCGTCGCGGCGCCGGGTGCTCAGGGTCCGATCGCGTGCCTTGCGCGCGCTTTGGAATGCGGCGATGGCGGCCTGCTCCGCAGTGTCGTCCACGGGTTGCTGCCGCAGGGCCGCACTGATCCGTTCGGCCGTCCTTTCGGGGGTGGATGGGTCGTCAAGGTCGTTCGCGGGGCCGACGTCCTGAGGTGTTCCAGGGGGCGGGATGGCGTCGCGCCGACGGGCCTCGCCGCTCAACCGCTCATCCCCGTTTCGATCGGTGCTCATCTCGGTTCCCCCAGGGTCCGTGGCGCATGAGGTGTCAGATCGTCAGGGCGGAGCAGACGGGCAAGGCTCCTCAAACCGCGGCGGGCCAGCATCCGTACGACAGTGCGGGGCCTGCCCATCACTTGGGCGGCTGCACGTTCGTCCAGGCGTACGGCATGGCGCAGAAGGACCGCCTCGGCTTGGGCGCGGGGCAGCCGGGCGACCAGAGCCTGGGCCGTCTCGGCGGACAGCGTTGCTCCGGGCAGGGTGTGGGCGATGTTGTCCACGGTCGGCGGCGTCCAGGGGCTTCCCGGAGAACCGGGCGCTGCCCCGTGAAGCCGGAAGTGGCCCCGCGCATGCCGCCGGGCGATACTCGCCGTCCAACCGCGGAATCCGTGCCCGTCGCCGCGAAACCGTGGTAGCTCGCATGCGATCTCCCGCCAGGCAGCGGCGGCGATGTCCTCGGCGTCCTCGCCCGCGATCCCGCGCAGGTAGCTGAGCAGACCCGGTTGGACCAGCCGGTACAGCACGACGAAGGCGGCCTCGTCACCGTCCTGGGCCCGAACGACCGCCGTACTCAGCGCGGGATCATCGGCCGAAACGCGCTGAGCGTGCCCTCCTCGTCCCACGATCCGTCCCCCCACCGGCCAACCAACGCCCCCGGAGCGTACGACAGGTCGCATCGGCGTCCCAAATACTCGGTGGCCACTCCACATCACGGACACCGATCATGCGAGTGGAATGTTGTCCTTCGCTCTGCCCTGCTGCCGGCGACGCGTGCAGGGGCAGACCCATCACGGGGGGAAACGATCCTGTCCCTTGACTTGACCTCCCGGCACAGCTGGCAGATCCGCCGGTGCTCGGGCAACTGGCCGGTCAGTCGTCCGGGTTCTGCCGTGGTGTGCACCAACGCCTCGATGGCCAGGTCATACCGTGCCCGGGTCCGGCCGCGGGTCATGGCATAGGGGCGCACCAACGGGCTGTGGCCACCGCCCGCCCGTATCGCGTGGCCAGGCTGCCCCTGTTCCCGGGACTGTTCACGTCGCCCGTCCTGTCCTGGAGGTCAGGGTTTCGGTGGGGCTCCTGTTCACCGGCCCAGTCGTCGTGTCGCCGCGGCGGCATCAACGCGGCCCGGCTGCGTTCTTGGACAAGGAGGACGCGGAGTGGACCGGCGTGCTGGCGCAGTCTCCGGCCGGCCGTGGGCAGCGCCAAGCCGAGTCGGCAGAGGCTGTCTGTGCCCACTGTGGTTGCTGCGACGTCTTGTCATCGCATGCGGGGTTGTGCGGCGGATGGGGCTCACTGGAGGTCACTTTCTGTTTCTGATCTGGAGGGAGGGCCCTCCGGAGGGGCCCGACCGGTGATCCGGGCACGGATCAGGCGGTGAAGTCCTGCCGCTGTCTCGGTGGCTCCGACTGGACTGCTTCCGGCCCGATCAGTGCTGCCGCCTGGTGCAGCGCCTGTTGGGACGCGCGGTGGGCTTCTGCCAGAACGTCGCCGCATTCGCGTACCAGGCCCTCATAGATGGGCAGGTGATCGTCTCGGTCTGGGTTTCGTGTCACAGTGCCGGTCCTTCCGCTGCGGCTGGGCCACCTGACACAGCCCCAGGGCGGGGTTGCTGCGCGATCATCAGGGAGTCTCCGTGTCGGCGCGCTGCGGCCGGCACGAGGGGTCATGGGCGCTGCGACAGCGCCGAGTCATTGCTCCGCTGCCCGCGTACGACGGTGCGGGCTGCTGTCCGTACTCGGACGGATAAGAAGTTGCGAAGAGATAGTGAACGCCGCTGGTCCCTCGACCGGATGAGAGCCGAACTGGTTCATGCCTGGTTCAGCCGCGCAGCGATTCCATGGCCGATCAGCATATACATCACGGCCGGCAGGCCGTAATTGAGGATAATTCGCAGACCTTCTGTGTCCATCGTGAAAATGTCCTGTGACCACCAGGCCAGCAAGTCGGCCGCTCCGTGCACAAACGCGACGAAGATATTGGCCTGGTTGGCACCCAGTAGATACAGCAGGACCCACAGGGCAAGGCAGCCGGCGGCGATATCGGCGATCGTGCAGACAGCCAGAGCTACCCGCCGTGGGGCGCCTTGGCGGCGGACGGAGCGGGGTGAGCCGCCTTGGTGCTGGTCATAGGTCTGGTATCCGGGCACCGGGTCAGTACTGCTCACAAGAAATCCAATCTGGCGTATTGCGTTCGGCAGGGAGAGCGCCCTCTCGGAGGAACATGGGCCTTCTCGGGCGCACGGGTCGTTTGCCCGCTCCCTGTATGTCTGCGCCATGCCAGTGCCGTTGTGTTACACGTGCGCTGCGATATCCAGATTATGGGTACCTATTCCGGCACTTACTCAAATGTTTGTGCGCATGCTCACTTTTGCGGATGGTCAAGAAGGCTTCCGAACGTCACCGTCACCTGGCAACTGCTGCTATCGACAAGCACCTCACCCGAGATCCAGTACCTTCTGCCGGACGCGGCTGCTGGACCGCCATGCGGTGTGCTGGAGGCTGCTTGTTTCGGGGACGGTGAGCTTGCCGGAGGTTGAGGACCGGAGTCTGGCGATCAGCCTGGCTCCATCGATGGGAGCACGCTCAGCCTGCTCGGCGCGGCAAGCAGGCTCATGCTGACCACGGGCACGAGTGTTCAGATGACACGGGCGAGGCTCGAGCCGTACATCGCGGCCAGGCTGGGGTGATAGGTGTGTTGATGTACGGGGTCAGGCTGTAGGCCGTGGTTGTCCCCCCAAGCTTGTTGTGTGGAACAGTCATTGTGTGATCTGCGCCTGTGAATTATGTGGGCAGCATGCTGGCTTCGTGTAGATCATGTGACGGATCCAGCTACCCGTGGGTCACCCGTGACACTTCCGTCGTATCAACCGCTGAAGAGAGTGCCCCGAGTGGGGGCAGGCGCCTGCTCTTCGTGGGGGAGGTACGCGGGCGCCATCGTGCAGGGGCAGACCCGTTTCCCCCCCCCGTGACAGGTCTGCCCCTGCTCGCAAGAGCCCGGCCTGGGTGCCCGACCGACACGTGGCAGGGGCACCCAGGCCGTTCCCCGGACGGGCAGAAGGCCGTCCCGCATCGGAGAGTCGAAGGCCTGGCCAGTTTTAGGGAATGCTGGGAATGGGGCTGTCTGTGGCTGGGGGCGGGCCGAGGTTCTTCCCTCCCGAGCGCATGAGCTGGCCGTTCCAGCCGCGGTGGCCTGGTCACACCCGGTGTGCAGGGGCAGGGCGCGTCCTCCCGTGCCAGGCAGCCTGCCCCTGCTCTCCACATCGGCCGACACGCCAGTCCCCGGTCGAGCGGTAGGTGCGGCCCCGCCGCCCTGGGGGATGTACGCGCTGCGCACCGGGAGACGGGGCCGCAGACCTCGATACCCGGCCGAGGGGCATGGGAGCGAGGTGTGCAGAAACGTACAGCTGCTCTGTGTGGCTGTCGTTCCTCCCCAAGGACGAACCGCTGGCCACACGTTCGCCGGTAGTGATCATTTGCCAGTCGTTGGGTGACCGGATCGGTGGCGGTCTTGAAGGCGTCCGCCGGCGTCTGCCCCCTGATGAAGATCGTGGCCGCGCGGACGGCGTAATGGGCTGATCCTCGGGCAGGGGCGTGCGGTCGATGGGCACCGGCCGCCCAATGATCGGTGACCACTCCACGCAAGCATGCCCGTGGCCGCATGCCTGGAGGCGAAGCCGTGTCAGCCTCGGTCTGCGGTGCCGTCCTTTGAAGTCGCCCAAGCGGGTCGGGCGGGCGAGGTCGTCTGCCGCGGTCGCCGCCGTGGCAGGCCGGGGCGCGAGCCGGAAGCAGGGGCGGCGGCGCCCGGTCGCGGCGGACTGGGCGCGGGCACGGGCACGGGGGTGTGCTGCCCTGCGCTTTGCTCTGTGCCGGCGGTCGCCGAGCTGCGTCGTGGCGTGAAGTGGGCCACTTCGCTCGGGGGCATGCCGAGTAGACGCGCGGCGTCACCTTGGCTTACGTGCAGCTTGTCCACGAGCTCGTGAACAGCGGCGGCGATCGCCTGGTCCTCGGCGGCGACCGCGGCCGCCCGACGGTGCCGCGCTTCGGCTACCGGACCGAGCACGGGCTCGAGTTCGGGCACCACCATCTTCAGGACGATCAGGTCCGCGGGGGCCCCGACGGCTTCGGCGACGAGACCGCGCGCCAGGTCCTCCGCACCTTCAAGTGTGCGGCACTGGGTGTGGAGGTTGAGACGGGGAATGTCGATGGCCCACCACCGGCCGATGCGGCGCAGGAGGACTTGGAATTCGTCGCGGGGACTCATGGGCTCTGCCTCCTCTCCTTCCCGTCGCCTGGGACTATTGCCCACAGACTGGCACACGGCCCGCGAACTTCGAAAATCGTTCGACTGGGAACGGACCGGGTGCAGGCGTGGTCAGCTGAGGCACAGTCCGAGTAGACAGACGTCCGTCGGCGACGTCGGCACCCGTGCAGGGCGAGTCTGGGACGGACCCGCGTCCGTGCCGTTAGTGGGCGCGGGCGTCGACGGCTGTTGCGCCGTTGTATCGGAGCGGTCGGGAGCCGTATCTCCGGCGGAGGGGGCGGTGCTGTGCGGCTGCAAGGTCGGCGTCGCGGCCGGGCGGCCAGGCACGGCGGCCTCCGGCCGGTCGATCGGCGGCGTCGTACGCGGCGAGACCACGAGCGCCTGCTCTCGCGGGGCATTAGTCCTCGCCGACGGCTGCGGCTGGGACGCGGCGTGTGACGACCGGTGAGTACCCTGACTGGTCGCTGGCGCGGACGCCGAACGATTCTGCTCGGGCGTCTGCTCCTCCACGGCACCGATGCTCGGGTCGTCCGGTGCCACGGCCGCCTCGACCCGGTCGGCGGAGGATCCGTCCATCATGGCGATGGTCAGGCCGCCTCCGACGAGTGCGACAGCGCTGGCGACCGCCGCCCGGCGCTTGTTCTTCTTCCAGCGGACCAGCTGGCGCCGACGTGCCGCACGCCCCTGCCGCACAGGCGGCAAGTCCTCCACATCGGGGGCAACATGCGGAGCCACGCTCGTGGAATCGCTGGACTCCGCCTCGCCGTCGAGGAGCATGTCATGCCACGTGTCGGCGGTCGCAGTGTCCCGGTAAGCCGTTGTGGCCGGTGCGGTGCTCGCCATCGCCGGGGCCGACTCGCTGCAGCCGCCGTTGGCAGGCGGGGCGATGTCCGGAGCGTAGGCGCCGCACCCGGGGCACACCAGGGCGCCATTGAGATGCCGACGGCATGAGGAGCAGTAATCCATCCGCAGTCTTCCGGTCTTCCTGGTTCGACGCGCCGTCGGCCCACCTGGGCCACAGCCTGGTCACGTTCGCACATGTAATCGAGCAACCAGTAACGCTAACAAGGCTTTCGAAACACTGTGTGCAGCATGTGTGATGCTCCTGCGCGGATTCCTTATGTGGTGACGGGATAGGTGGACGTAACCTCGCCAAGTCCACCTACGGCGGCGACCCGTGCTACTCCGGCTAACCAGCCGCAGAGGCTCCGGCCGAGGGCCGCTTCCTCGGCGGGACGTATGGCGGGGCGCCCTTGGTCACAGACCGCAGGAGCCGCGGTCGAGGTGGAAGTACCGGGCGTTGGCCCAGCGACACAGCCGGATACCGACGATGACGCCGACGATGGTGACCAGGGCAGGCAGGTATCCGCTGGCGACCTGGATGATCGGGATTGCAGGGCACCCACCCGAGATCGCCCAGCCCGTACCGAACAGCACCGCGCCGGGGATCACGCCGGCGTGGATGCGCCCTGGGGTGCGGCGGACCCGCAGCAGAGCGAATGCGCACACGATGATCACCACGGCGCCGGCGAAGGAGAGGAGCATGCGCAGGTCCTGGAAGGTGAACATGCGGTTCAGCTCGGCGTAGTCGCCGAAGCCGATGTTGGTGACGGTATAACCGAGGGCCAGTCCGGTGATGATGCTGGCCAGCAGAATCGCGCCCCGGGTACGCATCAGATCACCTTCCACAGGAGGAACGACACCACGATGGCGGTGCCGAAGAAGACGGCGGTCGCGACGATGCTGACCGGGCGTAGACGGCCGCAGCCGCTGAGTCCGTGGCCGGAGCTGCACCCACCGGCCAGCCGAGTGCCAAAGCCGACCAGCACGCCTCCCACGAACAGCAGGGCGATCATGGTGGTCGGATTGGCGGTGACCAGGCTCCGGAAACCCGGGCCCATGTCGTAGCGGAGGTGGAACCGCCCGGAGGTGACCGCGGCAATCAATCCGCCGAGGAAGATCGATATCAGCAGGGCAGCCTGGGTGACCAACGGGGCCGGGCCCGGGCCTGTGGTCGAGGTGTTCTCACTCACCGTCGGTTCGACGTCCGTTTCGAGCAGCTGTGACTCCCCGTACGGAACCGGCGGAACGGTAGACGCGCCAGGGCCGGTGCCGAATTGCTCCGCTGTAGCTGCGGCGAGAGCGTCAACAAGAGCACGATCGTCGGTGAACTCCTCGTCCATCCGCTCGAGGCGGCGTTCGCGTCGCCAGTGCAACACGCGATCCCACGCGGACGACACCCCAAAAGAACGATCGGTGATGAGGGTGTAGTTGATCGTGACCAGAGCGAGCCCGGCAGCGCCGGCCCACCAGGGCCAGTAGCTACTCATGCGGGGCCTCCCATCCATTCGGAGAATCGAGCCCACCAGCCGCGCTTCGAGCTGGGCGCTTGCCGCGCGTGTCGAGAGGGGCGGGTATGAGGCTGGGGAATCTGTGGGGGCGGTGACGGTTGGTCATGCGTGACTGGTATCGGCGGAGATGCCGCCCCCCACTGAGTCACGCTCTCCGGAGCCGCAATCCCAGGTTCAGACGGCTCAGGTGGCCAGGCCGGCGCTGGCTGCGACCAAGACGCGCTCTCCGGTGACGTCGGATTGTGCCGTGGCGGCGGGGCCTGCCGGGATACCTGCCCTGGGTCGACAGCGCCGGACCGGCCCGTGTTGACCGCGTCTTCGAGATGTCGTGCGCTAGCCCCGTTGGGCAGCAGGCTGATCGGCACGCGCTCGCCGGTGAGTGACATCTGGTAGCGCGCACAGCCGAGCCACTGATCCTCGCTGTCGCAGTAGTAGTCGCGCCAACCTTGCAAGCTCGCCCTAAGCAGCGGGAACAGGGGGCATCCTACGGCGTGCGAGCAACCCACGTTGCTCCCTCCTGATCGGCGCACACCACCCACTCGGAGAGGGCGGTTGCCGTTCTCGATTTCATGCCCTTGCCGCGCCAGGTCGACGATCTCAGAGCGACGCGGTGACGGCCTGTCACAGCTACGGAGCTGTGTCTCCATTTCTTCGACCGGGCGTGATGCAACCACCGTTTCGGTGTCCCAGGCAACCTCAGGGGGATTCTGACCGTGACCGCTTGACATCACTGAGTGAGATATGCCTCGTGATGTTTATGCGTCTTTGTCTCTTGTATCTGAATATTTACGGTCGGCGGTGAGGCCGCTTGGGGCGTGATTGGACTTCGGGGCCGACCCTCGTGCTGGCGGTGAGTCAGTTGTTCTGAGGTTCTGAGAGGGTGTTCGATACCGTTTCATGCTGCCGCAGGCGGTTTCGGGCGGAGGTATTGTCCGATTTGACTCGGGCTCGCGGTCAGCCTGCTGACCATGGAGTTGACCATGGCCCAATGGATCATCGAACGGGACCGCTCCGGCAGCGCCTCGTAATCGCGGTGCAGACGCCGGTAGCGGCTCATGATCCCGAAAGTCTGCTCCACGCGCCAGCGGACCTTCTGGACCACAAAACCCTTCTGCTCCGCAGCACGCGAGACGACCTCCACCTCGATGCCCAGACCGGCGGCATGCGTGATCATCTTGGACTTGCACCCGGCATCCACCCACGCCTTCGTCACCGTGGGCAACTTGGCGGCCAGGGCATCGGCGACGAGTTTGCCGCCGTTGGTGTCCTGTACGCCGGCGGCCGTGATGATGAGAACCAGCAGCAACCCGAGCGTGTCAGTGGCGATATGCCGCTTGCGGCCCTTGATCCTCTTGCCACCGTCGTACCCTTGCGTGCTCTCCGGCGCATTCGGTGATGCCTTCACCGTCTGGGCGTCGATCACCGCGGCGGTCGGCAGGATCCGGCGCCCCTTCTTCCTCCGTAACTGCTCACGCATAGTGTCGTGAATCTCCTCGGTGGTACCGTCCGCTTCCCACGCCTGGAAGTAGCCGTAGACCGTGGTGTGCGGCGGGAAGTCATGGGGCAGATACCGCCAGGCCACCCCCGTCCGGGCAACGTAGAGGACCGCGTTGACCACCTCGCGCAGGTCGGTGGTGGGCTCCCGCCCCTCGGCCCGGGCAGCCCGCCACGCCAGCAACAGCGGCTCGATGAGCTCCCATTGATCGTCCTTGAGGTCCGAAGGGTAGGCACGTCGCTCAGTCACAGAATGATCGAAACCGATGACCCAGGTGTCGCGCTACGAGATCATGGAAACAGTCCGTCTCGCCGCAGCGCGGATCGGACGGACGGATAGGGGGGGTCCCCTATCGAACGCCCTCTCAGACAGAAGGTACGTAAGTCAGCGCGGTCGGGACGCCACCGTTGATGCCGTCGGACAGGTGCAGCAGCCCCCAGCGCAGGCCCGCCCCGTCCATCGTCACCCGCCACGAGCATCCCGATACTGTCCTGGCAAGAGACCTGGTGCCTCCCCAATTCATCTGGAGCGGTGACCTCATAGGGTGGCCATCCGGACGTTGCATGCAGTGCGCTGGGGCACTTAGGACATCAGGAGTGGGCCATGGACGCGATCGAGTCGGTAACGGCACTCTCTCGCCTCGTGCCGACTACGCATGGCCGGGACGAGGAGATCGACTGGAGCGAGGTGGAGGCGGCCTGGCCCTCCCGCTTCCCCTCCGACTATGCCCTCTTCATGCAGACCTACGGCGCGGGAACGTTCAGCGAAAGCGTCGTCGTCTTGCTGCCCACGCTGGGTGTCGATGGGTACCCGGGTGGGTCAGGCCTGGAGGACGAGACGGAAAACGCGCGCTACACGTGGGAGATGGAACGCGATTTTGCCGACTTCGATCTGGACCCCTCATCCATCGTGGCATGGGGCGTGACGTCGGGCGCCGATATCTACTGCTGGGTGACCACGGACGACAATCCAGACAGGTGGCCTGTCCTGGTGTGCGGGAGGCACACCAACCCGACCTTTCAGTTGCACCCCTTCGGGATGGTGGAGTTCCTCCACAGGCTTCTCGGCGATGCCTCGTTCCAGGAGCAGACGATCAGCGTAGTCCTGCCGGAAGAGGCGTCCTTCGTCAACTGGCGAGAGAAACAAAGGATCCGGTCGCCCCGCCCCTGACGCGGCCCCGCGGGCGTTGTCACGTTGTTGGGTGCGTGGGTGTCTGACGGTGTGTCGGGGCGTGGTGGTGCCGGGTGCCGGCCTGGGTTCAGGCCGCGGTGGGTCGGCCAGTGGCGCCGTGATCTGATCCCAGATTGCGAAGCGGACGGTCATCTCGAGGCGGTGGTCGGGGGCGGTCATCAGGTGGCGGCGGGGCCGGAAGTGGGGTGATATGCCACTGAACGCGGACAGGAACCGCTGCGCTCCACCGACGGAACGAAAGCCTTTCATCGCCCGTTCGCGTTGCCTGGTGGGCTGGTGGCTGTTCTCGGCCCGGTTGTTCAGGCCCTTGTGCGAACGGTGCTCGGCCGACGGCATCGCCTCGCGGTGGGCAGCGCCGTAGGAGCGGAGCTTGTCGGTGACGATCACCCGCGGCACCGCCCGGGTCTTCGTCATCAGACGGCGTAAGAAGCGCCTGGCCGCGGCCTTGTCCCGCCGGCTCTGGACGAGAATGTCCAGGACGTTGCCGTCCTGGTCCACAGCCCGCCACAGGTACTTCAGCTCGCCGTTGATCTTGATGAAGACCTCGTCCAGGTGCCACTTGTCGCCGGGACGGGGACGCCGGCGACGCAGCGCGTTGGCGTAGGCCTGACCGAACTTCAGGCACCACCGCCGGACGGTCTCGTGGGAGACGACCACGCCGCGCTCGAGCATCAGCTCCTCGACCTCCCGGAAGGACAGCGGGAACCGGAAGTACAGCCACACGCAGTACGAGATCACCTCGACCGGGTACCGATGGTCCTTGTACGACGGCGACATGCCCTCCACGGACGATCCCCTCCACCAGCAATCAACCCGAAGATCATCTCACCCTGCCAGTCAACATGACAGCGCCTACAGGAAGGGTGGAACCCAGATGCGCATGCCGAGTTGCCGATAGGCGTCTGCGTTATCGCGGATCGTCCACCAGTTCCGGCGGGTGAGTTGCAGAGAGGTCGACTGGCCGGGGTGGCGCTTGCCCAGGGCCGAGCAGATCTCTGTCAGGTCGGGCGGGAAGGCCAGGACGCCCGTCACGACGAACGCTTCGTAGACGACGAGCGCGTACCAGCCGACGCCGGGGATGCTCCGCACAGTGTGCTCGTTCGGCCAGTCGGAGAGAGGGTTGGCGAGGTACTTGACCTGTACGTACTCGCCGTCGGCCGATATCAGGTCGTATTTCGCCTGCACTCGGGATTCGGCGAGTCGGCCTTGCCACAGGGCCGCGACCAGGTGCTCGGCGAACTCGGCGAGGGGGTCCCGGTTCGACTGGCCGAGTCCCAAGGTCCCCAGCAGGGTTTGCCGCGCCAACCGGTAGGAGTCCAAGGCGCCCAACAGTTCGGATAGGACAGGACCACTCGGCGCGGGCCGAAGAACGCTATCGCTCACGCAGCCACTATTTCGCACCAGGCCGCAGGCCCGCCAGTGGCACTGTGACACCGGAAGAGTCTGGCCGTTGCCCGCTGCGGCGGCAGTCGGCCTGGCCGCGCTCGGCGACGCGGTGTTGGGTCACCAGCCGTGTACGGCCGCCTCGCGGGCCTTGTCGGTTCCAGCGTCTGCGGCAAGCCGACCGGCCAGGAGGCGATGCGGTCACCGGTCACGCAGGCGGTTGATCACCGTTTGTGCTGCGGCGAGAGCGTCCTGGGCAGCCCGGGCCTGGGTGAGGGTGGCCGAGCCAGCGCCCGTGGTGGCCGGCAGCGGGCGCCGTCAAGTTGGCTGGCTGAGTGGGATGATCTTCGGGTTGATCATGCTGGTGAGGGTTGTCCGTGGGGGACGTGTCGCCGTCGTACAAGGACCATCGGTACCCGGTCGAGGTGATCTCCCACTGTGTGTGGCTGTACTTCCGGTTTCCGCTGTCCTTCCGTGAGGTGGAGGAGTTCATGCTCGAGTGCGGCGTGATCGTCTCCCACGAGACCGTCCGGCGATGGTGCCGGAAGTTCGGGCAGTGCTACGCCGGCGCGCTGCGCCGCCGGCAGCCCCGGCCCGGCGACAAGTGGCATCTGGACGACGTCTTCATCAAGGTCAACGGTGAGCGGAAGTACCTGTGGCGGGCCGTGGATAACGTGACAGCGCATCCTGGACATTCTGGTGCAGAGCACGCGTGATGGCCGGGCTGCGAAACGCTTCTTCCGCATGCTGTTGAAGGATCTTGAGTACGTACCCCGTGTACTCGTCACGGACAATCTCCGCAGCTACGGCGTCGCCCACCGCGAGGTCATGCCCTCGGTGGAGCACCGCAGCTCGAAGTGCTTGAACAACCGTGCAGAGAACAGCCATCAGCCCACGAGGCAGCGCGAGAGGGCTATGAAGAACTTCCGCTCAACGGGTGCGGCGCAGGGATTCCTCGCCGCGTTCTCAAGGATCTCGACACTCTTCCGGCCCCGCCGGCATCTGATCACAGCGAGTGACTACCGTGCCGAGATGACCGAACGATTCCGCCTCTGGAAGACCGTCACCGGCGCGGCCGTGCACGCCTGAGCACCGTGCACGGCACGGCACCCGAGCGCCATCAGTACGCCACAACTCACCTGCCACACACGCAACTTGACAAGGCCGGCCCGGGCCGTGGAGGGCCAGCGGCGGCGCGAGGAACCGGCCCGGTGGGAAGCCACCTGGGAGTGTCCGTCCTGCCAGGCCGATGTCGAGCCCGGCACGGCGGGCCCGGCCGGGTATCGCCCCGCGGAGGGCGGGCTGTGCCCGGCCTGCGAACACACCGCCGCGAAGAGGTGCAGCAGAGCGTCGCCGCTGAGGGCGCTGAGGGCGCTGAGGACATGGCCAGCACAAATGGTATTTTTGCCCGCCTGAAGGCCCGGGCCGAAGGGCGGTAACCGGAGTCAGCGCGGCAGCGTGCCGGTCAGTGGTCGGACAGCCAACGGCCCAAGGGACACTCCCCTCGGTTTCGGTGTGTTCGTACGGCTTGCCAACCCAGCGGTGGGCAAGCCCCGGCCTGCTGGGCAAGCCGCCCAGCCACATGCCGCGCCGACTCATACTGCGGCGCGCTCTGTGATGCGCTGGTGGCACCGCTGCGCGCGGCCAGCCAGTTCGTCGCCCGCAGCAGGACGGCACCCGCCCCCGCGTCCCTCACACGCCGTCCAACTCCGCCCGCACCAGCCCCTCCCGCAGGGCGATCGCCGTCGCCCGGACGCGGCTGTCGCAGCCGAGCTTGTCGAAGATGTGCGCGATGTGGGTGGTGACGGTACGGACACTGAGCACCAGTCGGGCGGCGATCTTCGGGTTGGAGTCGCCCTCGGCGACCAGGGCCAGTACGTCGATCTCGCGCGGGGTGAGCCCGTATGGGATGCGACAGGGCCGCTCCGCCAGGACGGCGCAGTCGGGCGCGCCATCGACCGGCAGGGCCGAGCGGACCAGGTGCAGGTCCCGCCAGCATCCGGTGTGGTCCTGCCATAGTCTTCTGCGGTGGGACTCGCCCGAGGAGAGGAACTCGCGGGCCAGGTCGGCCATGCGCGGTTCGCCCGCGATCGCCTCGGAGTGCGGTCTGCCCGTCAGCGGGTGGTGCCGTCCGGTGGCGTCGAACGCCAGGGTGCCGCACCCGCGGGGCAGGCCGAGCGGATCGGGGTGGCTCAGGACATCGGTGACGTGGGCGAGCACCGGCGTCACTGCCCGGATCACCTCGCTGGTCCCCTCGTCGAACGCCTCCGGGTCGCGGGCGCTGAGGTGGAGCAGGCCGGTGTAACGGCCGTCGCGCAGGAAGAGCGGTGCGGTGAGACCGGCGCGCCAGCCGTAGGGGGCGAGGTGGTTCCGGAAGTAGGAGGTCTCGGCGAAGTCGTCGTCCGGCCCGTTCATCCGGGACGGACCGCCGAGAGTGATGACCTCCCGGAACGTCTCGGTCCGGGTGAAGTCCACGGCACCCACCTGGGGGTTCTCCGGTTCGTAGCCGTCGAACGTCAGGCTGCGGTGGTAGTTGGCGCCCGGATCGTACACGACCAGTTCGTAGGCCTCGGCCGGGACGATCTCCCGGAGCGCGGTCATCGCGTCGGTTCCGGCCGTCGCCCCGTGGCCCCGGGCGGCGCGGAAACCGACTTCGGCGAGTACGTCCATACGGCGGGCGCCCAGGCGGCGCACGTCGGCCCATGAGTCCATCGGCTCTCCCCGGTGTGGTGGCGGGAGGTTAGCAGGGTGCGGCCACCCTGCCCACGAGCCGTGTCCGCCCCGTGAGCCGGTCGTATCCGCCCTGTTAAGGACAGGTGGGTCGTATGTCCGGTCTCTGACCGCATATACGTAAGCCGGACGATGTCGCTGCCACCTCGATGTTTCCTAACGTCCGCCCCACGTCGATCGTCGAGAGGGGCGAAAGTGATCAAGGGGCTGCGCATCGGCCACTGGACCGACCGGGACGCGGGCACAGGGCTGACGGTCTTCGTCGTTCCGGAGCAGGCAACGGTGGCGGCGGCACCCCGGGGACAGAACCCCGGGACGCTGAACCTGGCTACCTACGACCAGTACGGCTGTTCCGACACGGTCGACGCCATCGTCCTGACCGGAGGCAGCTGTTACGGCCTGACCGCCGCGTCGTACCTGCAGAACGCGCTGGCCGAGCGGCAGCGCGGGGTCACGGTGCCTGGCGTGGTGTCCGCGGTGGTGTTCGACCTGGAGGTCGGGCGGGTCGACTGGCCCGAGCTGCACGCGGGCCACATGGCGTACGAGGCCGCCGTTGTGGCCGGTGAGGAGGAGGTGGGCACCGTCGGGGCGGGCACCGGCGTGACCGCGGGGTCCGTCGACGGGCCGGGCGGAGCGACCAAGGGCGGCTTCGGGCGGGCCTCGCGCCGTACCGCGCAGGGTCCGACCGTCGCCGCGTGGGCCGTGGTCAACCCGGTCGGCGACGTGATCGGCGAGGACGGCCGGGTGCTGGCGGGCCTGCGCCGCGACGGCCACTTCCACCGCGTCACCGAGGCGTTCGCCACCGACGTTCAGCCCGAGCAGGAGTGGGGCAGGGCCACCACCCTGGTCGTGGTCGCCGCCGACGCCAGGCTGACCAAACGGGAGGCATGGCGGCTGGCGCACGCCGGTCACGGCGGCATCGCACATGCGGTCACGCCGTGTGCGACGGGCCTGGACGGCGACACCTCGTTTGCCGTGGCCACTGGCGAGGTTGAGGTCCGCAACATGCTCGCGCTGGAGGGCGTCGCCGCTGCCGTCACCGCCGAGGCGATCCGTGACGCCGTACGGCAGGCCACCGGGCTGCACGGCGTACCCGCGCTGCGGGAACTGGGCCCGGAGGGCGACGCGCGTGTCTGAGGCGCCCTACACGCTCGTCCGCGCCCGCCGCGTCCACACCCTCGCTGACACCGGGACCGAGGCCGACGCGTTCGTCGTCGCCGGCGACCGGATCCTGGCCGTCGGCGACCGGCGGGACCTGCGCGCGCTGCATCCCGCCGCCGAGCCCGTCGACCTGGGCGACGGGGTGGTCGTACCCGGCCTGCACGACGCGCACGTCCACCCCACAGCGATCGCCGACGAGTCCTTCCAGGTGGACCTGTCCGCATGCACGACCCCCGAGGAGGTCGCCGCGGCCCTGCGCGACCGCGCGGAGGCCACGGGCGCCGGTTCCTGGGTGCTGGCCACCCGCTACGACCACGGCAAGTCCACCGGCGGACGCGTCCTGGACCGCGACGACCTGGACCGCATCTGTCCCTCGTGGCCCGTCCTGGTCATGCACATCGCGGGCCACTGGGCCGTCGCCAACACCCGGGCCCTCGAACTCGCCGGGCTGACCGACCACTCGGTGCCGCCGACCGGTGGCTCGTACGGGCGTGACGACGCCGGCCGGCTGAACGGCGTGCTGTACGAGCGGACGATGGCGCCGTTCGCGGTGGGTGGCGGCCTGGTGCCCGAGCCGGACCTCGCCGGCCGGCTGACCGCGCTCGGCGCGTTCCTCGGCAAGCTGAACGCCGCCGGGCTCACCTCGCTCTGCGACACCGACGTCAGCCCCCGGGGGCTGCGGCTGCTTCAGGAGGCCCGCGACCGCGGGCTGCTCACCGCACGGGTGGGCGTGCTCGTCAACCACGACTTCTTCGCCGCTGAGCGCGACCTCGGTCTGCGCACCGGGTTCGGCGACGCGACCCTGCGCTTCGTCGGCGTCAAGCCGTTCCTGGACGGCGCGGTCGGCGGCGGCACCTGTCTGCTGGAGCAGCCGTACGAGGACGGCGGCGGTCACGGACAACAGGTGCTCGGCGAGCGGGAGTTGGAGCGCGTCCTCACGGTGCACGAGGCCGGCTGCCGGCTCGCCGTGCACGCCAACGGCGACCGGGCGATCCGACTGCTGCTCGACGCGTTCGAACGGCTGCAGAAGGCGTCGGGCCGCCCGGTCGCGGGCCACCGCAGCGAGCACTGCTCGCTGGTCGACGACGAGATCCTCGCCCGGATGCGCGCACTGGGCCTGATCGCGGTCCCCTTCGGCAGCCATGTCGCCTTCCACGGCGAGAAACTGTCCGGTTACTACGGCGACCGGCTCTCCCGCATGTTCGCCCACCGCTCCCTGCTCGACGCGGGCATCGCGGTGGCGGGCTCCTCCGACTACCCGTGCGGCCCCTACGAACCGCTGCTCGCCCTGCAGTCCTGCGTCACCAGGCAGACGGCACGCGGCGAGGTTCTGGGCGGCGAGCAGCGCATCACCGCGGCCGGGGCCCTGCGGCTGTACACCACGGGCGCCGCCCTGGCCTGCGGGGAGGAACGCGACAAAGGCCGCATCGCCCCGGGGTTCCTCGCCGACTTCACCGTCCTGGCCGACGACCCGCTCCGCGTCCCGGCCGACCAGCTCTCCGCCCTCCCCGTCACGTCCACGTGGCTCTGCGGCCGCCAGGTGTGGCCCCGCCCCTGTGACCTTCCGACCTTCCGACAGGAGTTCCGACATGACACACAGCACACGCAGGACCCGCGCCACGCGATGTGCGTCGGCCGGGCTCGTCCTGGTGACGGCGGCCGCCTGCAGCGCCGGCCAGTCGGGCACCGGGTCCGCCACCGGCAAGGCCGTCGAGCTGGTCGTCGACACGCCTGCTGCCAAGGGTGAGGTCGACTCGGTGCGGTGGAACCTCGGCACGGAGCCGAACTCGGTGGACTGGATCTACAGTTACGACTACCCGCCCAACACCGTCATCGCCAACGTCTGCGAGAGCCTGCTGCGCCTCGGCCCGGACTTCTCGATCCGTCCCAACCTCGCCGAGAAGGTCGACCACCCGGATGCGAGGACCTGGGTGTACACGATCCGGCAGGGCGTCAGGTTCCACGACGGCACCACGATGACCCCCGAGGACGTCGCCTACAGCCTGCGCCGTCACATGGACTCCAAGCTCGGTTCCTACTGGGCGGAGGTCTACCGCAACGTCACCTCGGTCAAGGTGACCGGCGCCCACCGGGTGACGGTTAGACTGACCCGCCCCGACTCGCTGTTCAACCAGCTGATGGCGACGCCGCCCGGTGTCGTGGCGAGCAAGGCGTATGTCGAGAAGCAGGGGTCGAAGTTCGGCACCCCGGACGGCGGCCTCGACTGCACCGGCCCGTTCAAGCTCGCCAAGTGGACCAAGGGTCAGTCGATCACCCTCACCCGGTTCGACGGCTACTGGGACACCGCCCACGCGGCCAAGACCAAGAACCTGGAGTTCGCCTTCCTCGCCGACCCCTCGACCGAGGCCAACGCGCTGGTGTCCGGCGAGGTCGACGGCTCCTACAACATCGTCGCCACCAGCCTGCCCAAGCTGCTCGCCTCGGGGAAGGGCACGGTCTACTACGGCCCGACGACCTCCTCGATCAGCCTGGTCGTCTCCGGCCTCAAGGGCGCGCTGGCCGACCAGCGCATCCGTAAGGCACTCTCCCTCGCCATCGACAGGAAGGCGCTGCTGAAGACGGCGTACGCCGGACACGGGGAGCCGGCCAAGGCCGTCGTGTCCGACTTCACCTGGGGACAGGAGCCGGCCAAGTCCGTCTACCAGAAGGCCTACGACGCCCTGCCCTCGGTGGAGCAGGACCTCGCGCAGGCCAAGAAGCTGGTCCAGGAGGCCGGCGCTCCGTCCCGGCCGATCGTCATCGCCGCCAGCAGCTCGGATCCGATCAACGCGTTGATGTGCACGGAGGTCCAGGCCGCGGGCAAGCGCGTCGGCCTCGACGTGAGGATCAAGACCGTCGCGCCGGACGCCTACAGCTCCTTGTTCAGCGACCCCAAGGCACGCGCGGACATCGACCTGTTCCCCACCAGCTGGTACGGCGACATCGCCGACCCGCTGGACGTGTACGTGAACTGGCGCAGCGACAGCTTCGCGAACTACGGCGGCTACAAGAGCGCCGAGTACGACAAGCTGATCAAACGGGCGATCGGTGAGGACGACGCGGCCAAGCGCGCTGCGACCGTCGTACAGGCCCAGAAGACCGTGAGCGAGCAACTGCTCTGGATCCCGCTGCTGCAGACCCCCAACATGCTCTTCCTCAGCAAGCGCGTCACCGGCGCGCCCGCCACCAACGCCTACCTCTACTACCCGTGGGCCGCGCAGATCGGATCGGCGCAGTGACGAGATTCCTCCTGACCAGGCTGGGCGGGCTCGCGCTCACCCTCCTGGTCACCTCCTTCGTCGTATTCAGCCTGGTCCACCTGGCCCCGGGGGACCCGGCGTCGTTCCTGACCAAGGGCCGCTCGGTCTCCCCGGAGGCCATGGCCGCCCTCCGGGCCCAGTACCACCTGGACGACCCGTTCTTCGAGCAGTACGGCCGCTGGCTGGCCGGCGTCCTGCACGGCGACTTCGGCCGTTCGGTGCAGCACCGGCAGGAGGTCTCCTCGCTGCTGGCCGCCCGGCTGCCCGGGACGTTCTACCTCGTCGCCTACACCCTCCTGCTCAGCGTGACCGCCGGCACCCTGCTCGGCCTGGTCGGCGCCCTGCGCAAGGGCGTCGTCGACACCGTCCTGATGATGGTCACGACCGTCGCCACCGCGCTGCCCGCCTTCGTCGCGGGCATCGTCCTGATCGGCCTGTTCTCGGTGAAGCTCGGCTGGTTCCCGGTGTTCGGCGACGGCAGCGGCTTCTGGCGCCGGGTCTGGCACCTCACCCTGCCCGCCGTCGCGCTCGGCATGTCGTACGTGGGCCTGCTGTCCCGGATCACCAGGTCCACCGTGCTGGAGGAGATCCGGCGCGAACACGTCGAGGTCGCCCGCTCGCGCGGACTGGCCGAGAGCCGGGTGATCCGCAGGCACGTGGTGCGCAACGCGCTGCCGCCCGTGGTCGCCATGACCGGCCTGCTCGCCGCCGGTCTGGTCGTGCTCACCTCGGTCGTCGAGGTCGTCTTCGGTCTGTCCGGGATCGGCTCGCTGCTCATCCAGTCGGTCACCACCAAGGACTTCCCCGTCGTCCAGGCGGTCTGTCTGCTGGTGGTGGTCGTCTTCGTGGTGGCCAACACGCTGGTGGACGTGATCGGTTCGGTGCTCGACCCCAGGGTCCGGCTCGGCGGCGGAGCGGGGAGGAAGGCATGAGCGTCACCACCCTGAACCGCTTGAACCGCCGCGCGCTGCTCGGGCGGCTGCGGGCCACGGGCTTCGGCCCGGTGTTCTGGACGACGGTCGCCGTCCTCGGCCTGCTGGTCCTCGTCGGTCTGCTGGCCCCCCTGCTCGCGCCGCACGACCCCGACTACGCCGACCTGACCGCGTCGATGTCACCGCCGTCCGCCGACCACCTGCTCGGCACCGACTACTCCGGCCGGGACGTCCTCTCCCGGCTGATCCACGGCACCCGGCCGAGCCTGTTCGCCCCGTTCGTCGTGGTCGTTATGTCCACGGTGCTGGGCGTGCTGCTGGGCCTGGTCTCGGCCTGGAAGGGCGGCCTGGTCGACGCCGGCATCGCGCGCCTGCTCGACCTGGCCTTCGCCTTCCCCGCACTGCTGGTCTCGATCCTGGTGGTGGCCATGGTCGGCCCGGGACTGACCGCGCCGGTGATCGCCATGGGCATCGCCTACACCCCGTACATCGCGCGTCTGGTCCGGGCCACCGCTTCGACCGAGCAGGGCAAGCCGTACATCTCCGCCTACCGCGTCCAGGGTTTCTCCGGCTGGACGATCTCGCTGCGACACGTGCTGCCGAACATCTCCGGGGTGGTCTTCGCCCAGTCCACGCTGAACTTCGGCTACGCGCTCATCGACCTCGCCACACTGTCGTACCTGGGCTTCGGTGTGCAGCCGCCCGGCGCCGACTGGGGCAACGAGATCAACCAGGCGCAGCAGGCCATCCTGCTCGGCGCCCCCTTGTCGGCGCTCGTGCCCGGCCTCGCCGTGGTGCTGGCCGTGGTGGCGTTCAACATCGTCGGCGAGGGTATCGCCGACCAGGTCACCCGCAGGGAGCGATAGATGACTCTCCTCAGCATCGAGGATCTGACCATCACCCTGCCGTTCGGGCAGGCCGCCCGGCCCATCCTCGACCGGGTCTCGATCACGGTCGAGGAGGGCGAGACCGTCGGCCTGGTCGGCGAGTCCGGGTCGGGCAAGTCGGTGACCAGCCGCGCCGCGCTCGGCCTGTTCCCGGCTGGCGCAGCCACCGCCGGCACGATCCGGGTCGCGGACCAGACCGTCCTCGACTCCACGGTCGGGTACAGGATGGACAAGGCCGGGCTGCGGCGGATGCGCGGCGGCATGGCGGCGATGGTCTTCCAGGACCCGCGGGCGTCGGTCAACCCCCTGCACCGCGTCGGCGACTTCCTGACCGAGGCGATGCGCACCAACCGTGGTCTGACCCGTCGGGAAGCCGAGTCCCGGGCCGCCGAACTCCTGGAGTCGGTGGGCATCACCGATCCGGGTGGCGCTCTGCGGCGGTGGCCGCACGAGTTCTCCGGCGGCATGCTGCAACGCGTCGTGATCGCCGCGGCGCTGGCCGCCGACCCACGCCTGCTGCTCGCCGACGAGCCGACCACCGCCCTGGACGTGTCCACCCAGGCCGAGGTCATCGCGATCCTTGCTCGACTGCGCCGCGAGCGCGGCATGGGCATGCTCTTCGTCACCCACGACCTCGACCTCGCCGGAGCGATCTGCGACCGGATCTACGTGCTGTATGCGGGTCAGGTGATGGAGACCCAGCCCACCCAAGGCCTCTTCAGGACTCCGCGCCACCCCTACACCGCGGCCCTGCTGGGCTCCCGCCCCCACCTGGACGGCCCGGCCATCCGCCTCGACGCGATCAGCGGCCTCCCCCTCAGTCTGGACCAGGCAGTGCCGGGATGCCCGTTCGCACCTCGCTGCGAACGGGTCACGCCCGACTGCGAACAGGACCGCGTCCCACTGACCACGCACGACGGCGCCGAAGTGGCGTGCCTGCGCGCACAGGAGGTTTCCCGGTGACCCTGCTCGAAGCGGAGGGCCTGCGCAAGGACTTCGGCCCGGTGCGCGCGGTGAACGACGTCTCCTTCCGGCTGGAGGAGGGCAGGTCGCTCGGCATCGTCGGCGAATCGGGGTCGGGCAAGACCACGATCGCCCGCATGCTGGTGGACCTGGAGACCCCGGACGCGGGAAAGGTACTGGTCGACGGCAGGCGCCGGCGCAATGAACGGCTCGCGCGAGCCCGTGAGATCCAGATGGTCTTCCAGGACCCGTACCTCTCGCTCGACCCGCGTATCACGGTGCACGACTGCCTGGCCGAGGTACTTCGCCTTCACCTCCGGCCCGGCCGGGCCGAGATGGAGGGGCGCATCGCCGAACTGCTCGACCAGGTCGGCCTCGGGCCCCGGGAGGCCGGGTGCCTGCCCCGGCAGCTGTCCGGCGGCCAGCGCCAGCGCGTGGCCATCGCCCGTGCCCTGGCCTGCGAGCCGCGCGTCCTGATCCTGGACGAGGCCGTCGCCGCCCTCGACGTCTCCGTCCAGGCGCAGATCCTCAACCTGCTCTGCGACATCCGCCGCGACACCGGCATCGGCTACCTGTTCATCAGCCACGACCTGGCAGTGGTCCGGTACGTGACCGATGACGTTCTGGTCCTTCACCGCGGCACCGCGGTAGAGACCGGCTTCACCGAAAGCGTCCTGATGGCACCCCGCCACCCCTACACGCGGCTGCTCCGCGAGTCGGTCCCCAGGCCCGGCTGGGACCCGTCGGCGATCGCCCGCGCCCGCCGACGGCTGGCACAGCGACGCTAGGTCACGGCGCAGGGCCCGGTCGGCGGTTCACCGGCTGGGCTCTCGGGGGTGACTCCGCGTTAGAGTCCATAAATTTCAGTTTAATGAATCTGGCCAACTCTCCTGGGGGACTTGATGGCAGTCACGCCTACCGCAAGACCCGGCGACTGGCCACCGGCAAGGGCTTCGCCGCCGACTCCGTCGGCGTGTTGTCGATGGTCTTCCTGGGGCTGGCCTCGGCCGCACCGGCCTAGAGCATCACCGTCGCGCTCGGCCTGGTGGTTCTCACGATCGGCCTGCTGATCTGCGCCTACTACAACGCCACCGCCTTCGCCTGCGTCTGGTACATCAGCCGCGAACTGTGTTCCCCCATGGTGCTCCCGACCAGTTGCCTGCTCCTCCGCTTCTTCCGCGAAGGCCGACGCACGGTCGCCGAAGCACGCGTCACCGAGAAGCGAACCTTCCCCTTCGGCCCCGCCGACACCCATGAACCGCCCACCACTCGCACGGAGAGCCCCGCATCATGACCCTCAGCACCCACCTGAGCACGACCGAGACCCTCCCCGCCCACCACACCCCCTCCGGCCGTCCCCGGGCGCGCGCCCTCGGCATCCCGCTCGACGGCACTCCCGGACCCTGGAACGCGATCACGGACGTCCCGGGCGTCGAGGTCGGGCACGTCACCCTGATCGAGGGCGAAGGCGTCCGCACCGGCGTCACCGCCCTGCTGCCGAGGGGGCGTAACGGGGTTGGCACGCCCTGCGCGGCCGGCTGGTACTCGCTCAGCGGCAACGGCGAGATGACCGGCACCACCTGGATCGAGGAGTCCGGCGGCTTCAACCTGCCGATCGCGCTCACCAACACCCATGCCGTCGGCGCGGTCCACACCGGCGTGGACCAGTGGGTCGCCGAACACCACCCACGCCTCGCCGCGCAGTGGATGCTTCCCGTGGTCGCCGAGACATGGGACGGCTACCTCAACGACATCAACGGCCGCCGTGTCCACCCCGAACACGCCATCGCTGCCATCGAAGCGGCCGCCTCCAGCCCACTGGAGGAGGGATCGGTCGGCGGCGGCACCGGCATGAACTGCTACGGCTTCAAGGGTGGTTCGGGATCCTCCTCCCGTACCGTCGAGTACGGGCCGGACACATGGACCATCGGCGCCCTCGTCCAGGCCAACTTCGGCGACCGGCGCGAACTCGTCATCGCCGGCGCGCCAGTGGGCCGCTCCCTGCTCGATGACAACCCGCTGGAGGACGACGACTGGTTCCAGCGGGACCTGGAAGGTACGCCCGGCCGCGTACCGGGCGGGGCGGGTTCCGTCATCGTCGTCCTCGGGACCGACGCGCCCCTGCTCCCCGGCCAGTGCAAGGCCCTCGCCCGCCGCGCTGCCCTTGGCCTGGCCCGCACCGGCACCAGCGGCGGCCACTTCTCCGGCGACATCTTCCTTGCCTTCTCCACCGCCAACGCCGGTGCCCTCAACAGCACCTTCCCCGAGGGGGATCCGACCGAGGAGGACTACGACAACCTCCGCTTCGTCCCGTGGGGCCGGATCGATCCCTTCTACGAAGCGGCCGTGCAGTGCGTCGAGGAAGCGGTGCTCAACGCCCTCGTCGCCAACGAACCCATGACCGGCCGTCGGGGACACCGCACACCGGCCCTCCCGCATGACCGGGTCCGCGCCCTGCTCGGTCTCGCCTGACCCGATCCGAGCGCCATGCCGCCGCCCGCCGTGCGCGGACGGCGGCCTGCGGCCGCGCGGTCAGCTGGCCTGAGCGGTGGGCATGATGGTGACCTGCTGCAGGTTGGCCCGCGGCGGGAGGCTCGTCAGGAAGGCGACGGTCTGGGCGATGTCCTGCGGCGTGAGCCACTCCATCGACTCCTTCGCTCCTTCCAGCCACTCCAGCGTGCCCTTGTCGGTGACGTGACTCTGCAGTTCGGGAGCGACGATGCCGGGCTCGATGGCCGCCACGCGCACCCTCTTCGCTCCGAGTTTGGCCCGCAGGGTCCGAGACAGGTGAGTGACGTACGCCTTGGTGGCAGCGTAGACCGCGAAATACGGGAAGATGTTCTGCGCCGCGACGGACGAGGTGTTGATCAGGTCGGCCACACCACGCTCGTCGGCGGCCCGCACCAACTGCGGGGTAAACGCGGCGATGGTGTTCATCAGACCGGTGACGCTGAGGTCGATCTAGAGCTGCCACTGGTCGGTGGCCAGCTCCTCGATCGGGGCGGGCAACATGACACCCGCGTTGTTGAACAGCAGGTCGGCGCCGCCCAGCTCGGACACGACCCGGTCGGCGGCCCCAGCTGCCCGACATTCCCGACCCACGCGCCGACGACCTGAAGCCCTTCCTCGGCAGGGGGAGCCCTTACGGCCCCTAACACGACACCCGCGCCCGTACGCGGCTGGGGTGATGTTCGCTGCCGCCTCAACCACACGCCTTCGAGCACATGGTCAGCGTGAGGCCACGGCTCACCGGCTCCAGGGGGGAGGCCGATAGCTGCACGCCAGCCTCACTCCGATGCGGTGCGTAGCCGTCTCGCAAGCCCAGAATAGCCGCCTCACCAGCGGAAACGCCGCCAAGAACCAGCGACCGCTGGGGAGAATCAGGGAGAATGAAGTCGCTCTGGGGAGCGGCTGGGGAGAATCGACTGCGTAAAACGGCGTCACCGTGAAAGCACCGGAAACAAGCAAAGCCGCAGGTCAGCACGCCTCGTAAAGCGATCTGCACAGGTCAGCGCCCTGAGAGCGACGACTTCAAGAAGATCTCGTTGTGGGCGGCCATCCTCTTTGCGCCCACGCTGGTGGGAACGATCTACGGCACGAACTCAAGGTCATGCCTGAGTTGAGCTGGAGCTTCGGATACCCCTTCGCGATCGGCTTGATGGGGGTGGTTTGCGTCAGTAGCCCGTGGCGCGTCGGCGCGCGAGCAGCGTGTGGCGGTTCGGACGAGGAAATCTGCGACTCCCGGTACGTATCGCCCCGCCCGGACCGTCGGCTCACAGTGGCGGACGGTCCGCGCGGTTCCCGTGCGACAGCGCGGTGCCGTCCGTTCCACCGCGACGGGACGGTGGAACGGACGGCACCGCGTGGCGGTCGCATGCACCCGGGACCGCCCGGATGCGACCTCGGTCTCAGTTCTCTTCGGTCTCCTTGAGCCACTCGGGCGTGCGGAACGTGCCCCCGTACATGGGCAGTTCGATCGTCGATCCGTAACGGGCCAGCTGGCTCCAGGGGCAATTGATGCCCGCGGAGCCGTACCGGCGCACCCGGGTGACCGCGTCCAGGTCCAGGACGTCGACGAGGATCTCCTCGCCCGTGCCCGCCTGCTGGCGGACGGTCCCCTCGGGGTCGACGATCGCGCTCGCGCCGACGCCGGCCGGGTCGGAGGCGTTGACGTTGACGACGTAGAGCTGGTTGGTCCAGGCGTTGGACCGGGCGCAGACCAGTTCCATCTCCCGGTCGCGGGTGGTGGTCAGGGTGGGCTGGACGACGACCTCGGCACCGAGCCAGGCCAGCTGGCGCATGGTCTCGGGGAAGGAGCCGTCGTAGCAGATGGCCAGGCCCATGCGGCCCACGTCCGGGATGTCGAAGACGGTGAAGGAGTCGCCCGGTTCCGCCCCTTCGTAGGGCTGCCAGGGGAAGACCTTGCGGTAGCGGGCGGCGATCTCGCCCTGCGGGGAGATCGCCAGGGCGGTGTTGTGGATCGTGTCGTCGTCCGTGCGCTCGAAGACAGAGCCGGGGACCAGCCACAGACCGGTCTCTGCGGCGAGCTCGCAGAGCCGGTCGGTGAGCGGCCCGGGGAGGGTGACGGCGGCCTGTTCCATCCAGTTCTCGGGGCGCTCGCCGAGCAGCGGCCCCTCCGCGGCGAGGAACAGCTCCGGCACGACGACCAGCTGGACGTGGGGGAAGACCTCACGGACCGTCCGGACCTGGTGGGCGAACCGGGACCAGCTCGCTTCCAGGTCGTAGGCCACGGGGGCGGTCTGCAGGGCGGCTATGGCCAGGGTGCGCATCGGGATCAGCTTTCGTTGACGGTCGGTCGGACGACGGAGGTCTTGCCCTCGCGGAAGAAGCGGGGGAAGTAGCGGCGGACGAGCAGGACGAGTGGGATGCCTAGGACGACGGAGCCGATCCCCAGCAGGAAGACACCGCCGATGCCGTGGAAGGAGGTGCTTCCGTAGTCGGGGGCGATCATGTCGTAGGCGCTGCGGGCGAAGGCCGCGAGCATCATCAGACCGCCCAGCAAGGGCAGTACGCCCTTGAACAGCAGATCGCGCCCGGACGCGCGCAGACGGTGCCGGAAGTGCCAGACACAGGCGAACGCGGTGGCGCCGTAGTAGCAGGCGATCAGCAGGCCGATGGAGAGGATCGCGTCGCCCAGGAACCGCGGCGAGGCCAGCTTCAGCACCACCAGGGTCACGGCGGTGGCGGCTCCGAAGAAGACCGTGCCGACCGTGGGCGTCCTGTGCCGCAGGTGGATACGGGCGAAGACCTTCGGCAGCGCGCCATGGGCGGTCATCGACAGACACCCGCGCCCGCTGCCGACCAGGCAGGTGACCATCGCGGACAGGGCGCTGACGCAGACGGCGAGCTGTACGACGGTGGCCAGCGCGTTCCCGACGAGGGGTGGGGCCAGGGCGGACAGGAAGTCCGTGGCGTTGGCGGGGTTGCCCAGCCCGATCCCGGTGGTGCCGGTTCCGGCGTAGCCGACCGCGGCGAAGGCGGTGAACAGGTAGGTGGCCAGCAGTACGAAGGTGGAGATCAGCACGGCCCGGCCTGGAACGCGGTCGGCGTCGTTGCTCTCCTCGTTGACGGTGATCAGGGCGTCCCAGCCCCAGTAGATGAACAGACACAGCAGCACCGACTCGGCGAACGGCCCGGCGCCCTGGAAGGCGAAGGGGTTGAGCCAGGACAGCGACGGGGTGGCGGCACCGGGCCGGGTGAAGGCGGCGAAGCCGATCCCGAAGAGCGCCACCAGCTGCAGTCCGAGCAGCGCGTACTGGACGGCGGTGGCGATCTGCAGGCCCCGGCGGGCGAGGACGGTCGCACCGGCGAGCAGGACGAGACCGGTGACGGTCACGGCGGTGCCGTCGCCCGCCAGGCCGTCGAGGCCGACGATCGAGAGCAGGTAGCCGGCGCTGACCTGGGCTAGCGCGGTCATCGCGAAGAGCGAGGCCATTGTGGGCACCCAGCTGCCGATCAGCCAGCCCGTCCAGGGGCCGAAGGCGCGGGTGTTCCACACGAACGTGGTCCCGCAGTCCGGCATGTCCCGGTTCAGCTCCCGGAAGGCGAACGCGGTGAACAGGATTGGCACGAAGCCGATCAGCAGCGCGGCGGGGGCGAGATGCCCGACGGTCATCGTGACCAGGCCGAGCGTGACGGCGATGGAGTAGGCCGGGGCGACGGAGGACAGCCCGAGCGCGACGGCGCCGAGCAGGCCCACGGTGCCGCTGCGCAGGCCCTTGCCCGTGGAGACGGGGGAAGCGCCGACTCGCGCTCCGGAGTCGGTGTCATGCGGGTTGAGCGTCACGGCGGGGCTCCTCACGTGCGACGCCATCTGTTAAACGCAGATTTAAGAAGTGGTAGGCAAGTGCGTCAAGACCTGGGAGGATATTGTTAAATAAGAATGAAGATGGTGGACGGGTGAAGGTGGGCAGGTCATGGCAGCGAAGAAACAGGGCAAGGAGGCCCGTCGGGCGGAACTGGGTGCGGCCGTGCAGCGGGCGCTGCTAGCGCGCGGCCTGGACGGGCTGCGGCTGCGCGACATCGCCGAGGAGGCCGGGGTGACGCCCGCGGCCGTGCTTTACTACGGCGACCTCGACGCCCTCGTCCACGAGACCTACCAGCAGGCCATCGAACGCTACAGCCAGGAGCGGGAACGGGCCGCGGAGCGCTTCACCGACGCCCGCGACCAACTGCGCGCTTGCATCGACCACGGCCCGGCCACCGGCCCCGAGGACGCGCTGACGCGGTTGCTGTACGAGTACTGGCCCCGCTGCCTGCGCGACGCCAAGGCCGCCGCCCTCGACAGCGCGCTGACCGAGCGCCAGATCGCGGTGTACTACGGCGTCCTGGTGCTGGGCCAGGCCCAGGGCCACTTCGTCCTCACGGACCCGCCCAGGCTCCTCGCGGCGAACTTCGTCGCTATGGAGGACGGCTATCAGATGGAGATCCTTGCCGGTCGGCGCACCCGCGTGGAAGTCGTCGCCGCCCTGCGGTCCTATGCACGTGCGGTGACCGGACACGACATGGGTTGATGTCCGTGCCCGTCACGGCGAGTGACTGTGTGGTTGATCCTCAGGAAAGGCTGCTGTCATCCGCCTGGCAGATCAGCGGTTTGGAGTCGTCCAGCGCGACGAACCGTTTGCCGTGCCACCGGCTGCCCGCCAGCACCTGCTCGGCGGGAAGGCCAGCCGGGAAGGCGAAACCCCACAAGAAGCAGAGAATTGACGATACGTCGACGATCCCGAGGTCCGACAGGGGGGTGTGTCAATTTAACGGCCCTGTCTCATATTCGGTGGTGACGTAGAGTTGTGAGGGGTCGTTGACATCAGTGTGATGGATGTCAACGAGCTTGTGCAGACGGTGTTTTCGGGACTGTCCCCGCTGGTCATCGAGGATGTGGCCGCCGAGGGTGAGCGGATCGTGGTGCGGGCACGGACTCCGAAGGACACCGCGGTCTGCCCGACATGCGGGCCTCGTCGGGACGCGTGCATGGCTATCACTGGCGGACCGTGGCAGACATACCGGTCGACGGTCGACGGGTGGTGGTCCGCGTACGGGTGCGGCGCCTTGTGTGCCCCACGCGCGGCTGCCGCCACACCTTCCGCGAGCAGGTGCCCGGAGTCCTGGAGCGATACCAGCGACGCACAGCCCGTCTGACCAGGCAAGTCAAGGCCGTGGTCAAAGAGTTAGCGGGCCGGGCGGGAGCACTGTGGGTGCCGATAACTTCATCCGCGCAGTTCAAGCGGCATGTTGATACTCGTGCAGGATGCCGCCGAGTCGATCACGTCTGCGGATGTCGAGGT
>NZ_JBHVFU010000064.1:0-43560 GCF_042801455.1 Streptomyces sp. NPDC057565 | reverse complement strand
CCTTCGGCTACCTCACCCCAGCCGAGACCAGGCAGCGGCATCAACACGCCCTCGCGGCATAACCGACGAGTGTCCAAGATCACGGGGAAACTTCAGTCGGGCCGTTCGCCCGCGTTCCCGAACCGGTGAGCGAGACAGTCACACCGACGGGTAGCCCGGCTGGACTCCCCGACCACCACCACGCAACACTTCGACACCAGGGCCTCTTGTCACTCGCTGGAGCAACAACCGCGAGCTACCAAGAGGCCCTTCCATCATGCCTCCCCACCCGACAACTCACCCGATCCAGGGCCCTGTTCGAAGCGGACCGACCACGCGAGCGGATAGAGAACAGCCAGTTAGCCGTAGTCCTACGGGATGAAAACCGGGCGCGTGATGCGGCCCGGGCCCGATGAGACCTAGGCGTTGAACGTGTATGTGCCCGCAGTCGCGGTGTAGACCTGGTAGGAGGCTCCACCAGCGGTCTCGGTGCGAAGGAACTTGACTCTCTGGGGCGCCTCGACGGACTTGCCCTGAGTTGGCACCCACAGCTCGGCATTGGTGTTCGCGGGGATGGTCACCTTCAGCGTGACCCGGCCGTCTGTGCGACGCGACCAATTCGATGTGACCTTACCGCGGACCGTATTGATCGATGCCGCGACGTGATCCAGTGACGCGGGGTTCAGGTCCGTGTCGGAGGTAGAGGTGGGAACCTTGCTGTTGACGGAGACCGACGGGATGTAGGGCCGGATTCGCAGGGTCTCGTAGGCGATGCTCGTCGGCCGGATACCAGCCAGGCTCTGGTAGAACCAGGTAGAGACCAGACTGCGGTAGTGGTGGTTGAGCGAGCCGCTGGACCAGCTCTCCCACAGGGAGGTGGCCCCCTGGGCGATCTGGTTGGCGTACGACGGCGACGTGGCGGCCGTCACCGCCTTGAGCAGGATGTCGGTATAGCCGTAGTCCGACAGGATGTTGAACTCGTAGCGCGACCCGTACATGTCGCTCTGGATGTGGTAATTCGCGTTGACTATGCGGTCCGCGCAGAACTTGGCGAGGGCTGCCTTGTTCTCGGCGACGGTCTTGCCGCCGGCGAGGTACCGGGGGTCGTCGGAGGGCAGGTCGGAGCCGGGAACGAGGTCGAAGGCGACGGCCATGGCATTCTCGCTGGAGAGACTGCCCTGGTCGAAGGAACCGCTGGCGATGTTCCAGTAGTTGATGATGAACGCCTTGCGCAGGGTCTTGGCGAGGCCCTTGTAGTAGGAAGCCCGCTTGTTCCGGCCCAGAAGGGTGCCGACTTCGACCATGTAGTCGCAGAAGTGGATGTAGAAGGCCAAGCTGATGACGGCATTGCTGCCGCCGCTCTCGGCTCCGGAGTACGCGCCCAGCGCCGCGTTGAACTTGTAGCTGTTGTCCGCGGTGAAGAGCTTCTCGTAGGTGGCCAGAAGCGAGTCCTGGTGGTCGTAGAGCTCCTCGAACAGGACGCTGTTGCCGTAGTACTTCTGCAGCTCCCAGGGGATGACGAAGTACGCCGAGTCCCAGGCCGGGACGGCCTTCCAGGTCGCGTTCCAGCCGGGCGTCTGGTCGTAGCCGTAGCCGCCCTTGGCCGCCGGCAGGATCATGGGGAGCTGCCCGGTGGAGATCTGACCGTCGGGGAAGCTGCGCAAATACTTGGTGAAGGCCGCGTTGACGTCCCAGGTGAGCGACTGCGACTCCGAGCTGGCCATGGTGTCGCCGGTCCAGCCGTTCTTCTCCCGTGAGGGGGTGTCGGTCGGCTTCTGGACGAGGTTGTTCTGCTCAGCCCACTCCAGGTTGCTCTGGATCCGGTTGATCAGCGCATTGCCGGTCGTGAACGTGCCGGTGCGGGTGAATCCGGAGCGGGCCACATTGACGGTGAACAGCGCCTTGTCACGCGGGAGGCTCAGGCCGCGACCGAGGACCGCCTCGATGTTGCGGACTTCGAGGTAACGGAATCCGAAGTGCCCGAACTGCGGTTCCCAGCGTTGCTTCGAGGCGCTGCTGAAGGTGTAGTAGTTCGTCTGCAGGTTGGCGTCGTGGAAGTAGTTCTCCTCAGCGACCACGTAGGGCGAGGCCGCGGTGCCGGAGCCGGTGACGCTGTTTGCGCCACGCATGCGGATGGTGATTCCCTCGACGGAGCGGGACAGGGCAGCGAAGTCGGCGACAACGAAGCCGGTCACGATCTGACCGAAGTCCACGACCCACACACCGGAACCAGACGAGGTCTCGTTGATCGCCTTGGCCTGCAGGGTCTGGTTCACAAGGACGGGCTCCGCCTCATGGGCCCGGACGGTGGCCGCCGTGAACCCGTCGGGAACCTTGGTGGCGGGAAGCATGCCGTGGTACTTGGGAGAGGGGCCCGAGCAGCTCCCCGGAGGGATCATCACGGTGGCTGTCTCCCAGCCGTTGCGCTGCCGGTAGCCGACCGAGCGCCAGTCACCGAGTTCGGCCGCCCGCCGAGCGTCATACTTCTCACCGCTGTAGACCGAATCGAACAGCGTTGGGCCGTCTGCCGCTTGCCAGGACGACCCGGTGGTCACGGTCACGGGTGAGCGGTCCTCGTAGGTCACGACCAGCTTGGCCCGCAGCCGAGGCGCGCCGACGTAGGGGGCGAGGTTCCAGAACCACTCGCACGGAGTGGTCACGCCGTACCATCCGCGTCCGAGCTCGGCGGCGAGGACGTTCTCCCTCCCGGCGCGCAGGGCGTTCGTGACGTCGAACGTGTCGTAGAGGACGGTGCGGTCGTAGGTGCTGTGGTCGCTCAACAGGCGGGGGATGTTGCTCCCGTTCTCGGTCGGCTTCTTCCCATCAACTGTCAGGGACTGGTCGTTCACGGTGAAGGTGAAGCACCCCGCGCCGCTGATATAGAGGCGGGCCGAAGAGATACGGCCTCCAGGAAGAACGACCGACTTGCGCAGGAGCGCCGAGGGATTGGCGATCGGCAGCATCGCGTTCTTGCTGACGAACGTCAGGCCATCGACGGTGCCGATGCCGCTCTCGAAGGGGTTGGCTCCCTCCCGCAGATCGGCCGAGAAGTCGCGAGCTCCGCTCCCCTTGACCTTCACGCTGCGCACGGTGGCCGAGGTGTTCGCCCCGAAGCCGATGGTTCCGTGCCGCCGGATTTGGTCGCCCTCAAGGGTCCGGGTGTCGACCTCGACACCATTGATGGTGGTGGTCACGGTCAGGCCGTTGACGGAGATGACCACTGTGTGGTCCTGGGAGTCCCAGGTCGACGAGGTCAGGCCAACGCTGTCGGGCAACGTGACGGTCGCGATGCTCACGCTCCTGGTGCCCGTGGCGGTGGGGTTGGTCTCGCTCTGGGGGTCGTAGTGGTTGACGCCCCAGTCGGGCTCGGTCGTCCCGTCGTCGATCCAGGTGTTGCCGGCGTAGTGCTTGGCGGCCATGACGAGTTCGAAGGCGGTGTCGTTCTTGCGTATGGTCCAAGACAGAGCCTCGCCCCAGGTCTTGCCGATGGGCTCGGCCCGGAAGAGCAGGATCAGGCCCGTTGCCGGGGCGGACCCGCCGCGGAAGACCACCGTCTCGGTGAAGTCCGTCCAGTCATGGTCCTGCTCCGCGCGGCCGCCGATCCACTTGGCTTCGCTCCAGTCCTTCTCGGTGAACAGCCCGGTCTCCCAGAGTGTCGTCTCACTCCAGGGAGACGCCTTCCCGTTCTCGTCCCAGGTGCGTACGCGCCAGTAGTAGTCACTCTGCGATGTCAGTGCCTTGCCGTTGTAGACGACCTCGGTACTGTTGGAGTTCTTGACCTTCCCCGACGACCACAAGTCGCTCCGGCCGGCGCTGGTTCCTACCTGCACCTGGTAGGCCGTCTGCAGGGCTGCGGCAGGCTGCCAACTGAACCGCGGCGATGTCTGGGTGCCCAGCGGCTCGGTCATCGAGTTCACCTGGAGCACCTGCGGCTTCGACGAGGCTACGGAGCCGTCGGCGCCGTCCTTCCCCTGGCCCTTGGCTGAAGCGGGCTGCGGGGTCGCCAGGGGCAGGACCATTCCGGCGGCCAGTGCCCCTCCCACACCCACAATCTGCCTGCGGCTGAGTGGACTTCCAGTCGTCACGTGAAATCCCTTCGTAAGGCGTACGGAAAGCACGAAATGGCGTCAGGGGCGAGGCACGTCAACAGCTGCCCCTCCGCGTGAAAATCTGCACGCAGAAAGGCGCATGAACGTCGTCCACGACCTCACTCGACGAGCACGCGGAGCACGGCTCCTCATCGCCTGAGACGTTTCAATGCAGGCCTGACCGTAACCATGGGAATGCGTTCAATCAAGCGTTCAATCAGAGAAAACCGGGTCGGTTCTGACGGGTGGAGACGCCTCATTTGGCCAGTAGAGTGTGTGCGTGGCGATCCTTGGGTGCCTGGTCCCCGACCGCCTGTGGGGCGCGTTCCAGGCAGTGGTTCCGGGCGCACCCGCGCGGACAGGGGGGCGGGCGTCAGCGTTTCGGGGACCATGAGGTGCTCGAGGCAATCGTGTTCATCGCAACGTCGGGCAGCAGCTGACGCCGGCTTCCCCCATGCTTTGGTCCATCGGCCCCCATAGTGCATCGGCGCTTCACGGAGTGGAGCAGGGCCGTGTGGACTGAGCTGATCCGCCGTCTCGGCAAGGAGCACGTCGGCTCCGGTGAGGCGGACTGGGTTCGGTATGCGAGTGAGACGCTGTTGTCTTTCTGTGTTTGAGGGCCGCGTTTCTGCTGGTCAGGGGTAGGGAGTGCGGTTCCGTGGGAGTGGTGGACTGTCGTGTCACCGCTTCTGTGGGGGTCGTGGATGCCGTCGGTCGTGGGGCTGCTGGAACAGCGTGAACTTGCTGCTCGCCGTCGTGTGGATGAGTTGCGGGAGGAGGCCGACCGTATTCAGGCCGAGTTGATCGTGGCCGAGCAGGAATGGAAGGAGTGGACGGTGGCCCGCTCACGGGTCGGCGAGGTCATGGCTCCCACGGTCGAGACCGGGCAAGGCCATGCTCCGGCCGTGCCGGCGCCTTCCGGAGCAACGGCCGCGAAGGCGAAGTCGCGGGTGCCTATGTGGAGCGAGGGGCTGACCTTCTCGGTGCTGTCGCTGGACTACCAGCGCATCCTCACCGCTCTCGCGGACCGGCACCGTCTCGGCCAAGGCCCCTTGAGCTGCCGGGAGATGGCCGGCTTGTTCGGCATGGACGCAGTGCCGTCGAAGGTGGAGGCACTGCGGTCCACGGCGAAGCGTTTGGTTGTGCGCGGCTGCCCGCCTCGGCCCCGCAGCCAGCCAGCCAGCCACCGGCAGCAGCGGCCGGGCCTGATCCCACTCCGTATCCGTCATGTCCGACGGATACCGCCCAACACGCTCCGGGTGATCGGCCGCGTTTCCGAACCGGTGGGCGACACAATCGCACGACGGGGCAACGCAGTTGAACTCCATCAGTGCGAACGCGTACAACTGCGGCAACAGGGTCTCCTGGGTCTCGTTGGCTTCGCAACCCCGAGCTACCAAGAGGCCCTGTTCTCATGCCCACAGCTGACGGCGATCACCCGATCGAGACGCCCGTTCGACGCACACAACTCAAGATCGGAACGACAGCAGCGTCTGAGGCCATAGTCTGACGCGCTTCTCAACAGGGGAAATGAACCCAACACTGGGACATGCCAAATGAGACACCCGTACAGCTTGGACGAGAACTCGCGCGAGGCGAATGAATCGTTCAATTCCATGTGCGATCCCGGAACACGGATAGCGCTTAAAAATGTTGGGGGCGTCTCCTCGGCGAAGGTAGTGTCACAGATGAAGTGGGGCCGGTTTGTAATGATCTATTGCGACCTGGCGACGTAGGCGATTCGCTGGGGTGAGGCCTGTGCCGAGGTCAGGTTGGTGATCACGTAGACGGTCTCGCGGGTGCACTTCCCGCCAGCGGCATCGGCACGGCGCTGGAGGATGCGGGCGGCCTGCACGACGTGGGGAAAGTCCAGGCCCAAACCGGTGACAGTCAGAACCCGGGCCTTCTTCCGGCCGTGTCCGGTCGCGGTCGTAGCGGCGGGCCGCGTACCTGACCGGCAGCCCGCAGTGTGCCGCACGCTCGCTCACGGCCGCCGCCATCGAGCACGCGTCCAGCCGCGCGAACAATGCGACCGCACTGGTAGCCGACCTCGTCTGACACCCCATCAATCCACGGTCGGAGCAGCCCGGCTGCTCCGACCCCCCGGCGGCGGGGGAGTGGCACCCCCGTTATGTCGAGAACATTCACCCCGAGAGAGGGCCCCGTGATGAGCGTCCGTACCCGTACCGCTGAGAGCGTCAGCCAGTCCGTCAGTGTCCTGATGATGGGGATCTTTGAATTGAAAACGCCGGGGCCGCTCCTCGCCCCACTTGCTTGGCCCTTGAGCTATGTGAGGAGGATGAGGAGCGAAGAGCGGTCCTTGATCACCGGCATGTAGGTTCTGGCCATGACTAGTGATTGGCGGATGGACCGGATCGGGACTGCTCTGCGGGGTGAGAACCCCACCGTCTTGCGGCGGTTGACGTCGGGGTTCGCAGTGATCGGGGACGTTCAGTTCCTGCCGGGGTACTCGGTTCTTCTCGTGGATGAACCGGATGTGCAGCGGCTGTCCGACCTGCCGAAGGCGAAGCGGCTGTCGTTCCTGTCCGACATGGACCAGCTCGGTGAAGCGGTTGAGCGGGCCTGTCGGCGGCTGGACCCGGCTTTCCGACGGGTGAATCTGGAGATCCTGGGGAACACGGACCCGTTCCTGCATGCGCATGTGTGGCCGCGGTTCGAGTGGGAGCCGGCCGATGTGGTGGGTGCTCCGGTGTGGCTCTATCCGCGTGAACGGTGGAGCGACGAGCAGTTCAGGCTCGGTCCGCAGCATGATGTGCTGCGGGAAGCGATCGGCAGCGAACTGGACCAGTTGCGCTCGCTGGCCTGACGGTCGGCGGGCCCGGTCAGCAGAATCTCATTGAAGTCGCCATAGCGGGGCGACCTCGGAGACACGGTTGGTGATGGTGGGGCGGGCGGCTTCCGGCGTCGCGAGCAGGGCGACGATCGTGACGGGCTGATCGCAGTGCGGGCAGTTCCGAACAGCCGTCGGCGCCAGGGGATCGACGGTTCCGGGGGTCGGCTGCGGCCTGTTCGAGACGGAGCACCAACGCTGCAATTTCACGACCTTGCGGTCCCAGGGCCCACCATGCCAGCACCCGGAACCATACTATCTGGCTCCAGGTACGACCCGCGTGATCTTCGTCGTCACCGGCACGAGATTGAAGATCCACAATCCGAAGGGGGTCTCCGCCGTGAACGGCAGGTAGGACGCCCTGAAGCGTAGGGTGCTGCTCGGTGCCACGGCCGCTTACGGCGGCGTAGCGCGACCCCCGGCGACTCCTCCACGACAACCGTATGCCCATCGCGCAGGACGGCAGCGTAATCGACGGCATCGTCCCCGAACCCGCGGCCCGAAGGCCGAGTCAGCTTCCACCCCCAGTCATCGGGTAGCTCAGCAGGAGCGATCCCCAGTGCAGCCCACTGCTCCCATCCCAGACCGTCCATCCCGCCCCCTCCTCAAGCTGCGATGCAGCGCAACCGTGCGGTGGCAGGCTGCGGCTACTGCAGAGCCCGCGGTTATCTTCCACGTCAGTCGCGCGATGTGGGGCTGCGCGTGCGCGAGAGTTTCAACCTCCCGGCGGATGAGTCTGATCGAGGTGGGTCCCAGGGCAGGTCGAGCTCGTCGTTAAGAGGTCGGGCGCACCGCGATGAGGTCGACGAACCGCGACGGGCGTTCTACGCCGCCACCCTGTCGAGCACGAGCTCAACCGGACGACGTGACCGAGGACCACACGCCGAACCACTGCTCGGCGCCGTACTCCTCGAACCGCTCCACCTCGGTGAACCCCAGCTTCGCCGCGAGGCGCATCGCGCGGTCGTTGGCGGTCTGGGTGCTGAGCACCACCGGCTCGCCGGGAAGCGCGTCGGTGAACCAGTCGAGTGCCGCCGCGCATGCCTCGGTGGCGTACCCGCATCCCCACGCCTCCGGCAGGAACATGTAGCCGAGTTCGGCCTCCCCGGCATTCGGACGGACGTGACCCGGACGCTCTGCGTCGCGCCGATCGAGCGTGATCATGCCGATCATCGCTCCGTCGAGATCGATCACGAAAAGGCCGGGGCGCCGCCCTGGCACCTCAGGCACCGCGCGCTCGAGCTCATCACGCGGTCGAGCGCCACCGATGTAGGCGCCCACCTCTGGCGAGGCGAACAGCTCGATGAACGCTGCACGGTCCCGGGCCTCGGACTCGCGGAGCACGAGCCGCTCGGTCCTTATCGGGGCAGGTGGCCAGGCGACGGGTCCAAGCTCAGTCATGGCGGGCAACCTATCGCACGCCCGCCGGGCCGAAGCCTCAGACGACCGACAGCGGCAGCAGCTTCTGACCCGCCGCCCCGATCTGTCCGTGTACAGCACGAAACGCGCACAGCACAACCAGAGTCCCGAAGCGAGCACCAACGCGCGTACGGAGGTGCCGTCCGGGAGCCCTTCCACGTGCCGCCTTCCGACGACGGTCTTTCCCTCCCGCTGGGTGTACTGCTGGAGGGCTGCTACGCCCCGCGTGAAGGCGTCGGAGCCCTTCCCGGCCCCAGTGGGCCTCCAAGTGCAGCCGTCTTCTGGGGCCGTGCAGCCGGTTTCACGCCCACCTCGACCAGCCGCCGCTGTTCTTCCTCTCTTCCTCGTTGGGCTGTGCCCAGTCTCGGATCTGCCGGGTGAGCCAGCGTCCGATGTCGTCTCCGCGCCAGGTGACGCCGGGCATGACCTCGTCCAGGCTCGCCCCGGCGTTCAGGAGTGCACGAAGGCCTGTGTGGTGGCGTTGCCAGTCGACGGTCCAGCCGAGTGTGCAGGGGTTCAAGTCGGGGTCGATGGCGGTGAGCTGTTCGGCCCGCCGTTGCGCCCGTTCCGGGTTTTTGCCGAGCCCGCCGGGCCTCCTGAGGCTGGTCAGCCATTGCCCGACGGGTTTGACGAATAGCTCTGACCGGTGTGGCTGAGCTGGGTTGGAGATCGCTGCCCGTATCGGCGGAGATCATTTCCCGTACAGTGTGCTGAGGGCCGCCGTGTAGTGCAGTTACCCGAGAGACGCGAATGGGTTCGAGAACGAGGTCAGGTCGCTCACGCGGACCAGGCTGAGCTCGCTGGGTTCAATCTCGGAGCCGGACAGGACCACTTCAGTGCCCTCGACGCATCCCCGTGCGACCCAGTAGCGGTTGCTGCTGTTGCGCCAGAGTTCGAACGTCATGGGTTTCCCGTCTGTGGTGATGGTGACGGGTTCGGAGGCCGGCAGGCCGGCCGGGGGTTCCTCGCCGGGGTGGTAGTAGATCTCGAAAGCCCCTTCCAGGGCCTCGCTGGCCTCTGCATTGCCGGAGGAGGCGCTGAAGACCGTGACGTGCTCGACCTGGGGGTCGAAGTACGGAGAGCCGAACCACAGGTACACATGGATGTCGCCGGTGGCTCGGTTGTAGCCGTGACCCGTGACCTGCCGTGATTCCGGCCAGTTGGCGTCGACAGCGAAGACGCTGAAGCCTTCTGCCGAGCCAGGGGTGCCTTGATCGTTCATGGGATCTCCCGCGTGCTCGTCCGTGATCAGGCATTCTGCCACTGCAAGAGAACCGGCTGGCGTTGACGGTGGTGTCGGTTCGGGTGTTGCGGGGGCCGGCGGTGCGGGTGCGTCGCCACTTCGGTGCTCAGCCGGAGCAGTTCTGCCTGGAACCGGCGCACTTGTGCGGCCTGCTCCTGCGTGTAGCCGGGGCTGTCGGCCTTGCCGGAGCGGAAGCTGGTGTACGGCTGCTTCTCGCTGTCCCAGCCGGGCATCGGTTCGGCCGACCAGAGCAGGCCGACGGCGTACTGCTCCGAGCGATCGGGCCTCCGCCCCATCAGCAGACGCCGCTGCCACTCGTCCAGATGCGGAAGGATCGTCCCGAACTTCGCTGCCAGAACGACCCGTTGCACTTCCGGTCTACCCATACCAGACCAACGACCCACCGCACCGGAAGCCACGGGTTAAAGATCTGCACGCCCTCAGCCCAGGGCGAGCCATCGGAGGCCGAGCCGTTCGATCTGCTCGGCCTCCTCCGCGTCCAGCGGCTCCCGGCCGGTGGCCTTGCGCAGGAAGCGCGTCCGGCTCCACCCCAGCTCGTCGGTGGCCGCAGTGTGTTCCGTGCCGAGGAGCAATTCCGTCACGGCGTCGGCGGCGGGCGAGGTCAGCCAGGGCTTGCGACCGAGTGCGTCGGCCAGGTCGAGACCGTGGACGGCGACCTCCACCACGCGGGTGAGGAGGAACTCCGACAGGAGCATGGCGTCGCCATGACGCGTTCGTACGGTCCGGCCGGCCTGCTGGACCCGGCACAACTGGTCGACCCGCTGCCAGGTCGCGGCGAAGTCCCCGGCGAAGGCGGCGCCGTCGGCCGACCGTGCCGCACGGTCCTTGGCCAGTGTGATCCGACTGTCGTTGGTCCGGGGCGAGAAGCGGTCGTCCGGGCGGTAGTACTCCGCTGCCGAGATCTCTGGCTTATCGGGTGCCGGTGCGTTCAGCATGTTCGGTAGCCATTCGATCACGACGCATACGTGCCCGAGCAGGTCGAGCACGCTCCAGGGAGTGCAGCGTGTCGGAAGGTTCCACTCGGCCGGGGACAGTCCTGACACGGCATCGGTCAGGGCCCCGGCTTCCTGGCGGAAGGCTTCGAGCACTCGGTCTTGATTCACGCTGGTGTGGTTCCCAATCATCGTCGGACAAGGTCTTGTCGGTCATGCAATCGCGGCTCGGTGTACGGGTTCTTCACGGAGGGGACCCGTCAGCCCGCATCGGTTGTTCCGCCGCCGCCGGCGCTTCCGTCCTCAGGGGCGGCGCAGGGCCCCGTCGGACGTTCGGCGTTCCGCTCTCAGATCTCCGCATCGCCGGGCCGCTCCGCGCGGAGCATGGAGTAGATCACCGAGTCGTTCCACTGTCCGCCTCGCCATACAGCGGAGCGCAGGACGCCTTCCCTGACGAAGCCGGCCTTCTCAAGGGCCCGCTGCTCCGCGAGGTTGGCCACGTCCGTCCACGCCTGGATCCGATTGGCCCTGGTGTGCTCGAACAGGTAGTCCGTCAGGAGCCGCTGGGCCCGGGTGCCTATGCCCCGGCCGCGGGCGGAGGGCACCAGGCCGATGGCAAGGCTCCAGTTGGTCAGGTCGGCGGGCCCCCAGGTACCGGGAAACCACTTGACCCGGCCCACCGTCACGTCACCCTCGACGACGGAGAACAGCCCGCCGTCGGGGCCGAGGAGGCCGTTCTCCGCGAAGCGGCGGCGCAGGTCGGCCGTCGACTGGTAACCGAACCACTGATGGACGCCCCAGCCCTCCGGCCCGGTGAACTCCTGCTCCCACACGTCGAGGTCGTCGGCGGTGACAGGGCGCAGCGTGATCTTGTCCGACATGGAACGGCTCCTGGTCCTCCCGGGCCGCGCGGTTCGATTTCGCACGGCCACGACGGGCAACGTCTTGTGAACTTCTCCCACTGCCGACGCGCTTCGGCGGGGTGCCGGTTGCGTCAGTTCGAAGAAAGATCGTCAAGACGGCCCTTGGGGCCAACCGTGTGAGCCGATCTCCTTCGGGCCGTAGAGGGCCGCGACTGCTCCCGTGTTCAAGGCCCAGTAGCGGTTCCCGTAGGACCAGTGCCACCATTCCGTGAGGTAGTTCACCAGCCCCGCCGCCGTGAGCACGGAGCCCAGGAGCCCGCGGTTGGCACGGGCCTCCTCGCTGATGCCGGGGGCATCGGTGTAGCAGGCGCCCGCGCTCTCCTCAGGGTCCGCGTTCATCCGCGCGCCCAGGTCCAGCTCGCGCCCGTCGGCGTCGGCCAGCGTGAGGTCGACGGCCACGCCGACGCTGTGCGGGGCGATGTCGGGCGGTGACACGTAGCGGCTCGCCGCCGAGTGGGCCTGCTCGGCGGACCAGTCGGGTTGGGCGGCGCGCAGCTGGCCGGCGTACTCCTCGAAGTACTCCCGCTGGAGGGAGGCAGGCCGGAATCCCTCGACGAACAGCAGCCGCAAACCTTGCGGGAGTAGTTCCTGGGCTTCGACCAGTCGTTCCAGGACGCCTTCCCGCAGGTATGCGAAGGCGTTCGCCGGGTCCTGCTTGCGGGTATCCACCATCAGCGAATCATTGCGACAGACGTCCACGAGGGGGCTCACCGCATTCGGTGACGGGTATGGCGACCACCTGCGGGTCCGACATCAACACGATCTCGGTCATGACCTGATCATGCCGCAGGACCCGTCCCGACCGGACTGCCAGGATCTTGTTCATGAACCGGCGAGCGATCGATACCTATGGGTCCGGGCTGTCGAGTGCAGGCTCAACTGGCAGACGTACCGGGGGACAGCCTGGCCGCAAGCCGCATCGCATCGCGTGGCGGTCGCTGACGGTCCGGGTGCTGATCACCACCGGATCGGCGGGCAGCGTGTCGGCGAGACCAGAGTCGGCGGCAGCCGTAGCTTCTCGGTGAGGGCCACCTCCCGCCGTACTCGGCCCTCGCCGCGGCGTTCCGCAGTGCCAGGCCTTCAAGCCACGGCGGACAACCGTCGCGAGGAGGCATCAAGGGGCCCATCAGCCCTGCTTCCACTCCGCGTTCGCTGCCCCGGCGGCCCAACGTCCCCCGGCCTTCCACGACAAGACGGTCGCCCAGGACAAGCTCCACGCCCAAGTCCTGATCCGCGTCGACGTTGCCAGACGCCGGTCCAGCGTCCTCTCCGCCCTGCTTCGTGGCGGCACCTTCTACGAACCGCAGCCCGCCACGTCAGACTGATCCTCATCGCGCACGCCGCACACAGGGCAGCCCCACTCATCGAGACCGCCGTCCGCCACCGGTCCGACCACCTTGGCTGAAGCCACAGGCCTCTGTGTGTAGACCGAGACGGGCGGCCCTGTCTTTGCCCATGCTGCCACCGTGGGGCGAGACCCGATGACCGCCCAGCCGTTGTCGCGACGGTCAGCAATATGGTGGCTGGTTGGTCAGAGAGGCAGCCACTCGCGTCCACACGCCGAACAGCCGATAAAGGCTGGGTAGGGTGCCCTGCGCCTGGACGGTCCGCGTGTCTGCCAAGGTGACCCCTGGAATGCCCAGGAGCGTCGAGGCGACGGAAGCGGACTGCCAGCGGACTGTGAGGACGGACAGGTCCGCAGGAACTTCTGACGCCTTCGGCACTGTGGAGAGACTGGCAGCGACCGCTTTCTCGATTGCCGCACGTGCTTCTTCCGCTGGTCGTAGATCTGCCGCGAATCGGTCCCGCGCGTACTTCACGGCCACGGTCGTCACCGAGGCGTCCCATTCCGTCATTTCTGCGCATGCGCAGTCGTCACCGGTGAGGACCGCCACCGGAACGCCGATGGCGGCCGCGGTGGCGTGGGCCAGGCCGATTTCGCCCACGGGCCGGCCGTCCAGCCACATGTCTTCGATTTCGTGCCCCATGAAGCTGTGACTCAGTACGCCGAGCGCCCCGGCCCGCGAGTGGTAGCCGACGCAGATCACGGCGTCGTGCTCGGGGGTGAGGCCTTCGAGCATGAGCATCTGCTTGGGTTTGCCGCGGATGAGGCGGGCTGCCGGGTGCAGCGACTCGGGCAGGATGTTGCGCATCGGGCCGTGTGCATCGTTGACGGTGATTTCTGTGGCACCGGCTGCGACGGCGCCACGGACGGCGGCGTTGACGTCCTCCGCCATCATCAGCCGTCCACGCTCGTAGTCCCGGCCGCCGGGCTGGACATCATCGGCGTCCACGAGCCCGGTGATGCCTTCCATATCCACACTGATGTAGATCCGCACTGCACAGTCTCCTCAAGCTTGATCGCTTAGGAGATGTCCGCCGCTCTTCCTATGGTTCCTGCACCAGCTTGCGACCAACTACTTTCGGCCTGGACGATACGGCTCTTGAAGTTCCCGACCTGCACTGAAGTACCAGTCGCTGTGTCATGCAAGGCCATCACCTACGCCCAGGGCGCCAGCAGCATCGGCGACCTCAACTACACCCGCGACGAACGTGGCCTGCAGACCGGCCTGAACGGCTCCCTCGCGAATGTTGCGCTGCCGGCCGCCGAGGACGGTACGGTCTTCGGCAAGGACAACCGCATCACCACCTACAGTGGCCGCTCCTTCACCTACGACGCTGACGGCCAACTTACGACCGACGGCATACGCGACTACACCTGGAACGCACGCGGCCAGCTCACGGGCCTGGCCAAGGCCGGACAGAACAGCAGCTTCGGATACGACCCCCTCGGCACCCGCAGCACCAGAACCGTCGGCGGAGTCCGCACGGTGCACCTACCTGGCCCACTGGACCGCCACGAAGCTCAGGTGGAAGCCGACCGCGGACGACAAGGAGCGGGCCGCCCTGAAGAAGCTGTCCGAGGGCTGCTCGGACACGGTCGTGACGTACGAAGTTGCCCCGTAGCCGCACCTTTTGACAGTGGTCGGTGCGATCCTGCCCGCATGGACGGGCTGATGCGGGCCGGGTACATGGCGCGGATCGCGACGTCCCTGCCCCGGACCTCGGCCCGGCCACGAATACGTCGAGCTGGTCGGCGGCCCCCTCGATGGGCTACGAGAGGTAGAGACCGAGCCGGCCGTTGCAGAAGCTGCTCGCGACGACGACCTCGGCGTCGAGCCCGTCCGGCCCACGCCGACCCAGCACTCTGATCACGACACTGTTCTCATGGTCGGACAGATGAAGCAGCTCCACGGCTTTACCCTCGGCCACGCGCGCTCCTCAAGAAGATCTTCCCAAGCCATCATGCAGGAAGCACAGGTCTGCTCCGACCAGGGCATTTCGTCAGGAGTTCTAAGCTTCGACCTCGGACTGCTTGACGAATTCGCGGCCGTTCCAGCCCCACGTGACGTGACGGAGTATCGACGGGCCGCTGGCGTGGCTATCGCCCGGCCCGTAGAACTTGACATCTGCGAGAAGGTGTCCGTTGCTGAACCTCACGGTATTCGGTTGGTACTTGGGTGACAGCCCGGCAACCTGGAATGTTGGTGTGCGACCGACCTCCCGGCCGTCAGTCGCGCGGTAGATGCGCAGTTCCTCGACATAGAAGTTGCTCGGCTGCGGACTGCACGAGAACAGCACGGCGGCCACATTGCCGAGGCGTGGCAGTGTCCCCTGCGCGATCTGCTGAATCCGCACGTCCCAACGGTCATAGCCCCCGATAGCGCCGCCTCCCGCGGTCCCCCTACCGTTGCGCACCGTCACCGGAACTGCCGTGCTGACGATGTCGTCACAGGTCAGCCGGTAGATGCGGTTGTTCCAGTCGACGTTGGCCCTGTCGGATTGGACAGCGGGGCTGCTCAGCGTCTGCACGGCACCATGTGGCATTGATATTGCCGAGGCCGCACTTGCCGGTAGCAATGCACTGCCTGCGGCCACGGCCGTCGAGGCAGCCGTTAGCACGAGGCAGCGCTGCCATGGATTCACGGAACCCTTCTTTGTATTCATGGAACCCTTCTTTCTACGTGGGGATTCCGCGTTTCCCCAGCGACGGGTGAGTCGGTGGGGAGCCGTAGCGCTACCCACAGCGGTTCTGCCCCGAAAATGCCCACACTGAGATGCGTGTGTCACGCCACGAAATATCATGACTTGACAAGTGATAGTGACCGCAGCAAAGCCGTCCCAATCGTCAACGTCACTTCCTTGATCGTGTCAGGGTGTCTTCGCAAGCAGGGCTCGACACGCCTCCCAGACGTCTGCGCTGGTCAAAGCCCTGCGATTGATCAACGGGCTCGCGAAGTGGGTCGTGATCACCAGGATTCAATTCGCGAGATGCGCACCAGCTAAGGGCTGTCCCGTAATCCCCGGTGGATCAGCGCGCGGCGTCGGATGCGGTGCATCGCAAGGCGGAGGAGCGTCCTCATACTGGGCGTATTCGGGCGTTCCGACAACACAGCGAGGTGCCGTGGCTGTCGTCGTGCGCCCGCCAGGGATTACGGGACAGCCCTTAGGGCGCGATGGTGACGGTGGCCTCGACGACTTTTTTCTGGTTCGAGTAGCAGGCGAAGTAGATGCGCTCTGTGGTTCCGCGCTTGGCATCTTCGGTGATGGTGGCTATGCCGACGAGCGTTCCGGGAGGGTACTCTCCAGTGGCGTCGAGCTCGAGAGGCGTAATCCCGATGGGTGATCTCGCCGTGGTCTCGCCGCCGATGAGCGCGCCCTCGGCAAGCCCGCCCCCGCTAGGGTCCTCGCAGTTACGCAGGGTCAGAATGACGGTTTCGCCGGGCTTTGCGGTCTCGGGGTTGACGGCGGCGATGAGATCGGCGTCGCCGGTGGCCATCGCAGCGGGGGCCGACAATCCCAGCACAACGCACCCTGCGACGGCGACAGTGGGTATTCGGAGCATGATTGCCTCCCTCAGGCGCGGTCTACGGGGGTCTCCCGAACAGATGACCGCACCCCGTCTTTCTGACCGTAGGAACGTATGGCGGGCGCCGCGATGTTCATTAGCCTAAAGGGGTGAATGCCTCGGACGGTGGTCGTTCAACAGACCGGCGGGCATGGGCGAAGCTCGACGCCGATTCAAGGAATCGCCTCGATACGAATCGTATTTCCGAGCGGGACAGGCTGGACAGACCCGCGTCAACGCGGGGGCGGCGAGTTGACGGCTGGTAGGTGTCGACAGGGATCACCGTGGCTTGCGTGGTGCAGGCCTCGCCGTCAACACGACGGGGGTTCGAGCGCTTGAAAGCGCAACTCACAGGTCCCACAGTGGGTTTATCCGCCGACTGTGATCGGAGGCGATGATGCGCTGGCGATTACCTCGTCGACACGATCGGCGGCGAGGGCGTGCTGGATAGCCATCGTTGCCGCGCCGATGACGCCGACTTGGATGCCCGTCGTTGCCGGCACGATCTGCAGGTGGGCGGTGGCGAGAGGGAGCGAGCGGCCGTAGACGACCTCCCGCACCCCGGCGATGAGACTCTCGCCGGCCTGGGCGAGTGAACCGCCGATGACGACGAGCTCGGGGTTGAGCAGGCTCACGCACGTCGCGAGGATTTCGCCGATTGTGCGTCCTGCCTGATGAACCGCTTGTGTGGCAGGGGTGTTGCCGTTGCAGACGAGCGCGACGACATCCCTGTTCGTCATGGCAGGCACCCCGGCTGCGGTGAGGTGTTTGATGATCGCGTGGCCGCTCGCGACGGCCTCGAGGCAGCCAGTGTTGCCGCACGTGCACAGGACGTCGGAGGCGTGGGGGACCGCCACGTGGCCGAGGTCGCCGGCGGCCCCGACCGCGCCTCGGAGCAGGCGACGACCACTGATGATCCCGGCGCCGATCCCGGTGGCGACTTTGACGAACAGGAGGTGATCGACTTCCGGGTGGGCCATCACGTGCTCGCCGAGGGCCATAAGGTTGACGTCGTTGTCGACGTGGACCGGGACGTCCCAGTGGTGCCGCACGTGTCCGGGCACGTCATAGCCGTCCCACCCCGGCATGATGGGCGGGCGCATCGGCCTGCCGCTCGAATGCTCGACCGGGCCCGGCAGGCCGATCCCGATGCCGACGAGGTCCTCGACGTCCTTGTCCGCCTCGTCGAGCAGCCGTCGTATCGTCGCAACGACCCAGTCGAGGACCGTGATCGGCCCTGCCGAGATGTCGACGCGCTCGGCGACCTCGGACAGGGGTTGGCCGGTGAGATCGGTGAGCGCGACATTGGCGTGGGTCGCCCCGAGGTCGGCGCCGACGACGACTCGAGCCTGCGGGTTAAAGACGAACCTGGTCGGAGGGCGGCCGCCAGTTGAGGCCGCCCTGCCTGAGGGCGCAAGCAGACCGCTGGCGAGTAGGGCGTCGACCCGGATGTTGACGGTGGACCGGGCTAGCCCGGTGAGTCTGGCCAGCTCAGCACGGGTCCGCGGCCGCCCGTCGCGAAGTAGTTGGAGTAGTTCCCCGGCGCCGGGAGCCCCGGAGCCTGGTCCAGTGACCCCGCCCGTAGCCGCCGCGCCGCGATGAACGGGCGCACGTGGCGCAGATGCGGACTGGGGCATGGTCGAAGTGAAGCACACGACGACACCAAGAGGCGATTGCGGTGTCTCAGAAGCAACTCTGCTTGAAGGTCAAACAGGAGTGATCGAGGCGCCGGCGGCACCGTCCTCGGCGAAGTCGGCGCCGGCATCCGCGAGGCGTCGGCGGCCCCCGGCCAGGTCATTGGCATCCTGGGGCCTCTGGTTCCGGGCCGAGCCCATCGTCCGGGCGAGCCGTCGGGCCCTCCACTTCAGCTCGACGGCTGGGCCGAACACCGAGATCAGTCTCGCGTCGATGCTGCTCATCTGCCCGCAAGCCGACAACTTGTGCACTCTGATCTGAGACTTCTGTCGGACTCTTGTCATAAGTTCTGGCGTCGCCCTATGGTCGGCACCGCAGCGCTGTAAAGCGCCGACCGTAGGACCGCGCGAATACAGAAGGAGAGCCCGTGGAAAACAAGCTAAGTCGCCGCGCCATGCTCGGCGCCGGCGCCGGCGTTTTGGCCACCGGGGCGCTCGCCGCCAATGCGAGCCCAGCCTCCGCCCTTGCATCCTTGCCGCAGGGTCAGCCCAGCGGCGGACCGAACGTGATTCCGGCCGACCGCATCGGCTTGCAGATCTTCACCGTCCGCCAGTTGATCGGCAGCGACTACAAGAACCTCGAGATCTCTCTGGAGGCGGTTCACGACGCTGGTGTGCGGGAGCTTGAGCTCGCCGGCGATTACTACGCGAAGACGACGGCCCAGCTCAAGTCCATCGTCCAGTCGCACGGGCTTCGCATCGTGAGTAACCACTTCGGCCCGCGCGGACTCAACCTTCCGAACCCGTGGATGACCTACGAAGGCAGGATGCAGATCTTCGAGGACGCCCAGACGCTGGGTAAGTTCCCATATGTCGGGACTGGTAGCTCCCTCGGCTTCCCCGATGGGGGCACCAGTGAGGGCATGAAGGCCATGGCAGAGAAGTTCAACGAGTGTGGCGAGCACGCCGTTTCGCAGGGCTTCGGCGGCTTCTTCTTTCACAACCACGACCGCGAGTTCGCGCTTGAGAACGGCGTCCCGATCTACAACACCTTGCTCGAGCACACTGACCCCCGGTACGTCAAGTTCGAGGTCGACCTGGGTTGGGTCTCGGTCGCCGGTGAGGACCCGTACTGGTGGATCAAGGAGCACGGGGAGCGTTTCATTGGGTTCCACATCAAGGACATCAAGTGGGACCCGAACGGCAACCGCACGGCGGCTGCGGGAACCCGCGCGGGAGGCAAGAAGTTCCGGTTCGCTGACGTCGGGAAGGGCGACATCGACTGGACCCGCGCACTGTCCGCGATCAAGGACCTTCGGGACTATCGGTTCTTCCTGGAGCACGATGACGCCGGTGACGTGACCCTCAACCCGCCCGGACCCGCGAACACGGTCTGGCGAGGCTGCAGCACCCTGGATGGCATCAACACCTCCGGGCGCAAATAGGAGGAGCAGTCATACCGAGCCGGCGTCCCACTCCGTCCTGCCGTGGGACTCGGCTCGTTCCTTGAAATGTGAGCAGTCACCATGACGGGCAACGGCCCATCGGCTGACTGAGCTTGCGACCTGGTCGGATGATCTATCGGCACCCGCAGGGTCGGTCCACGTGCTGGAGCCATGCTCGGGCGCTGGATCGGCCCCGGCCTTCTTGAGGCCACCGGATCGTTCCGGTCGTAGCCGAGGTGATCGGTGATCCCACCTTCCAGCGCGGACTCCGGTAGTCGCTTGGTCAGCTGTTGCAACAGCCCGCCCTCACCGGTCAGCTGAAGGCCCTCACTCTTGGCCCGGCTCACCAGCTCGTCGACCAGCTGCTGATGCGCGGCCTCGGGCTGCTGCGGGTCAGCCACTTCGGTTTCCTTGAGCTCGGTCACGTCGTCGCTCGTCATCGATGCATCTTCCTTGATCAGGAGTTGCATCGTTCGTTTGCACGTCGAGCACCACGATCGGCAGTTCAGCGGGTGAACCAGACAACGTCTCTTCTCCTTCCGGGCGAACGCGGCCGACCCCGAATCGAGGCCGGCCGCGTCGCTGCTGTCGTGTGCTACGCCTGATCGCACGGTCGGCCGCAGTCCGAGTCGCACTGCCCGAGGTTCGTGCCGTCCACAATCCACAGATCGTCGAAGACCATGAACCCGGCCGCCTTCATGGCGCGGGCCGAGGCGGCGACCTTCTCCGGGTCGCGGGCTCCTTCGCCCGGCATCGGGTTGTGGTGCAGGAAGCGGCCCGCGTACCGCTCGCACAGTGCGGCGTACTGATTCGTGTGCAGGATGAGCGCGTGCAGGCCGAGGTCCACGTCGTCCGACGGAACCATGGGGTCGGTGGCGGTGGCTGCGGTGACCACGAAGGCGACCGCCTGGTCTGCGATCTGCCCGGCACGCTCGGGCGACTGGCCGTTGTGGGCGACCATGAAGTGGGCGAGGCTTTCGAACAGATCCTCGCCAGCCACCGCGCGACCGGTCCTTTGATTGTTCACCGTTGCCGTCATACGACTACTCCTTGTGTGTAGCTGTGCGTGGGTTGGATGGCCGGCCCCGAACGGGGACGGGGGAGCCGGGGAACTGGCACCCGTTCGGGGCGGCCCGTCTACTGGCCCATGGCGAGAGCCATGTAGATCACCAGGCCGCACGACAGGCTGATCACGACGATGAACAGGACTCCCGCGAACCGGCCGATGGTGCGCATCACAGCCCATCCCGACTGTTGCCGTTCTTGATGGCCAGGCGTGCGCTCAGTTCCTCCCGCGCACTCAGCGCCACCACGTTGTCCGGCATGGCATCCCACTCCGTGCCGCCACCGATCGGTCTTATCTGCACACGGCCGCCGATCTCACCCATGACGACGCCGATACGTCCCCTGACGCTGTCCTTCGCCAGTTCACCGATGCCTGGTCTGGTCTGCTGGTTGCTCGCCATGCACAGGAGGATCGCGATCCGGGGAGGGTCACCAAAAGGCCAGGGTGATTACCCAACTTGGGTAACATCGCAGCAAGTAGAGACCCAGCAACGTTGCGTAGCCCTCGCAGTGGGGAGCTTGCCCAATGCCCGACGCCGATCGGCCGCAGGAACTGCCTGCCAGGCCGCTCACCAATCCCGAGATGATTGATGCCTGTCGGGTACGGGACTTCGCCAGAGTCTTCCGGCTGGTGAAGACCAAGGCGGGCATCTACCCCTCCGTGATCGCCAGGCGCTGCGAGCTGACCCCCAGCCGTGTCGGCGAAGTAATCGCAGGGCAGCGCCAGTTGCAGCACATGGACGTGATCGAGCGCATCGCTGACGGCTTGCGCATCCCAGGACACATGCTCGGGCTTGCCCGCCGAGCGTGGGAGACGCCTCAGGCCCTCGTGGTTGCCGAGCGAGAGGCACCACAAGTGCCGGAGCCCGAGCAGCAGACGCCTCCGTCTTTACCGGGGCTTGACGTGGACAGCATCTTGGCCCTGGCCACCCGAACGAGCCTGAGCGCAGCGACACTTGAGGCGTTCCGCCCCTCGATCGAGGACTACTGGCGACGGGACGACCAGCACGGCGGCGAGGCGCTGAGGCCGGCCATCGTCGGCCAGCTCCGGTATGTCGTTGGGCTCCTCAAGGAGAATCGGCCATCGTCCATCCAGAACGGTTTGTACGGCATCGCGGCCGAGCTGGCACGTCTCACCGGCTGGACCTACTTCGACGCCCGTCAGTACAACCAGGCCCGCGCCTACTTCACCGAGGCGCTGCAACTGGCCAAGGAAATCGACGACCGGCAGTTCATGGCCAACGTCCTGGCCTGCATGAGCTTGCAGGGCACGTACCAGGACAAGCCTGCGGACTCTCTGGCACTCGTGACCGCCGCCCAGGATCAGGCCCGCTCAGCACTCGGCACCATCCCACGTGTCCTGTCGATGCTGTCCATGCGCGAAGCCTTCGCTCACGCCACTCGCGGCAACCGGGATTCCACTCACCGGGCGATCGGGGAGGCGCACCGCCATTTCGAGCAAATCCGGGCGAGTGACCCGGACCCGTCCTGGGTCACGTACTTCGACGAGACGAAGCTGAACGTGGACACGGGCATTGCACACGGCCAACTGGGCGAGGCTGCCACCGCCGAACCCCTGATTGCGGAAGCACTGCGGCACGAGGCCCGTACCAACCAGCGCGGCCGGGCGTTTCACGCGTTCTGGCTTGCCCGTACGCAGCTTGACCAGAGCAAGCTTGATCAGGCGTGCCACACCGCCACGCAAGCTCTGGAGCCCGCGTCGGGCGTGGCGTCTGAGCGCGTGTCAGGCCACCTCAGGGATTTTTACGACCAGTTGGCCCCTCACAGGCAGCAGCCCGTAGCCCTGGCCTTCGAGGCGCGGCTACGGGAACTCCTCCCACCGGTCAGCGGATCGCTTCGTCCATGAGCAGGTACAGGAGACCGACGAGCGATCCACTGCTCACGATCTCGCGGCGGTCGATCATGCCCCGCACTTCAGAGAGGGGAATCCACTCGATGCGGTCGGACTCGTTCTTCTCAGTGGGCGGTCCGGCATAGGTCGCGCTGTCCACGCGGAAGACGTGGTGCTGCGAGTCGGTGATGCCGTTGGCCGGCTCGGCGTAGATCAGAGGCTTGATGGGGCCAGGACGCCAGCCAGTCTCTTCCAGGACTTCGCGAGCCGCCGCTTCCTCCGGAGTCTCGCCGTCCTCGACCAGCCCCATGGGCAGCTCCCAGGCCCACGAGTCAGTGATGAAGCGGTGCCGCCACATCATCAGGACCTCTTGGCGGTCATTGACCACGGCGGCCACGGCCAGGTGCCGGAGGCGTACGACGTGGTACTCCCACCTGCGCCCGTCAGGCTGCTGGACGTCGACCAGACACAGATTCACCCATTCGTTCGTGTAGATCTGTCGCTCACCGTGGGTCTTCCACTCCATACCTGCGGCCCCTCTCGATCGGTCTCCAGGATCTCAGACCGATCCAAAAGCGGACGCAGGTTCGGACTTTTTCGCGTCAGGCTGACGAGATGGCCCTCCAGGTGACCCGTGTTCTGGTGGTGGTCCGCTCTGGCGCCGGAGCAGCCGACCTCGCAACATCTGGACCTGTGGTGGACCACAGCGGCGTCTCACGGCGCGCCGAAGGCTCGGGCGGCTGGCGCCGTCGCGTCGACCGTGACCGCGAGGACAGCACCGGCGACACCCGTGGCCCCTGTCAGTCCGTGCCGGGCCGTGGTGATGAGCAGGCGGCCGCCTTCCGGGACCAGGCACACCGAGGTGGGTTGTGGGGTGGGCAGCGGGATGGTCGCGTCGAGTGTGCCGTCGGGCCGGTATTGTTGGACGACCCCGTGGCCCCACACCGCCACCCAGAGCCGCCCGGTGTCGTCCACGGTCATGCCGTCGGGGCTGCCACCGGCAGTGACACGGGCGAACTCCTCGCGGCCCGTCGGATTTCCGTCCCTGTCGAGGGTGCAGCGGTGGATGACACCGGCAGCGCTGTCGGCAACGTAGAGCAGGCCGCCGTCGGCGGCGAAGGCGGGGCCGTTGACAATGGTCATGCCGTCGAGGACGCGGTGTACGGAGCCGTCGGGATCGGTGCGGTAGAGGGAGCCGGCGCCCAGTGTGCCGTCGTAAGGCATGCTGCCCGCCCAGAACCGGCCGTGCGGGTCGCACACCCCGTCGTTCATGCGGGTTGGAACGGGGGAGTGCTCCTCGGGGCGGGCCAGCCATTCGGGCTGGCCATCCGGCGTCAGCAGGGCGATGCCGGTGCCGGCGGCGGCTATCCAGTGGCCGGGGCTGCCGTACACCGGGGCGACCGCGCCGAGGGGGACGTCGAGCCGCAGCAGTTCGCGTGGTGTGCGCCTTCCATCCTCCACAACCTCCAACAGTCGTCCGGCGAGGATGTCGACGTAGACCAGACGTCCGTCGACCCAGCGGGCGCCCTCGCCGAGCTCGTGGTCGCCGTCGGCCCAGATGTCGGCTGGTGACTCATGTCGGTTCATTCAGGTGTTTCTCCAGACGGTGGGTCAGCGCAGGGTCGTGCCCGCCGGACTGTCCAGCAGGGCGAGTTCGGAGCGGGTGGGCAACCCTTCCCAGTCGCCGCGGGTGGCGACTGCGAAGGCGCCCGTGGCCGTCGCCCGGTGCAGGCGTTCGACGACGTCCAGGTCGTCGAGCAGTGCGGAGAGATATCCGGCGACGAAGGCGTCGCCCGCTCCGACCACATCGCGGACGGGCACGCTGCGGACGCCGGAGTCGACCGTGCCCTCGGCGGTCGTGACGCAGGCGCCATCGCCGCCGCGAGTGATCACCACCTCACGCCTCCCTTCGGCGATCAGGGCTGCGACGGCCTCCTCCTCGGCGAGCGACGGGTCGCTTCCCACCAGGTGCAGTTCGTCGGCGGAGGCGATGAGGATGTCGGAGCGGCGGGTCAGTGGCAGCAGAGTCCGTCTGGCCTGCTCCGTCGACCACAGCCGGGCACGGTAGTTGACATCCAGACAGACTGTTGCCCCCAGCTCCCGCGCCCGCTCGGCGGCGACCAGGACGGTTTCGGCGGCGGACGCGCCGAGGGCGGGAGTGATCCCGGTCAGGTGCAGGACGCGCAGCCCGGGGTGCAGCGCGGCCAGGACGTCCGGGGGCCGGAGCGCCGCTCCGGCCGAACCTGCGCGGTAGTAGCGGACTCTGGCCAGGTCGCCGATGCCGTCTTCGCGCACCAGCAGCCCGGTCGGGCGCCCCTCGGTGTCGGCACGGGCATGGGACACGTCGACCTGTTCGGCGCGCAGAGTGCGCAGGACGAGAGCCCCGAACTCGTCGTCTCCCACGGCGCCAACCCAGGAGACATCGTGGCCCAGACGGGCCAGGCCGATGGCGACGTTCGACTCCGCGCCGGCGACGGACAGTTCCATGGGGCGGGCGAGCTTGACCGGGCCTGTGGCTCTGAGAGCGGCCATGGTCTCGCCGACGGTGACCACGTCGGACGTTCGGAGCGCGCTCATGCGGTCACCTCTCCGGCCAGTGCGGCGCGCCAGCGTGCCGCACGGGTACGTAGTTTGGCGAGGTCGCCGCCACTGGCCGCGTCACCGATCAGGGGGCTGCCGACACCGACCGCGACGGCGCCCGCGGAAAGGAAGGCGATCGCCTGCTCGGTGTCGATGCCGCCGACGGGGACGAACGATACCTCGGGGAAGGGGGCTCGCAGTGCCTCGAGGTGGGCCGGCCCACCGAGGGACGCGGGGAAGAGCTTCACGGCGAGGACGCCGGAGCGGACCGCCGTGATCACCTCACTGGGTGTCAGTGCGCCCATGATTACGGGGAGTTGAACCGTTCCATCTGTGGCAAGGTCGGGGACGAACCCGGGTGTGACCAGGAAGCTGGCTCCCGCGTCGGCGGCACGGGCGGCGTCGTGCGCCGTCAGGACCGTACCCGCGCCGAGCGCGGCATCGGGGCCCAGTTCACGGCGAGCACGCTCGATCACCCACAGCGCGTCAGCGGTGGTGAGGGACACCTCGGCTGCGGTGATGCCTTCTTCGGCCAGGGTGAGCACGGTGCGCAGCGCGGCCTCGCGGTCGCGGCCGCGCACGATGGCGAGGGTGCGGTGAGGCAGGTCGGTCAGTTTCATCAGGGACTTCCGGGGAGTGTCGGGGGAGGAGTGTGTGGTGTACGGGGGGTGCGGGTGGCCGATATCTCGAGTTCCCAGCACAGCTCACCGCAGGACGGGACCGTGGCTGCGTCGTGCGGTCCGGCCTCGGCGAGGTCGAAGACGGCACCGAGCATGGGTTCAACGCCGATGCTGCGGTAGGGCGCGTGGTCGGGCCAGCCGCCGAGATTGCGCCACAGCGCGACGGACACGGGGATGTCCGCTTCGGTGTGTACGGTGAGCGTGAGAGTGTCCGGGCCGTCGATGACCCGCACGCTCGGGCAGTCGGTGATGATCGCCCCGACGGCGGTGCCGTCATCGGGACCGAGCCGGTCCAGCCGCAGCCCGAACGGGGAGGGCCAAAAGCCCGTGAGGTGGGGGGCGCCGGGGGGCCAGGCACGGTCGAGCAGCGTCGCCGCCTCGGGGAAGAGCCTGGTCGCCGCGCCGCGGGGCGCGTCCAGCCGGGCGTCGAGGCCGACGTTGAGCAGGGCGTGGGCCGCCCACAGCAGACGGTGTCCCGGATCGGCGGTCAGCCGGTAGCTGGCCCGCAGGGCGTCCGGGCCTTGCTGGATCGTCCGGCGCAGGACGAAGTCCGGGCATTCCAGCACGTCGCCGTCGCGGGTGCGCTGCCAGGGGCGGGACCAGGCGGCGCCGTGATCGGGGGTGCCGCGCACCGTTGGGAGGCACTCCTCCAATCCGCCGGCGTCGACGAACGCGTCACCTGGGCGGACGGTGTGGCGCGCGGCATCAGGGCGGTGCCACAGCCACTCCCGGCCGCCCGCGCGCAGGGAGGTCCAGCGGCCGCCGTGGTCGGGGTCGGTCTCGGCCAGTACCGGGAGCCGTGCGGGGCGGGGCAGCGTGGGTCCGGTCACCATTCCGCGAAGGACCCGTCGCTGTGTCGCCAGACCGGGTTGCGCCAGCGGTGCCCGATGGCGTCCGCGCGTCGGACGGCGTTCTCGTCGATCTGGATGCCGAGGCCCGGTCCGGTGGGCCGGGCGGCGTGTCCGTCGGTGAAGTGGAACGGTGTGGGGTCGAGCAGGTAGTCCAGCAGGTCGTGACCGCGGTTGTAGTGGATTCCCAGGCTCTGTTCCTGGATGAGGAAGTTCGGTATCGCGAAACCGAGTTGCATGCTCGCGGCGAGCGCGATCGGGCCGAGCGGGCAGTGGGGGGCCATGGCGACGTCGTGGACCTCGGCGAGTGCGGCGATGCGCCGGACCTCCGAGATGCCGCCGGCGTGCGAGACGTCCGGCTGGGCTACGGCGATTCCGCTGGCCAGCACGTCATGGAAGTCCCAGCGGGAATACAGTCGTTCGCCCAGTGCCAGCGGCACCGAGGTGACGCCGACGAACTGAGGCAGGTTGCGAGAGTGTTCCGGAAGGACGGGCTCCTCGACGAAGAGGGGGTGCAGGGGCTCCAGCAGTGGCAGGATCCGCTTCGCCGTGGCGGTGGACATCCGGCCGTGGAAGTCGATGGCCACGTCGCGGTCGTCGCCGAGTACCTCGCGGACGGCGGTGACCCGGTCCACGACGGCCCGGCTCTGCGCGAGCGTGTCGATGGGCCGTAGCTGTGCGGAACCGTTCATCTTGACCGCGGTGAACCCGGCCTCGACCTGTTCGCGGGCGAGTTCGGCGACGTGTTCGGGGCTGTCGCCGCCGATCCAGGCGTACACCCGCAGCCGGTCGCGGACTGCGCCGCCGAGGAGTTCGTGCACGGGTACGTCGTGTGCCTTGCCGGCGATGTCCCACAGGGCCTGGTCGATGCCGGCGACGGCGCTGGAGAGGACGGGGCCGCCGCGGTAGAAGCCGCTCTTGGTGAGCACCTGCCAGTGGTGCTCGATGCGCAGCGGGTCCTCGCCGACGAGCAGGTCGGCGAGTTCGTGCACGGCGGCGCGGACTGTCTCGGCTCGGCCCTCGATCACCGGTTCGCCCCATCCGGTGATGCCCTCGTCGGTGGCGATGCGCAGGAACAGCCAGCGTGGGGCGACAAGGAACGTCTCCAGTGCTGTGATCTTCATCCGGTCTCCTCCGGGGGGCGGTTCTCTATCACGTTGCGCAGGTCGGCGCCGGCCTGGTCGAGCAGCGCGTGAACGGCGCGTTCGGCCAGGTCGGGGTCCTGCGACCGCACGGCCGTGAGGACCGCGTCGTGGGCGGGGATCGAGTCGGTCCAGTGGTCCGCGCCGTGCACGAGGTGGTTGCGCACCCGGAGGCCGGCCTCGAGGACGACCTCCATGCGGGTGAGCAGTTCGTTGTGGGTAGCGGCCAGCAGCGACCGGTGGAACGCGAGATCGGCCTCGACCATGGCGTCGGTGTCCTTGCCGGCGGTGGCCATGCGCTCCAGCGCCTCGGCCAGGGCGGCGAGGTCGTCGTCGTTGCGGCGCAGGGCCGCGAGACGGGCCCCTGCCGGTTCGACGATGCCACGGACCTCGGCGAGATTGTCCAGGAAGCCGGCGGCCGGGATGCCCTGGCCCTGCCAGCGCAGCAGGTCGCCGTCGAGCAGGTTCCAGTCGGAGCGGGGCCGGACGAAGGTGCCGCGTTTCTGCCGGGAGTCGATCAGGCCCTTGGAGGCCAGGACTCGCAGGGCCTCGCGCAGCACGGTCTTGCTGACCTGGAGCTCCTGCTCGATCCGGTCGGGGTACAGAGACGACCCGGGTGCGTGGAAGCCGCGGACGATGCGCTCGCCGAGGATGTCGACGATCTGCTGGTGCAGACCGCGTGTGGGCTGGTTCATGTGGGATCTCCCCAACGAGCGCGGGGTCGTCCCTCGGGACGTCCGGTGCGCGGATCTTGGTTCATGTCACGAGGAAGTTTTGACGACGGACCAGCCGCCGTCCACCACGAGGGACGTGCCGGTGACGTACGAGGCGTCGGCCGACGCCAGGAAGGCGACCGCGGACGCGACCTCCTCGGGCCTGCCGAAGCGTTTGGCCACCGTCTCGGCCACGCTGTCGGCCCGCCCGGCCTCATCCACGCGGTCCCAGGCTGCGGTCATGATCGGGCCCGGCAGGACGGTGTTGACCCGTACCTGAGGCCCGTACTCGACGGCCAGTTGCCGCCCCAGAGCCACCAGCGCTCCCTTGGCGGCGGCGTAGGCGGGATGCCCCGGCAGACCGATCAGCGCGTGGACGGAGGAGGTGAGGACCACCGAGCCGTGGCTGTCGCGCAGCGCGGGGGCGAAGGCGCGCACGCCGAGCCAGGCGGCCTTGAGCGTGACCGCCAGCTGGCCGTCCCACTCCGGCTCGGTCAGCTCGTGGGCGGCCTTGACGACCACGGAGTAGGCGTTGCTGTGCAGCACGTCCAGCCGGTTGTAGCGGTCCGCCACATGCGCGGCGAGGTTGTCCCACATCCCCGCCGACGTCACGTCGCCGTGCCGGTACTCGGCCCGGCCGCCCTGTTCGGTGATCGCCGCTACCGTCTCCTGGCCCGCGGCGTCGTTGATGTCCACGACGACCACCGCCGCACCCTCTGCCGCCAGCCGTTGTGCCGTCGCGGCGCCGATCCCGGCGGCCCCGCCGGTGATCACCGCCACCCGGTCCTGGAATCGGAGGCGCGTCTGCTCTGTCATGCGGCACACCGTACCTCTGGACATTAATTATGCAAATACCTTGACAGGGGGTCAGGCCGAGCCCAGGATTCGGCAGGACGACGCGGGAGAAGGTGGCGCGGCGCACGGCCCCCGCGGACCCGTGCCGCCGACTCGGGCTTCCGGTGGGGGTGTTGCGGTGCGCACGATGCGCAGGACTGCACCGACACCGTGAGCACACGACCGAGCTCCGGACGCGGTCGACGAGGCCGCCATGGGCTCCGACGCGTCGAGTCACATGACCAGCCCGGGCCGCGCGCCTCGACCGTGCCACCGCACCACTCTCACCCACGGCACGGACCGTGGCCAACGCCCCGGCCGGAGCCCAGTGCCCCGGTCCGCTTACCTGAGTTCCGAACTCTCCCTCAATGGAGCCGACATGTTCACCACACACCAAAGCCGGAACATCGCCGCCGCTACCGGCCTGCTGCTCACCCTCGGCCTGAGCACCGCTTGTTCCTCCGGCAAGGAGGCGGGAGGAGAGGACTCGACGGCCAGGGCAGGGGGCAAGATCTCTCTCACCTACCTGCAGAAGCAGGGCGACCAGGAGTACTTCGTCGGCGAGGCGGCGGGAGCCAAGGCGAAGGCGAAGGTGCTGGGCATCGACCTGAAGGTCGTCAACCTGGGCAACGACGCCAACAAGACGGTGAGCGAGGTGCAGTCAGCCGTCGCGCAGAAGGCCAACGGCGTGATCATCGTCGTGCCGGACCCGGCCGTCGGTCCCCAGGTGGTGCAGACCGCGCGGGACGGCAAGGTCGCCCTGCTGACCTCGGACGACCAGATCTGCACCACCGGTCCCGACCCGGTCGCCTGCGGCAAGGGCGACCTTGTTCCGCGCATCGGTTTCAGCGGTCAGCAGATGGGTGAACAGGTCGGTAAGCGGGCGGCGGAGGAGTTCGACAAGGCGGGCTGGAAGGCCGCCGATACCCGTGTCGTCTCGGCGTGGAAGCAGGACGTGACGGTCTGCGGCGACCGGGTCGCCGCCGCCAAGAAGACCTTCGGCGCGGCCGTGCCGGGTGTGAAGGCCCTCGACGTGCCCACCGACAACACCCCGACCGGCGCCCAGGACAAGATCGCGGCGACGATCACCGCCAACGCGGGCGTGAAGAACTGGGTCGTGTGGGGCTGCAACGACGAGAACGTCATGGGCGGGGTCACCGCACTGCAGAACGCAGGCATCGGCCCGGACCACGTCATCGGTGTCGGTCTGGGCGCGTACCTGGCCTGCAAGGAGTGGCAGGCGGACAAGCCCAGCGGAATGAAGGCCGCGCTGTTCATCAACGGCAAGGACGTCGGTGCGCTGGCCGTGCAGACGATGTACGACAAGCTCAAGAACGGCAAAGACTTCCCGCAGGAGGCCTTCGCCCCCACGACCATGGTCGACGCCTCCAACTGGCAGAAGTCCGGCGTCAACTGCGGCTGACGCCGCGTCTGGCCGGCTACCGCGGGACAAAGGCCGCAGACGGCCCGCTGCATCCCGCCGCTCCGAACACCGACCTGCACGACACCTTTGAGGTGAACCGATACATGACCAGTCCTCGCAAGAACACGGCTCGAACAGGCCCGGCGGGCGAGGAACCCGAGCTGGGGACCCCGAACGGTTCCGTCGGCGTCGCGGCGCTCACGAAGCGCTTCGGCGCTGTGCAGGCGCTCGGCGGTGTGACGCTCGAATTCCCCTGCGGTCAGGTGACCGCGCTGATGGGTGAGAACGGGGCGGGAAAGTCCACTCTCCTGAAGATCCTCACCGGCGACCATCAGCCCACCGAGGGGCACGTGCTGATCGATGGCGAACGCGTGCTGCTGGGCTCACCGGCCGACGCACGTGCTGCAGGGATCCGCATCATCCCGCAGGAGCCGGAGATCATCCCGCACATCTCCGTCGCGGAGAACGTCTACGCGGGCGCCCTGCCCCGCAAGGCCGGGCGGCTTCTGGACCGCGCGGAGCTGCACCGCCGGATCGAGAGCGACCTTCAGCGACTCGGCTTCGCCGACGTGCTCGACCCGGACCTCCTGGGTACGCAACTCACGCCAGCACAGCGTCAGTTGGTGGAGATCATGCGGGCCCTGACGGGCACCGTCCCGGCGCGGGTTATCGCCTTCGACGAGCCCACCTCATCCCTGTCGGAACACGAGGTGGAGGCGCTGTTCGCACTCATCCGGCGGCTGCGCGGGCAGGGCATCGCCATCGTCTACGTCTCGCACCGCATGCAAGAGATCTTCCGGCTCGCCGACCGGATCGCCGTACTGCGCGACGGCAACCTGGTCGGCGTTCAGCAGGCGAGCACCACCAATGAGGGCGAACTGGTGCGCCTCATGGTCGGCCGGGACCTGTCGAGCATGTTCGTCCGGCAGAAGGTCGCCACCGACCGTCTCGTGCTCGACGTCAACAACCTCACGACCGACGACGTCACAGACATCTCGTTGCGGGTCCATGCGGGGGAGGTGGTGGGGCTGGCCGGGCTGATCGGCGCGGGCCGCTCGGAGCTGGCCCTGGCGCTCGCCGGCGACCTGCCCATCCACAGCGGCACCGCCACCCTCGACGGCAAGGCGCTGCGCGCCGGCGACCCCGGCGCCGTCATCCGCGCCGGTCTCGGGCTCGCGCCCGAGGAACGCAAGGCGCAGGCACTGTTCCTGCAGCAGTCGATCCGGGAGAACACCTCCCTGGTGGTCCTGGACCGGTTGCGGCGCCTGAGGTTCGTCAGGCGGTCCGCGGAGCGGGAACTCGCCCAGCAGTACACCGACCGGTTGCGCGTACGTACCCCTTCCATCAACCACGAGGTCCGCAAGCTGTCCGGCGGCAACCAGCAGAAGGTCGTCCTGGCCCGCTGGCTGGCCCGCAAGCCCAAGGTGCTGATCCTCGACGAGCCGACGCGTGGCATCGACGTTGGTGCCAAGGCCGAGATCTACCAGATCATCGCCGACCTCGCCGCCGAGGGCGTCGCCCTCCTCGTGATCTCCTCCGAACTCCCCGAACTCCTCGGTCTCGCGGACCGGGTCATCGTGATGCAGGGCGGCCGGATCACCGGGGAACTCGACCATCACGACGCTACCGAAGAATCCATCCTCGCCCTCGCCATGGCCGACGACATCGTCGACGCCGGCGCCTCTGGAGCAACCTCATGACGACCACGACGACTTCCACGGTACTGAAGGGAAGCCCTGAGAACCCGCGGCCCGCTGGGCCGAAGCGGTTCGCCGGCCTCGGCGGGCAGAACATCAGCCTCATCGGTGCTCTGGCCTTCGTGCTGATCCTGTTCGGAATCCTCAACAGCAACTACCTCAGCTGGTCGAACATGCAGGTGATCGCCGAGGCCGCCACCATCACCGGCCTGCTGGCGATTGTGCAGACCGTCGTGATCATCTGTGGCGGGCTGGACATCTCCGTCGGTTCCCAGGCAGGCGTGGCGTCCGTGGTCAGTGCCATGGTCTTCACCTCGGCCGGTTCCAACGCCTTCGTCGGCATGCTTGCCGCGGTCGGCGTCGGTCTCCTCATTGGGGTCCTGAACGGTCTGGTCATCGTCTACGGCAGGGTCAACCCCACCATCGCCACACTCGCCGGGCTCGCGGCCTACAAGGGTCTCGCCCAGCTTCTGTCCGACGGCCGGGCCCAGGGGTACGTGTTCAACAACGACGTCTTCATCTTCCTCGGCCGCGGCAAGATCGCCGGCCTGCCCGTCATGGTCTGGATCCTCGTCGTCGTCGCGGCGGCCGTGCACCTCCTGCTCAAGTACACCGACATCGGGCGCAACGTCTACGCCATCGGCGGCAACGACACCGCGGCCCGCCTTGCCGGCATCAACATCAACAAGTACCTGATCGCCGTCTACGCCCTCATCGGCATCGTCGCCGCCATCGCGGGCATCCTCCTGACCGCCCGCACGGGGTCCGGTCAGCCCACCTCCGGCAGCGAGGGCCTGGAACTGAAGGCGATCACCGCCGCCGCGCTCGGTGGCGCCGCGCTGAAGGGCGGCAAGGGCGGCATCGGCGGCACCCTCCTGGCCGTGGCTCTCCTCGGCTGCCTCGAGAACGGACTCACCGTCCAGGGCATCAACAGCTTCTGGCAGAACGTCGCCCAGGGCGCGCTCCTGGTCATCGCCGTCGTCATTCAGCAACGCCGCAGCGGCGAGCGCCCCGTCGGACTGCCGCACTGACCACCGCATCACCGGATTCCACGACTGACCCCGCACGTCAGTCGCCCCTACCCAGAGATGAGGTCTCGATGACAGACACCACCACGGCCGCGGCGGGCAGAGTACCGCGCGGTGCGCACCGTCGCCCACGCACTGCCGTACTGGCAGCGGCCTTCCTGCTCTTGCTCTGCGCACCTGTCCCGATCGCGGCGGCCGCGTCGGACGGCGCCGCCGAGACGGTCGTCGACGTCACCGACTTCGGCGCCGATCCGACCGGCAAGCAGGACAGCGCCGCGGCCGTCGCCCAAGCGATGCGGCACGCCAAGACCCTGAGTGGCCCGACGCGGATCCTGTTCCCGCACGGCACTTACCAGCTGTATCCGGAGCAGGCCGAGACCCGGGAGCTCTATCTCTCCAACACCGTGGGCGCGAACCAGACCTACCGTGACAAACGGATCGGCATTCTGATCGAGGACATGCATGACGTCACCATCGACGGCGACGGCTCGCACCTGCAGTTCCACGGGCTGATGAGCACGTTCGTGGCGATCCGTTCGCGGAATGTGGCCGTCACCGACTTCAGCTTCGATGTCACCGCGCCCAAGGTGGTCGATGCCAAGGTCACCGAGGCCGGCGTGTCGAACGGGCACGCGTACCGCGTGCTGTCCGTCCCGCCAACCAACGGCTTCTCGGTGGCCAACAACCATGTCACCTGGCTCGGCGAGACGAGCCCGGCCACCGGCCTGCCGTACTGGTCGGGCGTCGACAAGATGCGCTACAGCCAGACTTATGACCCGGCGGCCCAGCGCACCTGGCGCGGCGCCAATCCGTTGTTCAACAACGTGTCCGCGATGAGCGACCTCGGCGGGCAGAAGCTGCGCATCGAGTACTCCACCGCCACCGCACCGGGCGATCGCGGGCTCGTTTACCAGATGCGTGAAGACACCCGGGACACGGCATCGGCCGTGTTCTGGGAGTCGAAGAACATCACCGTGCGCGGTCTCAAGGCCCGTTACCTGCACGGCTTCGGCTTCCTCGGGCAGCTCAGCAAGAACATCACCCTCGACGGCAACGAGTTCCGCACCGATCCGGCCTCCGGGCGCAGCACGGCCGGATTCGCGGACTTCGTACAGATGTCCGGAATCTCGGGCCAGGTGAAGGTCACCGGGAACGTCTTCGACGGCGCGCACGACGACGCGATCAACATCCACGGCACCTACGTCGAGGTCACCTCGCGGCCCGCCGACAAGAAGGTGCTCACCCTCGCCTACAAGCACCCGCAGACAGCCGGTTTCCCCCAGTTCCACCCCCGTGACTCGGTCGAGATCGTGGACAAGCGCACCATGGCGCCGGTGCCGGGTGTGACCGCGAAAGTCGTGTCGGTGGACGGCCCTTCCGGCACTGACCACGACAAATCCCTGACCAGCATGACGGTCACGTTCGACAAGGCGATACCCGACACGGTGACGGCCGGGAACTTTGTCGTCGAGAACACCACGTACACCCCCACGGTCGACATCAGCGGCAACATCTTCCGCAACATCCCCACCCGAGGTGTCCTGGTCACCAGCCGCAAGCCGGTCGTGATCAAGGACAACCTCTTCGACGGCATGCAGATGTCCAGCATCTTCATCTCCTCCGACGCTTACCAGTGGTACGAATCCGGACCCGTCAATGACGTCCTGATCAGCCACAACACCTTCAGGAGGCCCGTCGGCCCGGTGATCCTCGTCGAGCCCACCAACCAGGTCGTCGATGCCGCCACGCCGGTGCACCACAACATCCGCGTGGAGGACAACACCTTCCAGACCGGCGACGTGAAGCTGCTCGACGCCAAGAGCGTCAGCGGCATCACCTTCGCGCGCAACGACGTCTCCCGACTCGACCGGGAGTCCACCTTCACCGCCCAGGCGAAGAACCCCTGCCCGGCGCCCGGCACCACCACGGAGGTGCGTGCCACCGCCACCACCTCGACGTACTCCACCCCGCTGTTCAGCTACCGGGGCTCGTCCGGCGCCTCGATCAACGGCAACAACTTCGACAACGGCCTCAACCTGCGCGCCGATCTGAACGCCACCGACACTGCGCAGGTCACGAGCGACGAGGTGGTCCAGGGCGCCGACCACATCCTCCCGCTGCTCCCGTCGACGACCTGGGCCAGCAGCGACACCGAGGTCGCCACTGTCGACGGGAGCGGGAAGGTCACCGCGAAGGCGGCCGGCGCAGTCACCCTCACCCCGAGCGCGCCCAGCCAGCTCGGGAGCGTCACCGGCGTTCCGGTCACCCTGCACATCGGAGGGGACCCCTCCTCGTCCGACTGCGCCAAGCCCCTGACCCTGAACACCGACGACTGGTCGGTCGTGCGGGACCAGCCCGACCACCGCGCCGTGCGACCGACGGACACCTTGGCGCTGACGCCCACCGGCCACGGATTCCTGTGGGCCGGACAGAACAGCGCCCGCAATGTCCTCCTCACCGGTGCCGGTAACGGCACGGGCACCACGACGGTGAAGATGACCGGACGTACCACCCGCGGTTACATGGAGGCCGGGCTCATCCTCTACCGCGGCGACAACGACTACATCGCCCTCCAGCGCAAGCACAACCAGGGCGCACCGACCCTCACCATCTCGACCGAACACAGCGGGTCCCCGGCGGAGCCGGTCCGTATCCCCGATCCCGCTCAGGAGGACGTCTGGCTCCGACTGCAGCGCACCGGCCCGAGCGTGACCGCTTCGTACTCCCTCGACGGCACGACCTTCACCGCTGTCGGCGGGCCGCTCGACGCGTCCTGGCTCGGCGATGCCCGCTTCGGTGTACTGGCCGAGGCCGAGAACAGCTCTGCCGCGGACACGCCGTTCCTCTTCAGCGGATTCACCGCCGGGGACGTCAAGGTCCGGTTCGCTTCGGAATGGTGACCCGTCGCCTTCCCGCGCGCGACGCCGAACGATGAAGCACCGGCGGCCTTCGGATCCGAAGGCCGCCGGTGTCCGTGCCGGGTCAGTGCGACGGTGCCCTGTGGAAGTCGAACAGGTCCCGGTCCGTGTGGTCCTGTGGAGCGTCACGTAATTCCCCACCAGTAGCGTCAAACTTGCCCGCCCAAGCGTTCGAGCCTGAGGCGTTGACCGCGCTTCACAGAGAGCCCGAGGTCGGCAGGCCCTGGCTGCATCGACGGCGGTGTCGCTGTGCCTGTGCTCTCGCCGTTCGCTCCGGTCGGGCAGGGGCGTCCGCGCGGTCGACCAGACAGACAGAGGGACCCCTAGTGAACCAGTCGCGGTGCCAGGTGGCCGGGGCGTCGGTCCCGGCCAACAGCAGGGCGTTGCTATGGTGCAGCGACTCAAGGACGGTTGGTATCGGTGCCGTTGGTGTCCTGCGGGCGGAATCCCGGTGCGGGAGAAGTCACGCAGTGAGGCGAGAACAGTACTGGCTGGACAGGGACCCCGTCAGCCGCCGGATCGGCAACCTGGGCACCACCGCGCACCCCACTGCGGGCTGGGTGACCCAGGCGGTCAAGAGCCTCGTCATGGATCTTGAGGACGTGGGCGCGCACGCCGCCCGCCTGATCCGCGACCGCGACGCGAAGCACCCCGCTCTGATTGACAAGATCCTCGCCTACGCCCACATCCAGAGCGTGTTCACCGGCGTCCGCATGCCAAGGACGAACTCGATCACGGAGAGATGGGTGCTCAGCCTCCGCCGCGAGCTCCTCGACCGCACACTCATCTGGAACGCTCACCACCTGCGTCATGCCCTGAGCGAGTACGAGCAGTTCTACAACGAGCACCGCACCCACCGCTCCCTGCAGGCAGCCGCGCCGCTGCGCGCACTCCCCGAAACCATCACCGACCCCAGGCAGATCGCTCGCCTCGATATACGCCGACACGATCGCCTCGGCGGAATGATCCACGAGTGCCAGCACGCCGCTTGACCTGCACGGACGTAATTCTCGGCACGCACACGTGTGCTCCGCCGGATCAGACGGCGCGCAGGTGGACAAGCGCCGCACTCTGGGGTGCCCGCGCAGGGCCCGGCAGCCCCAGTGCTCCCAGCGCGGCGCCGGAGGCCTGGATGCCCGTGACATCCCAGGTCACCGACGGGTCGGTTGGAGTGACGAGCGAGGCGCGGTAGGTCTGGTCCGGGTCGAGTCCCGGGATGCGGAGCCGTGGTGGCACGGGCACCATCTCGTCGAGCTGGGCGTAGGAGAAGAGCGCCTCTGAGCGGTCCCGGGCGACCACTCCATGCGCAAGCAGACCGTCGGGCAGTTCGACGCGCGTCAGCCGCCCCGTGTGCAGGAGCGTGCGGTGCCGCTTGTAGAGGCCGATCCAGCACGCGAGGCGGTCCAGTTCGGGGGCCGCCACTTTCGTGAGGTCCCACTGTACGCCGAACTGGCCGAAGAAGGCCGTGGCCGCGCGGAGGTCCAGAGTGCTGGTCCGGCCGGTCTGGTGGGAGACCGGCGCGGCGACATGAGCGCCCAGGTACTCCAGCGGAGCGAGCTGGGCGGTCCAGTGCTGGATCGGCTGGCGCGACAGCGGATCGGTGACGTCCGAGGTCCAAGTGCTCTGGACCCGCTGGAGCACGTCCAGGTCGATCCTGCCGCCTCCCGAGGCACAGCTCTCCCACGAGATGCCGGGATGGCGGCGAGCCAGCTCGTCGAGGAGCTCGCGGAAGGCAAGGGTCTGCAGCCGTGACGCGGGCCGGCCGGAGCCTCGCGAGTCACCGCCGTCGATATGGTCGCGGTTGTGGTCCCACTTGACGAAGTCGATCCGGTGCGCCGCCGCAAGGCGGCCGAATGCGTCGACCAGGTGTGCCCGCACCTCCTCCCGGCTGAGGTCGAGCAGGTAGCAGTTGCGTTCCAGCACGGGCGACCGGTCGCCCGTGCGCAGGATCCAGTCAGGGTGGTCGCGGTAGACCGCGGAGTTCGGGTTGACCGCCTCCGGCTCCCACCAGAGCCCGAACTCCATCCCCTTTTCGTGTACCCGGTCCACAAGCGGTGCCAGCCCGTCCGGCCACACCGCCGGGTCCGGGGTCCAGTCGCCCAGGCCGTCGTCGAGGGAGGTGCGGCCCGCGAACCACCCGTCGTCGAGCACGAAACGCTCGGCGCCCAGCCTGGCCGAGATGTCGGCCAGCGCGATCAGTGTGTCGAGGTCTTGGTCGAGGTAGACCGCCTCCCACGGGTTGAACATGACGGGTGCGGGCTGGGGCGGATGGGCCGCGAGTGTTCGGACGTACTGATGGGTCGCGTCGGCCAGGCCGTCGAGCCCGCGCGCGGACGCGGTCACGTGCACCCAGGGCGTCGCGTACGTTTCGCCCTCAGCGAGCACCAACTCGCCCGGGTGCAGCAACTCGCCGGCCCTGACGACGGCGGTGCCGGAGCTGAGTTGCTCGACGGCATACCGGTGGTTGCCGCTCCAGGCGAGGTGGACACCGAGCACCTCACCGTAGCCGTAGCCGAAGCCAGGGGTACCGACCACGATCAGACCGGTGCCGTCGAGGCTGCGCATGCCGCGGCGGTGCTCCCGGACCCATTGCCCGTCCGCGAGAGCACGGCGCTGGGGCTGCCGCTCGCGGGCCCATCGCCCGGTGAAGTCGAGGATCTCGCCCGCGCCGGTCGGAACGGGGATGACCACGTCGAGCGCGTCGACCACGTAGGGACCGGTGCCGGCGTTGGTCAGCAGGTGCCTGAGGCGGAGCCCTCCCCCCGGGACGGCTTCGGCCTCGAAGCACAGTCCGAGTCCCGCTGCCTCGTCGGTGGCCTGGACCACGAGCGAGCCGCCGGCACACCCCACCGAGCCGGGACCGAACGCGGTGGACCAGTCGCTCCCGGGGCCTTCGGGACCCACCCGGTGGCCGAGCAGCGCAGGCCGTCCCAGGTAGCCGCGCGCGTGCTCCGGGAACACGCTGACCGGTGAGCCGGTCAGCCAGGAGTTCCAGGCCGTGGTCTCGACCGAGGCGGGGATCGTCAGGGACCGGACGTCCGTCGCTGCCAGGGAAAGTCCCATCCACCCGATGTCGGGCAGGCCGTCCGCTCGTGGCAGCAGGACCATCGTCGTGGTCTCGGTCCCGCTGAGGCCGGAGAGGGACACGGGGGCGATGGGCGCGGGCACGGCGACGCGTCCGGGCTCAATCATTCGGTGACTCCTGGTTCGGTGAGAGGGGGCGGATCAGGCCTGCACGGTGAGCAGGCGCGCCTTGAGATCGTCGAGGGCCAGCCGGGCGGCGCCGAGGGCGACGGACTCGTCGCCGAGCAGAGACACGCGGAACTCGGGCGAGTCGAGTGAGGTTGCGGCCAGGTGCCGCTCGAACGGACCGGCGAGCACGTCCCCCGCGCGGGACAGACCGCCGCCGAGCACGACGAGGTCGGGGTCGACGGCGTGGACCAGGATGGAGGCGCCCAGCGCGAGGGCCTCGGCGACGCGGTCGACGGTGCGCACCGCAGTGCGGTCCCCGTTCGCGGCGGCTTCGAAGAGCGCCCGGACGTCGTCGCTGGTGGACTCCTCGGCGGTCGAGCCCGCGAGCTTGCGGCTCTCGCGGTCGAGCTGCGCCATCGCGTCGGCCCACCCCAGGATCTTCATGGAACCGACGGACGCCGCCAGACCGCGGCGTCCGTTGTGGATCTGCCCGTTGATGACGATCGCGGCCCCGAGTCGGCGGCCGGCGTGCATGTAGACGAGGTCGCGTGCCTCGGCGGCGGCGCCCCGCCACTGCTCGGCCGCCGCCGCGAGGTGGATGTCGTTCGAGATCAGCACGTCGCGCTTGAAGCGCCCCGATACCTCCGCGACCACGTCGATCTTGTCGAATCCCGGGAGGGAATAGACGTCGAGGTCCCGGCCCGCAGGAAGAGTGCGGATGTCATTGGCCTCCGAGCCGTTGGCGGTCACGCCGGTGATACCGCAGGCCACCGAACGGATCTGTTCCCAGCTCGTCCCGATCTGCCGGACGGTCGTCTCCGCCAGCCGTGCCGCGGCCCCGATGCGCCCGGCCGGTCCGAGGCCGGAGTCGACGCTGCGTCTGCGCATCGCCACGACGTTCCCGCGCAGGTCGCAGATGGCCACGGCCACCTTGTGGGCGCCGATGTCCACTCCGGCGACGGCGTAGTTCTCGGCCACGACCTCGTAGCGCCGGGCCGGCCGTCCCGCGGAGCGCTCGCCTTCCGGACGACCGAGCACCTCGCGGACGAAGCCCTCGGTCAGCAGCGTCGCCACCAGTTCCTCGGCGGTAGGGCGGGAGACTCCGACGGTCGAACGCACGTCGCTGACCGTCAGCGACGCCGTATCGACGAACGCCCGCATCGTGGCTGCGAGGTTGAGCTTGCGCAACAGGTGCGCATCGCCCGCACGGCCGGAGGGGGCCGCACTGTGCTGGGTTTGACGTGTGTCTTGACTCACAGCCTCACGCTATCTACATTGGCGCCCCGACAGCAATATTGACAAGAAACTTACTTATATAAATTCTGGTCGAGCGACTTCCCCCCAGGTGGTTTTGACCGGCAAGGAAGGCGGGTCTCGATGGGTAAACGGACGAACTGTGTCGTGATTGCCACGGCGCTGGGCCTCGTCGCGCTGACAGGCTGTGCCGTCGGGGGTGGGAGCGGGGGTGGGAAAGAGGGCGGTGGCGTGACGTTGAGCCTGCTCACCTTCGAGACCCCCAACCTCACCGCCGCGTACTGGGACGACATCATCGCCAGGACCAGCGCCAAGGTGCCGGGGGTGAAGATCAAGAAACTCGTGGCGCCGAGCGCCGAGCAGCGCAATGAGTACGCGCGTCAGCTCGACTCGACCGGTGCACTTCCCGACATCATGGTCGCGATCGACCCTGCCGGACTGGCGGAGGGCGGCAAGCTCGCTCAGTTCGGCAAAGAGGAGCTGGCGGACTGGGCCAACCCGACCGCGAACAGCTTCAACGGCAAGATCTACCAGCTGCCCACCAACTCGCAGACCTGGCAGATCTACTACCGGAAGGCGGCCTTCGAGAAGGCGGGCATCGCCACTGCTCCGAAGAAGTGGGACGACCTGCTTGCCGCGGTCGGCAAGCTGAAGGCTGCGGGGATCAAGCCGTTCGTCATCGGCGGCGGTGCACCGGACGGCCTCGGCCCGCGATGGACCTTCGCCCAGCTGGTGGCCGACGAGGTCTACGCCAAGGATCCGAAGTGGCTCGACAAGCTGGTCGCGGGGAAGACCGACTTCAGCGACCCGCTGTTCGTCAACGCGGCGACCAAGATGAAGGCACTGGCGGGCAAGGAGAACGTCGACAACCTGTCGGCCACCTACGCACAGGCGCAGGAGGCGTTCCTCGCGGGCAAGGGCGCGATGTACCCGATGGGCTCGTGGTTCCCGGCGGCCCCGGACAAGGCGCAGCAGAAGCAGATCGGCGTCTTCCCCATGCCCACGCAGGACGGCTCGCTCGTCGTGCCCACGTACACCGGCGGCGGGCTGTCGGTGAGTGCCAAGGCCGCCGACGTCGCCAAGGCCAAGAAGTGGGCCATCGAGTTCTCCAAGCTGAACGCCGACGGCGGGGCGAGGTACGACGGCTTGTTCGTCGCTCTCAAGGGCTACAAGCCGCCGGCCGGCCTGCCGCCGCTGTACAACACGACCCTCGGCCTCTACAACACGGCCCAGTCCAGCGGAACCGTGACTCCGAGCTTCGGTAACGAGGGCGGCGTCCCGGCTCTGCCGTCGGGCTTCATACCCAAGGTCGACGCGGCACTGAACGATCTCCTCAACGGCCGCGCGGACGTGGGCAAGTTCGTCGCGACGCTGAACAAGCAGTTCAAGGAGTTCTCGAAGTGACGCATCCCCCGCGCCTCCGGACGGGGACAGTTGCCGCTGGAGGAGTCCCGCGGCCCGGTCGTCCGGAGCCCACCACGGCCTCGGCCGGGCGCACGGGTGGGCCGAGCAGGCGCCGCATCTGGACGTGGCCGTCGGTGGGAGCCTTCGCCGTCTTCGTCCTGCCGACCCTCACGGTCTTCACCGCGATGGTCCTGGCACCCATCCTCTGGACCCTCTACAGCGGGATGACCGATGAGCGCGCCACCCGCCCGAACACCTCGTTCGTCGGCCTGGACAACTACGGTTACCTCCTCGGGGACGAGGAATTCCGGCACTCCCTGTGGAACACCGTGGTGATCACGGTGATCGTGGTGCTGCTGACGAACCTGCTCGGTCTCGCGATCGCCCTGCTGCTCCGCCGGCAGGGTCGCCTCTACAGCCTGCTGCGCGGCGTCTACTTCACACCGGTGATCCTTTCCGCCGTGGTGGTGTCGGTGATCGGGCGCTCGATCCTGGCGGACGACGGCCTGCTGAACAGCACCCTCGTCTCGCTGGGAGTCAAGAGCCCGCCGGGCTGGCTCACGGATCCGTCGTACGCTATCTACTCCGTCTCCGGGATCATGGTCTGGCAGTTGCTCGGGTTTGCCGTCGTGGTCTACCTCGCCGGGCTCGCGGGGATCCCCGCCGAGCTCGAGGAGGCGGCGAGCCTCGACGGCGCCGGACCCTGGCAGCAGTTCCGCGTGATCACCTGGCCGATGCTCGCGCCCGCGTTGACGATCAACACCGTGATGCTGATGATCAGCGCGTTCAAGGTCTACGACCAGATCGCCGTGCTCACCAACGGCGGCCCCGGCACCGACGGAACGGCCACCGTCGCTTTCGAGGTGATCCGCACCGCCTTCTCCGAGCAACGCCCGGGAGTGGCGTCCGCGATGGCCGGGATCATGCTCGTCGTGGTGTCGATCGCGAGCGTGACCGCGCTCAAGCTCCTGCAACGACGAGAGGCGAACCTGTGAACTCCCGAGTGCCGTGGGTCCGCCCGCTGTTGGCCACTGGCGTGGCGGCTATCTTCTGTCTGCCGCTCTACGTGGCGCTGGTCAACGCCTTCAAAACCAGTGCCAAGGTCGTCGCATCGCCGCTCGCGCTCCCGGTTCCGCCGACCCTCGACAACATCGTGCAGGTGCTCCAGCGGCCTGACGGGCTGTTCTGGTACGGCCTCGTCAACTCCGTCATACTGACCGCCTTCTCGATCCTGATCACCACCGTGCTGGCCGCGATGTCGGCCTACCACCTCGTCCGGTCCGGCCGCTGGTGGAGCCGTGCCGTCCTCGGCGTCATGCTGACCGGCCTGATGATCCCGCCCGCAGTGATCATGCTTCCGATCACACGGATCCTCAACGCCATCGGCTTGTTGCACACGATGCCGGGCGCGGTGCTGGTCAACGTCGGGTACTACCTGCCGTTCGCGGTGCTCGTCTTCATGGGCTTCATCCGCTCGATCCCCCGC
>NZ_JBHVFU010000063.1:0-44656 GCF_042801455.1 Streptomyces sp. NPDC057565 | reverse complement strand
GGCCGGGTGGGAAGCTGCAGGCGCAGCAGCGCCCGCTGCCCGTCGTCGGCCCGTTCGATGGCGGCCTGCTGCCCGTCACAGGCGGCGAGCAGCAGGATGCGCGAGACATGCGGCGCGGGTTCCAGCTCGAACACACCCGCCGGGAGACGGCCGTGCTTACGCTCGAAGGCGGTGATCTGCCGGGTGCGGGAACGGATGATGCTGGACGGAAGATACTCCCCGCCCGGTATCGCGGCCCGCACCTGATCCCACTCTTCGGCAGTGCGCTTCGCGGGATCGGCGGGCCACGCGGCCAGAACTCCAGCGGTCACATCAGCCCGCCACTTCGCCGATCGCAGCGCACGCCCGGCACTCTCCTGGGCGATGCGCACGATCCGGTCGTTCACCTTCACCCCTTCGGGGGCGACGGTCCAGCCGAGGCGGCGCAGTGCCATCCACGCGTTCGACGGCAGCTTGCGGCCCCCGGCATCCTCCCCGGAGGCCAAAACGTTCACGTCGGCGGTGTTCCAGTGCCCGGCCAGCAACGCGCTCGTCATGTCGGCCACCAGGTCGGCGCACCAGCCGACCCGCTCGACCAGGGCGGCACTGGTGAGGACTTCGCCGGTCTTCTCGTCCACGCCCGTACGAATGAGGGCGCGGGCGCAGGCGGTACGGGCGGTCTCGCCGTCGGCGAGGGGCAGCTTTCGGCTCACGCCACCCGCCCCTCGTCGCTGTCGCTGCACTGGCCCGATTCGGCCAGCAGACGGCGGCGGTTGTCCGCACTGCGCATCCCGTACAGCCGCCCGGCGAACGTGGTCACCAGGCAGCCGAAGTCCTCCAGCAGTTCATCCCGACCGCCGAGCTTCTTCGCGTGCAGTACCTCCACGGTGACGCCGTACACGGCGAACAGCCGCTTGAGCCAGCCGACACCGAACCGGGCCAGCCGGTCCTCGTGCGTGACACGAACAACAGTCACGGAGCCGTCCGACACCATCGCCAGTACACGGTTGAGTCCGGGCCGGTTCTCCTTCAGGCCCGAGCCCCGGTCCCGGACGACCTTGACGATCTCGCCCGTGGAAGTGGCCCGCAGTTCGGCCTCCTGGGCCTTAAGCGAGGACTCCTGCCCGGACGAGCCGGACACGCGCACATACAGCAACTCCAGGCGCGAACGGGCACTTGAGGAGTCGCTGCCGCGCTTCATGTTCTCCACATCCACCGAGGAGAACCGGCGCTCACGGCCGACCCATGTAAACGGGATCTTGCCGTCCAACGCCCACTGACGAAGCGTCATCGGGTGTATCCCGAGACGCTTCGCAGCCTTGGACACGCGCAGCAACTCCATGCACGGAACCATACATACGCAACACTAGGGATTACTAATGAAGTTGATGAGCCTGCTCCCTCGGTTACGGCTGTTGCTGCCCCGGGCGGTGCCAGCATGTTGGTTCAGGGGACTACGTTGTAGGTGAATAGGGCGGTGTTGGCGAGAGTCTTCCGTGGGGTGAAGCCCGCGCCCAGGAGTCAGAACAGAGGGTCGTCAATCCGATGGTCGAGTAGGTCTGCCGACTCCGACATCGAGGGCAGGTACGCCCGTGGCAATTCATCCACTTTTCCCACAACCAGTCACCATTGGCGTGGTGCAGGAAGAAGACCGGGCCGTTGGGTGATGAGGCCGGCGCCATGTCCCCGCCGATCCACTGGTGCACCTGGTTGTGCGACCCCGTGCCGGTGAAGCCCTGCAGATGGAAGGCGCTGCTTTCATGCAGGAACCGCCACGGCTGCGCGTTGTACATGGACGGCGCGGCTGTGGCGTCCTTCACGAGGGTCGTCACGGCCTCGGTGTCGAGTCGTTGGCTTCATCGAGCAGTAGTGGGTTCTGGCACACATTCCGTGAGGGCGATCAACGACGCTGGAGTTCGTCACCACCCGCAGGCCGAGCCGTTCAATCAGCCCAGCCTTCGGTGTTGGAGCAGGATTCGTAGGAGTAGCGGGTCTCACGGTCCCATTCCTCCCCAGTGATGCGTTTGTATGCCCGGTCCGGGGTGTAGAGCAGGGGCTCGGCCCAGATGAGGTCGATGGCATAGGGAGTGAAGGCTGCAGAGTTCTGGAGGGCGTTGTCGAATTTGGTGCGGCCGGCGGCGACGACCGCGGCACGGGTGTAGAGGAAGGCGTCATCGGACAGGTCGTGTCCGTACTCCTTGCGGTCCAGTCGGTAGAGCGCCCATGACAGTTGTTCGGCAAAGCCGATGACCAGCGACAACGGGGACTGGGCAAGCCGCTCGGTGAGCGTGGCTGCAAGGAGTTCGGCGTCCGGGTCAGGTCCTGTGGGCCTGCAGTCCTCGATGAGCTGCCAGAAGGCGTCTTCGTTCATGCTGGCGAGCATGCCGCAGGGGTCTGACAGTCCTGGCTCTGGGTCACCTGTTTGCTGCGGCTGTGAGAAGGACGCGTTTGCGGAGCAGGGGGAGCTTGGCTCGTCCGAACATCTGGCGTTTGATCATCTTGATGTGGTTGACGCGGCCCTCGACGGGGCCGGAGTTCCAGCGTGTGCTCAGGCCTTGGACGACGGCGTCCCAGTCCTTCTCCAGGCCGGTGGTGAAGGCATGCAGGCGGGGCAGGTCCGCGGTGCGGACGGCGCTGATCCAGTCTTTGAGGTGCTGACCGGAGCGGGTTTGAAGGATCGCTGCGAAGCTGCGGACGTGCTCGTGGAGGGCGATCAGTTCAGGGCAGTGGGAAAGTAGGGCGACGAACTGTTGGCGTTCTCCGTCGGCCAGGTTCTCGGGGTGTCGCATCAGCCAGCCGGTGATCCGGCGGATTCCTGGTGGTGCGGGTGGGACAACGCGGATGCGTCGGCGGCGCCTCGGTCGCAGATAGTCGCTGATGATCTGGTAGCTCCCGCAGTAGCCGAGGTTCTGAAGCTCGGCAAGCAGCTGGATGGCGTTGGTGTGTCCTTCGGCCCAGGGTTTGTCCAGGTGGGACTTGTAGGGGTCGAGCTGGCTGGCCCGGGGCTGGTGCCTTCCGGTCAGCAGTTGTTCGGGGGCTGCCGCGCGGGCGTTCCGGCGGACGGTGTTACCGCCCATGTGCAGTTCCCTGGCGATCTCCCTGATCCCGTGCCCCTGGGCCAGCAGGGCATGGATGGTCGCGTGCCGCTCTCGGATGCGAGCTTCGATCGGCGACATCGTCTTCGTCGCATCCGCGCTGTCGCCATCGCTCGTGGGGTCATCTGAGCTGGTGAAAGCCGTCTTGAGGCACGTGCTGTGGAGTCTGACGGTGGCTTCGACGGCAGTGCCGAGGTTCTGCCAGAGGTGGAAGCGGTCGGCCACTTGGATCGCGTTCGGTGCACCGGTCCGGGCGCCGTCGGCGTAGGAGCCGGACCGGTCACGGCAGATGATCTCGGCGCCGGGATGCTCGCGCAGCCAGCCCGCGAGGGTGGAGGCGTCCCGGCCGGGCAGCAGATCGAGAGGCCGGCCGGTCCCGCAGTCGATGAGGACAGTGCCGTGGTGGTGGCCGCGACGGGTGGCGAAGTCATCGACACCCAGCACCTTTGGAACGGCGCAGAGCGGATCAGGCACGGTCATGATCGCCCGCAGCAGCGTCGTCCGGCTCACCCTCGTCTGCAGTACAGCTGCCAGACGGGCCCCGGCCCGGCCTGCGAGGGCAACCGCAACGGCCGTCAGGACACGGCGCGAGGCCGGAGTCCTTCTCCCGTACCTGAACGTCAGACCCGCGACCTGCTCAACGAACGTACGGCGCCCGCACAAGGCGTTGTCGCAGTACAGCCGCCGCACGGTCAGCTCGATCAGCACCGGCTGGTCACCGACCGGAGTGTCGGCCAGTCGGCGTTCGTAGCAGCTGTGCACATGATTCGACGGAAGCTCGCAAGCCGGGCGCGAAGCCGTGCCATCGAGGGTTCTCGCGACGATGTGCACCACACCGCACTCCGTGAACACGCGCTCCACCAAGACCGCCCTGAACTGCGGAAACAGCACCCCTATGAGGTCATCACACCGCACCACGGTCCCAGATGACGCGACGTCACCGTGGCAGAACGCCGGTGATCGCCCTCACGGAATGTGTGCCAGAACCCAGTAGTGACGTCACTTGTCGATGGGTTTGGGAGACGCCCGGATCCACGGATGGGTGATGTTGATGCGAGTTTGGGAGGCACTGGGGTTCTTGCCAGGGCAGCATTGAGGTGCTCTTGGTGAAGGGCGCTGGTCATGCCGCCGATGTCGAAGGTCGAGCTGTACGCGGCGATCCGGCGTGACCATCGCGACGGCAGCACCTGGCGCACCTGCTGGAGTCCCTGATCGTTGAAGGCGCCGAGAGCGGCGGCCTGCGCGGGACGTCCCGCCCGCCGAGCTCGCCCGGTACTGCCTCCGATCGCCGGCATCGCCATGGCGTTCTCGTCGGTCTTCGTCGTCGATAACAGACTGCGACTGCGCCGGTTCCGCGCCGCCCGGCATCCTGAAGCGGTCGTTCTTCCACACGCTTACCCGCTCCGGTACCGCCTACTCGGTGCCAGAACGGGTCCCTGTGCGAGTCTCAGTCACCGGGGCGGTGCTCAGCCGACCCGTACGCCCCACATGAACGGCATGCCGCTGGTGCTGATCGCCTCATACCGCACGACGGCGCCCGGCTTGGGGGAGTGGAGGATCTGTCCGTTGCCCGCGTAGAAGCCGACGTGGCTGAGGTCGCTGCGCATGATGATGAGGTCACCGGGCTTGAGATCGCTCAGGGAGTTGATCCGGGTGCCGATGTTGGCCTGGGCCTGGGAGGTCCGAGGGATGGAGATGCCCGCCTGAGTGAACGCCCAGGAGGTCAGCCCGGAACAGTCGAAGGAGTTGGGGCCGTTGGCGCCCCAGACATAGGGCATGCCGACCCTGGACTTGGCCGCGGCGAAGGCGGCGGCCGCGCGCTGCGAGCCGCTGGCCTCGTTGCCCAGGACGACCCGCTGGCTGGCGCGGTTGGCCCGCTGCTCCTCCGCGGCTATCTGCGCGCGCTCCTTGGCAGACAGCGTGTTGAGGAGCCCCTGTGCCTTGGCAAGCTTGCCCTGGATCTCCTTCTTCTTGTCCTTCAGCTCCTTGCGGGTGCTCTCAAGGTCCGCGAGCTTCTTCGATGCCTCCTCGCGCTGCTGGGCGAGCGTTTGCTGCTTGGCCTGGACCTTCTTGAGCGTGCTGAGCTGCCTGCCGCTGATCTGGTCCAAAGCGGCAGCCTTGTCCAGATAGCTGTCCGGGGTGGAGGAGAGGAAGAGCTGCACGGACGGGTCCATGCCGCCGCTGCGGTACTGCGCGGTGGCGAGCGAACCCAGGCCGTCGCGTAGCTTGTTGAGCTCCTCCTGGCCCAGGGCGACGGCATCCTTCAGGCTGTCGACCCGTTTCTGGAGCTCGTCGTTCTTCTCCTTGGCGCCGTTGTACTTCTCGGTCGCCTGCGTGGCCTGCTCGTACAGCCGGTCGACCTCCGCCTTGACGCCCTTCTTGTTCGGGTCCGGTAGGGGATCGGCCTGAGCCGACTGCGAGGTGAGGGTCACTACCGCGGCGGCGGCGGTAGTGAGCACGGCCGTACGGGCGCGGTTGGGCTGCTTGGGACGACGGTGGGACGCCACGAGGGCGAGCTCCTTCTTCCTCGGCCGCCTGCCGGACATGGGGCCCGGCTCCGCGTGACCTCCGCGGACTCGGCGGTACCCTCGCCGCCGCCCCGGATGGGCGGCCGACCGTGCGAAGGCTCGGAGACGGATATTAATCAGCTAAACGGCTTAGCTGCAATCTGGTGGCTCATCGGGGTTGTTGGGGGTCATCAGGGAACACAAAGAGGCAGGATGCTGCCATTGCGTCGGCATATCGGTCCAGGGTTGCTCGTTTCCATCGCTAAGTTGCTTAGCTGTTGTCTGGCCATGGACCCTGCGGGCCGGCGACGGCCACGGTCGGCCGGGCTACTACGATGAACCCGTGCCGGTCCGGCACTGTCGGCAGTTCGGAGGCGGAGGAGCACGCGTGCGGCCACTGGGTGAGCTGGAGGCGGAGATCATGACCCGCCTGTGGGCCTGGGGGCGCCCGGCCACCGCGCGAGATCTCCTCGCGGACCTCACCAGGACCCGTTCCATGGCCTACAGCACCGTCAAGACCGTCGCCGAGATCCTGTACCGCAAGGGCATGCTTCGACGGCAGAAAGAAGGGCGGGCCTGGCGGTACGAGCCCACCTGCACCCGCCAGCAATACACCGCGGCGCTGATGCGCGACGCGCTGGGCGACAACCCAGACCCCGCCGGCACACTCCTGAGCTTCGTTGAGCGGATGTCGCCGGACGAGGTAGAGGCGCTGCGCTCGGCCCTGCGGGCGGCGCAGCGGAGGAATCAGACGTGACAGCGGCCCTGGCGCTCGCCGGATACGCCCTCCTGATCGGTGCCGCCGTTCCCAGAGCGCTGGCCCGGGCCCGGTGGACCCACCACGCCCCCCGGCTGGCGATACTCACTTGGCACGGACTGATGGCGACGTTCGTCATCACCGTCGCACTGATCCTCTACCACATCGCCCTGAGAGAGCCGCACGTCCACGACGGGCTGCTCGGCCTGCTCACCGCCTGCGGCCTGTTCCCCGGCGCCGCAGTCTTCGGCCCGGCACCGCACACCGCAGCCGACCCTGCCGCCCTGCTGCCGCCGACCCTCGCCGTACTTCTTCCCGTCGGCTGGTTTCTGCGCACGGTCTGGCGCACTCGGCGCGCCCAGCGTCGCCACCTGGCCATACTCGCCATGGTGGGCCGCCCCTCCTCCGAGCACGATGCCGTCGTCGTCAACCACGACACCCCGGCCGTCTACTGCCTGCCCGGACGCTCCCGCCAGGTAGTCGTGACCGAAGGAGCGATCAAGACCCTCTCCCGCGAACAACTCCGGGCCGTGCTCGCACACGAGCGAGCCCATATCACCGGCCGGCACCACCTGGGCCACGCGGCCGCCGAGGCATTCGAACACGCCTTCCCGAAACTGCCCCTCGCCCGACACGCCCGCGAGCAGACCGCCCTGCTGCTGGAGATGGCCGCAGACGACCAGGCACTGCGCTCCTACTCCCGGGAGACCCTGGCGACCGCGATGTGCGAGGTCGCGGCAGGCCCGACGCCCCGGGCGGCCTTCGGCGCAGGCGGGCCCAGTGCGGCCATCCGGCTGCACCGCCTCCTCACCCCGAGAGCCACGCCGCACCGTGCGACGCGGCTGGGAATCGTCGGCTGCTCCGTCGCAGCACCCTTGCTGCCGCTACTCATCGCCTGCTGCCTGCTCATGGGCTGACGATTGCCGAGTTCCGTCGCCGTAGCTCATCCGACCCAACGCCCATACGGGTAACGGGCAGGAGTTGGCCGGCTTCGAGCTGCTGCGGGGCCTTGCGGCGACTCCCAGTGTGTCCTCGTCAGTCGACCGCCGGTTCGGGCGCCGTGTCCCCGTAGCTGCACTTCCGTGTGTCTCCGTGGGGAGTGGATACCGAAGACACCTCGTTCCACATAGCGCTCTTCTGCCTTTGTCCGCGCACAGGGTGTATCTGCCGCGGTGCAGCATCGCCGTGTCGCTGGCACGCTTCGGCTGGACCTTCTGGGTTGTTAGGCCCGCGCCTGCTCCCGGCGCCGCTGCTCGTGGATTTCCAGCTCCCGGAGCGACGTATGTCGGGCGCATCTGCATCTGCATCTGCATCACCTTCACCTTCCTGTGTGCCGTGCCGAAGCCGGGCGGGGTACTGCGTCGCTCGTCATGGTTGGGGCCGCCGCCGTCATGGGGCCGGGTCAGTAAGCCCTGGTGAGGGGGGCGTCGTCGGCCAGGTCCGGGCCGGCGACGCCCCTTTGATCACTGGTCGTCGTCGCGGGGTACGGCTGGTTGCTGAGAGGAACGCTCTCGCTGCCTGGACACGATCTGCGACACCAGCAGGCATACGGCGATGACAGCGACGATGGCGGCGGCGACGAACTGGGCCGAGGTCAGCACCTCGATCAGCCCACCGCTGTCCTGATAGGGCTGATAGGGGTCATCGGCGGCGAAGATAAAACAGTCGGACACGGAAATGGCTCCACGTTGGTGCGCACCCGGGCACGGGCGGTGCGCCCGGTCGGGCAGTACACCGTCCGCGGTACGAGCGCGTCAGGAAAGGGGAAGGGAAGGCCGGGGTGTGGAGCGGCCGTTCAGGGGGCGCAGGGCTGGCCGAGGTGCAGCCGGGCCGTCAGCCGATGGGGGACCGGCAGAAGCGCCTCGTGGCGGTGCCGGCGGCCCGTCGGGGCGGGCGCAGTGAATGGGCGGGCTGAGCACAGCAGCAGTGCGACCAGGCCCAGCAGGTGCCGCCACCCGGGGCGCATCAGTGCGCTGAGCGCAGAGCCCAGCCGGGCGGGAACGCGGCCTGCGCCCCGTAGCAGTGCGATCAACGCGTGCGCGGCGAGCATGTTCAGCGCGGCCATCAGCAGCATGTTGTGGTGCCATACCGGCGGCAGCCGCAGATGATCGTCCAAGTGGTCGGCGGGCACCGACGTACCGGTCGCCTCCAGCCATACCGGCAGGGCCCCGCAAGCGGCGGCGAGCACGGCCCGCGCCCCGGCACCCCCCCGGGGGCGAAGCGCCCATGCCGCCGGCAGGGCCACGGCCACTGCTGCGGCCAGTACCGCGGGCATCGAGAGCCGGGAGTCTGCCGTGGCGTGATGCACGCCTACCGCCAGCGCCACACAGGCCAGGGCATGCACCAGCGCGCGGACGGCTGAAGCGCCCGCGCTGCTCAGAGAAGAGGGGGTGCTGCCCATGGTCCCCTCATGATGCGGCACGGTTCGGGGCTCGGGCGCCGAATACGGTCGAATTCACCCGTTGGCCGGCCCCTGCTCGCCGCCTGCGTAACCGACCGCGTCCGCACCGCACATCTCGACGGCCTTGGCATCACCGAGGTCGTCCTCGCCGACGCGCTGACCTCTGCCGGGCGAGAGCGCGGTGGCGAAAGCGGCTGACAGCGCGGCGCCATGCATGACTTGACGGTTCGGCCCCTACGGTTACGACGCGGGAGCCAGCGCGGTCGCATCCAGGGCCGGGCGCAGTGCTCTGGCCAGGGTGACGCCGTCGCCGGTGGCCCAGAAGTGCATGTAGAACAGGCGCGGCTGGTCGTTCAGGGTGTGGTTGTGGAGTTCGACGATGTCGATGCCTCCCTTGCGCAGCGCGCGGATGACCTTTTGCACCTCGGGGGCGGTCATGACGAAGTCGCCGTTGATGGCCGCCTTGTTGCCGCCCAGGGGCTGGAAGTTGATGCCGGTGGTGATGCCGAGGGCGGACGGCAGTACGTGGGTGCCGTCGGTGATGGTCTCCTTGCGGGCGATGGAGAACTTGTAGATGCCACCGTCGGCGGTGCCCTTGCGGCCGAGCGCCTTGTCGATGCTGGCGGTGTCCAGGTTGATGGGCGGCTGGGTGGCCGGGGGCGGTGAGGCCGGCGGGATGGCGGTTGCGGCGAGCGCGGACTTCAGACCCTTGGCCAGGGTGACCGGGGCACCCATGGCGTGGATGTGCGTCCACCAGACTGCCGGGGACTGCTGGAGGAGGTGCTTGTGCAGCGCAGTCTGCTCGATGCCGGCGGCCTGCAGCGCGTCGGTGACCTTGGGCAGTTCGTCCTCGGTGACGACCAGGTCGCCCATCAGGATGGTCTCGCGCTGGTACTTGGCGAAGACCGCGTAGCCGCCGAGCGCCAGGCCCGGCTTGATGGCGACGCCCTGCGTGGTGACCTTCAGGTCCTTGCGGGGCAGCGGGACGCGGTAGACGGTGCCTTTCATCAGGGTGCCGGTGCGGCCGAGAGTGTCGGCGACCGGCTTCCAGTCTGCCTCGGTTGTCTGTACGGGCGGCTGCGCCTGGCTGTCGGTTGCGGTCGGGGGCGCGACCGTCTGCGGACCGCCCCCAGCAGCACCCTCTGCCGTCGCGGTGCTGCAGCCTGCCAGCAGGCCTGAGCCCGCTATCAGGAGGCACGCGGCCGCTGTCCCGGCGACCGGCTTCAGGTGCGAGCGGGGTGACATGACCACTCCTCGTCGAGTTCGTCGTCGATGGTGCCTGTGTGGTCAGACAAACCGCCGCTGATGAGGCTGGCACGAAGAGCGCACCCAATCGGGTGACTTCATCACAGCTTCATCAGCAGACAGGATCGTGGGAGGTGAACCGCACGCCGACGCAGAAGGGAAGCACCATGCGGTCCTGGTGTTCGAGGGCGAGCCCAGGGTGCGGAACCCGCTCCACCGAGCTCTGACCGAGGAGGGATACGCCGTCGACACGACCGCCGACGGGCCTCAGGCGATCGCCCTGACCGACGTCGCTGCCTTCGACGCGATGGTCCTGGACGTGATGCTGTCCGGCCTGGACGGATTCGAGGTGTGCGCCGCCCTGCGGCGGCGCGGCATGTGGCTGCCGACGTGCCCCTTCCAGTACGGCGAAGGGGCACGGCAGCCTCCGGTGCGCGCTGCCTCAGAGCGGGCTCAGCAGCATGAGCACCTCGTCCCGGTCGTCGCCACCTGAGCCACCCGAACCGCTGCCCAGCCGAAGAGCGCCCGGCCAGCGGCCGATTTCCTTCCAGCCCAGACGCCCGTAGAAGTCCTCCAGCCCGACGCCGCCGCGCGCGGCGAGGTGGAGCTGTTCAAGGCCCATCTCGTCGCGGGCGATCTCGCGCACCCGGTTCATCAGAGCGGCGCCGACGCCGCGCCCGCGTACGGAGACGCGGGTCTGGACGTGGTGGAGCGTGCCCCAGTGTGCGACGAGAGGGTGCGTGTCCCTGCGGACGTTGAGCCAGCCGACGAGCTCGCTCCCCGCCCACGCCGTCAACAGACGGCTGCGGTTCGCGTCCAGTGCGGCGACAATGCCCGCTGTCGCCGCTGCGACCTCATCGGGGTCGACGGGAAGAAAGGGAAACCCGGCGGCCCCTCCGGCGTCGCTCACCTCGATCCAGCAGCGGGTCAGCTGCTGTTGCAGTGCCGCATCGACATCGTCGGGGCGGGTGTGCTGGCGGAATGACAGCGGGACTTGTGCACTCATCCGGGGAGTGTGGCAGGCGAGTCTGACAGTGCCGGTCCGGTGGCTCAGGCGTGCGGGACCTGCCCGCTGACCCGGTGGTCGGCGTGGCTGAGCGCTTCCATGACCAGGCGCCGCAAGTCGCCGTCGCTCAGGCTGTAGTACATGTGACGCCCCTGGCGGCGGGTCTCCACCAGGCCCGCGAGGCGCAGCTGGCCAGGTGCTGGCTCACTGCGCCGGGGCCGCGCCCTCGTGGCCCGGCCCCGGCACATGCCGCGCTGGACCGGCCACCTACGCGGTCGGGATCTCCTGCCGTCACACGCCCATCCCGCCCATGCGCGGCCGATCACTCCCACCTATCAGGCCGCAGGTCATGCCCGTGACGTTGTAGACGGCCGGAGAGTTGGATGTGATGGCGCGCTTGGCATGGAGCTGCGGGAGCCACTCGAAGACGGCGGGTGCGGCGTCTACTCCGGCCGCTCCGACGGGCACGCCCTGGTGCTCGTGGACGACGACGAGCGGTTGGGATGTGACGGCATGCCCCCGGGTTTGCCCGCCGGTGAATCCGATCGCGGCGACGGTGTTCCCGTAGACGACGGAGGTGTAGGGGCTGCATGGCAGGTAGGGGCCCGGGTCGGTGGCGAGTCCGAGGTCGTGGAGCAGGGTGCCCGCGGCGTGTTTGCCCTGCGCGGCGGCATCCGCCCAGTGGTCGATCCGCCAGGTTCCGAGCAGTGCGTCGTGGTGGATAGCGACGCCACCTGCGGCGTAGACGCCGTCGTCGTGAGCCCGGAGACGGTCGTCGACCTGCACGCCGGCCGCCCACGGGGCGGGCCCCGAGGGGGTGGTGCCCAGAGCGACGATCGCGAGGTCTGCGCGCAGGTCGGCCTGATCGTCCAGCGTGATGTCGAGCCCGTCGCCGTCGACTCTGATCGTGGCGGGGGTGCGTCCGAAAGCAGTCGACACGTTTTCGTGATGCGCTGCCGCGATGGTCGCTGCGATGTCGTCTCCGAACGCGGTGGCACCGGGCAGGGGCGAGCGCGCGACCAGGGTGATTTCGTGTCCCTTCTGGTGGAGCAGGGACGCGGTCTCCGCCGCTACCAGACCGGCGCCGAAGATGACGACTCTCGCGGGGTTCGAGCGGTGTGCCAGAAGATCACGCAGGCGGACGGCGTCTGAGAGGGAGTGCAAGCTGGTGAGCCGTCCGGCCGCGGTCGCGGCGTCTGCCCCCGGTACCAAGGCGTCGAGGTCTCTGGGTGTGCTGCCGGTTGCGACGATCAAAGCGTCGAAGTCGAGGGCCGCTCCGGAGGCCAGCCGCACGGTGCGGGCGCCGGTGTCGATGAACTGGGCGGTGTCGGCGACGAGAGACGCACCGGGGGTGGGCAGTGAGGCTTGCTCTGGTGTCAGGAGCCCGACGGCAACGCCCTTGTTCACCAAGGTTCGGTTGTACGGAGTCTCGCCCGTGCGGCCCACCAGCGTCACGGTGACACCGTCCGTCTTCGCGAGTTCCTGCGCGGCGGCGGCTCCGGCCGATCCTGCGCCCAGGATCACCACGTGCTGCGTTGTCATGTGTTCTCTTTCTGCTTCTTCTCAGGGCTGGGAGCCGGGGCGGGCGGCCCGGGATTCAGGATCGGACGAGTCGCGCGATGGCCTGTGATGCTTCGCTGACCTTCAGGTCGGCGGCCGGGCCTCCGGCGGCCGCGGCGTCCATCACGCAGTGACGGAGGTGGTCGTCGAGGAGGCCGAGCGCGACGCCCTCGAGTGCCCTTGTGATGGCCGCGACCTGGGTGAGGACGTCGATGCAGTACCGGTCGTCGTCGACCATCCGGCCGATTCCCCGAACCTGGCCCTCGATACGGCTGAGGCGCTTGAGGTACTTGGCTTTGTCGGAAATGTATCCGTGTGGTGCGGAGCCGGCAGCGGTGGGGCAGGTGTCGTGCTCCGGCTCGGTGATCGTGATGCTCATGACTGACCGTTCCTTTCTGGCGTGGGCACGGCACCTCCCGTTGTTCGGAGTGGGGCGCCGCGCTCGGGTGAGCTCGGCGCCCCGTGGTGTCCTGACCTAGGCGGCGGCGGCGTACTTCGCCGGGTCGGCGTCGAAGAGCGGGCCGCACGAGGCGCAACAGAACCAGTAGCGGCTGCCGTTGTAGTCACGGAACAGGCCCTGTGCCTCGGCGACGCTCTTGACGACGGGGGTGCCCGCCATGACCGGGCAGACGGCCTGGTCGTCGGCCGTGGCCGGCTGGGCGGGAGCTGACGCCTTGCTGCCGCAACAGCCGCCGGACTGGGGGGCGTTCAGAGCGGTGTTCTCGTTGGTCATCTTCGTTGCCTTTTCTGTGACGGGTTGGATGGACAGGGGTCAGGTGGTCTGTGTGGTGGTCTTGAACCGGCGCAGGCGCAGGCTGTTTCCGACGACGAACACGCTGGACAGGGCCATGGCGGCACCGGCGAGCATCGGGTTCAGCAGGCCCAGTGCGGCGACCGGGATCGCGGCGACGTTGTAGGCGAAGGCCCAGAAGAGGTTGGACTTGATCGTGCCGAGCGTCTTGCGGGACAGGCGGATCGCGTCGACCGCACTGAGCAGGTCTCCGCGGACCAGGGTGATGTCGGATGCCTCGATCGCGACGTCGGTGCCCGTTCCCATGGCCAGTCCCAGGTCGGCCTGGGCGAGGGCCGGAGCGTCGTTGACGCCGTCGCCGACCATCGCGACGATCTTGCCTTCCTTCTGCAGGCGGGAGACGACGTCGACCTTGTCCTTGGGGAGAACCTCGGCGATGACCTCGTCGATGCCCACCTCGGCTGCGATCTGCCGTGCCACAGCCTTGTTGTCGCCGGTGAGCAGTACCGGGGTCAGTCCGAGGCTCTTCAGCTGAGTGATGGCCGCCGCGCTGGTTGGCTTGACGGTGTCGGCGACCATGAGCACGCCCCGGGCCTTGCCGTCCCAGCCGACCGCGACGACGGTCTTGCCCTCGCCCTCGGCCCGCGTCTTGGCGGCGGCGATCTCCGGGCTGAGGTACAGGGACCACTCGGCGAGCAGTGATTCGCGGCCCACGAGCACCGCGTGCCCGTCGACGACGCCCTGCACGCCCTTGCCCTCGACGTTCGCGAAGTCCTCAGGTGCGGGCAGCACGCCGGCCTCCTGGGTGGCGGCCTTGGCGATGGCCTGGGCGATCGGGTGCTCGGAGGAATCCTCCAGCGCGCCGGCCAGGCGCAGCAGTTCGGCCCGGTCGGTGCCCGCTTCGGTGACCACGTCGACCAGGGTCATCCTGCCGGTGGTGACGGTGCCCGTCTTGTCGAGCACGACCGTGTCGACCTTGCGCGTGGATTCCAGGACTTCCGGGCCCTTGATCAGGACACCCATCTGGGCGCCGCGGCCGGTGCCGACCAGCAGAGCGGTCGGGGTGGCCAGACCCAGTGCGCAGGGGCAGGCGACGACGAGTACCGCGACGGCCGCGGTGAAGGCGGCAGTCACCGGGAATCCGGCGCCCAGCCAGGCGCCCAGGGCGGCGACGGCGATGGCGATGACGATGGGGACGAACACCCCGGAGACCTTGTCGGCGAGCCGCTGCACCTCGGCTTTGCCGGTCTGCGCGTCCTCGACGAGCTTCGCCATCTGGGCGAGCTGGGTGTCCGATCCGACACGGGTGGCGCGCACCAGCAGGCGGCCGCCGGCGTTCACGGTGGCACCGGTCACAGTGGCACCTTCACTCACCTCGACGGGCACGGACTCGCCTGTGAGCATGGACGCGTCTACCGCGGAGGTTCCCGAGACCACGACACCGTCGGTGGCGATCTTCTCGCCCGGGCGGACGATGAACTCGTCGCCTGCGTTGAGGTCCTCGACCGGGATCTTCGTCTCGATGCCGCCGCGCAGCACCGACACTTCCTTCGCGCCGAGTTCGAGCAGGGCGCGCAGGGCCGCGCCGGCCTGCCGCTTGGATCGCTTCTCGAAGTAGCGGCCGGCGAGGATGAACATCGTTACGCCTGCGGCCACTTCGAGGTAGATGTTCGAGGCGCCGTCGGAGGGTGCGAGTGTCAGCTCGAACGGGTGCGTCATCCCGGGGGTTCCGGCCGTGCCGAAGAACAGCGCGTACAGCGACCACAGGAATGCCGCGATCGTGCCCATGGATATCAGCGTGTCCATGGTCGCGGTGCCGTGCTTGAGGTTCGTCCACGCGGCCTTGTGGAACGGCAGTGCCGCCCACACGATCACCGGCGCCGCGAGCGTCAGCGACGCCCACTGCCAGTACGTGAACTGCAGCACCGGGATCATCGCCATCGCGATGACGGGAACCGTCAGCAGGACCGAGGCGACCAGGCGGTTGCGCAGCGATGTCAGCTCCGGGTCGGCCTCGTCCGGGTTCTGGCCCGATGCGGCGGCCTTCGGCGTCGCCTTGGGAGCGGGCAGGGCGGCCGTGTAGCCGCTCTTCTCGACCTCGGCGATCAGAAGGGCCGGGTCGTAGCCCTCAGGGACGGTCACCTTGGCCTTTTCGGTGGCGTAGTTCACCGTCGCGGCGATGCCGTCGAGCTTGTTCAGCTTCTTCTCGATGCGCATCGCGCACGAGGCGCAGGTCATCCCACCGATGTCCAGTTCGACGCTCGGCCCTCCGGCGGGAGGCGCTGATGTGCTCATCGCAATCCTTCTCTCAACTCGTCCGACGCACTGACCGGTTCGGTTCAGTGGCCGTGGGAGCTCGTGTCGTGGGTGCCGGTATCGGTGTCAGCGCCGTCGTCGCGGGCGGCGTCGAGGACGAACTCGGCGGTGTGCACCTTGCCGTCGACCTTGAAGTCCAGGTACAGCAGGTAGCGGCCCGCGTTCGGCGCCTCGGCGCCGAACGAGATCTCCGGACCGGTCGTCTCACCGGCCGAGGGCTCCTCGCCCTGCGCGTGGACGTGCAGGTAGGCGAGGTCTCCCTCGCGCAGCGCGACAAGATGTCCGTACGCGCCGAGGTAGGGCTGCAGGGTGGTGACGGACTTTCCGTCGCGGGTGATCTTGACGGTCAGTTCGCTGGTCTTTCCGGCGACGAGATCGCCGTCGACCGAGGCGGTGAAGCCGTCGACCTCGTCGGTCGTGCTGACCGTCTTGGCCGGGTCGGGGGTGAACTGGCCGGCGACATCGACCGTGCTGGTCAGCGTCATGCCATCAGAGCTGTTCTTGGGGGTGAAGTCCGTGTAGATGCGGTACGTGCCCGCGGTGTCCCACTTCCACGGGACCGACCATGTGCCAGTGGCCTTGTCGAGCGTCGGGTGCACGTGACGGAACTGGGTGCCGTCGGAACGCACCACGATCAGGTGCAGCTGCTTCTCGTGCGCGGTCTCGTACCCGAGCAGCGGGTCACCCGCCTTGTTCTGGATCTGGAAGCTCAGCTCGCCCGAGTCGCCGACCTTTTCGGGCGAGTTCACGGACGTCAGCACGTAGCCGTCGGCGGAGGCCGACAGCCCCGCGGGCGTATCCATCGGCATCGACGGCTTCTTGTCCGTCATCCCGCTGTGGCTGCCCGTGGTGCTTTCGTTCTTCCAGTCGGAGACCACGCTGTCGGGTACAGCCACAGCGGAGATGCCGAGCGCTCCGGTGAACGCGACCGCCAACCCCGCGCCGTACAGCGCCAGACGTCCTGCTGCGTTCATCGGACACGCACCGCCGAGTAGCCGGCCTCGTCCACGGCCGCCAGCACCTGAGCGTCGTCGACCGCGTCGGATCCGGTGACGACGAGCTTGCCGGTCTGCGCGCTGACCTGGATGTCCTCGATACCGGCGATCTTGACGACCTCCTCGCGGATGGACATCTCGCAGTGGCCGCAGGTCATGCCCGTCACCTTGTACTCGTTGCTGCTCATCACGCGTCTCCTCTCGAAATGGATACCCCTGCGGGGTATCAAGGGTTGGAACCGTATACCCCTGGGGGGTATTCCGTCAACAGTTGCCCCTGGCGGCGCACGGGCGCCCCTGGATCCGGGCACGCATTGCCTGCAGTGCACAGGTCGCCAGGCAATGGAGAACGGCCCGTCCGGTCGGGGACGAAGTCGCGGTGACGGCGGTCGACAGGGCGGCCGACACCGGGTTCCGGTCTGCGTGGTCAGTCATCTGGGTCACTCCTCGATATATGGGCCGGGGGTATGCTGCGCGCCGCAGTCTATATACCCCCTAGGGGTATGACTAGGCGGGTGCTGTCGAATAAGGGGAGCCGACGAGGCCTACCCCCAGGGGTGTGTGCTGCGTTGATCATCCAAATACCCATAGGGGGTAGCTGGCCTGCCGTTGGTGGAGGGGGAGGGCATGCCGAGCGTCTGCGCCGCTTGCGACGACAGATCACCGAGTCGCGAACCAGGAGGCGTACCGTCGGGCCGGCCGGTCTGCAGGGGCCCACACCTACGGGTGTCGGAGACGCGGGTTCGGGACTGGATGCCAGGTCCGGAATGTGCGCGGATCACGTGGTGAGGCGCATACCCGCCCGTGCGGCGAGTCGCGGTGCGCCCTTCGTGGTGCCGGCTCTCTCGGTGACGTTGGTGGTGCTGCTCGCTGCCAGCTGGCTTCTCACCCGGCATCTGGTCGCCGGCGCTCCGCCTCTGCTCGTGGCAGCAGGGCGGACAGCGGCCAGTTTCGTGGCCATCGGGCTCGTTTCCCTCACGTCCCCGCGGTCGAGGTCGCAGGTCCGACAGGCAACTGCCCGTGGTGGGGGCGCCGTGCTGCTGGGCTTCCTCGGCTTCTTCGCCTACTACTCCGGCACCCTGCTCGGGACCGGCTGCATCGGGGCCTCCCGGGTCAGCCTGATCATCTCCCTGCTACGAGGAAGCGTTCGCCGCGCTGCGCGGTGCCATTGCGCTGGAGGATGCCCTCCCTTATAGCGATCCGCCGGCCTGGCTCCAGCCCGTGCGCCACGCCTACGGCGCCCTCCTGACGGAGCAAGGGCGACTCGAGGAGGCCGTCGCCGTGTACCGCGCCGCCCTCTACCTCGACCGCACACTAGGGAGGCGGCGCACCCGCCCCAATAGCGTGTGGAGCCTGCACGGACTCCACGAATGCCTCACCCGGCTCGGCCGGCAGAGCGAGGCAGACGAGATCGCACTCCAGCGGGACATCGCCGTGGCTGCCGCCGATGTGCAGATCGCCGCCTCCTGCTTCTGTCGCCTGAGCGCCGCCTGCGAAAGCCTCGCTGGTCACTGAGCGTCTCTCGGACCGTTCCTAGCCAGTGTGCGTGAGTGAGTCCTGGACCCACTGCTGCGTACTGGGCGCATCCCGAGCGGTGTTGGATGCGCTGGGTTCCCGCGTTCGCGTCCCGTTCGGTGACGGCCCTGCGGGGGGCCGGTCCGTTGCGGGTGGGCGGGTTCCCTCACGCCCCCGGTCACCTGGTTCGGCCTGGGCGGTCCGATGCCCCGCACGATCGCTCCGGTCGTGTGGGGGCGGTGCCGTCCGTCGCCGGATCGGGTGTCCGAGGGCGCGTCGTCCGATCGCGATGCCCGCGGCATCGTGACGGGACATGGTGCGGTGCGGGGTGGCCAGTGGTTTCTGCCAGTGCTGGGCACCCCACCGGGAGGTGTAGGCGGGGTCGACCGCGACGATCGCAAGGCCGTGTTCGGCGGCCATGGAGACGAGCCGGGCCTTGAGCCTGCCGGTCGGGATGCCGGAGATGAGCTGCCGGAACCGTTTCCTGCGGCCGTGCTTCTCCCGGGTCTTCTCGGTGGTGAAGTCGAGGTCTTCGATGCCGATCGCGGCGACCCCGGCCTGCTCGGCCCAGTGGATCAGGCGGGTCAGGGCGTGGCGGATCTGAGCGTCGCGGTGACCGGCCGAACCGGACAGGTCGAAGCCGAAGCGGCGCGGGTCACCGACGGGATTGCCGTGCCGGTCGAGCCGGTAGGCGGCGAAGTGGTCGGCGTTGGTGTCGACACCGATCATGCCCCGGGCGCGGGCGGCGGACAGCGTCATGGTCAGGATGGCGGGGCGTTGCCAGGACGCGGTGAGGTACCAGCGGCCACGCTGGATGTCGAGGTGGATGCGGTAGGCGACGGCCCGGTTCGCGGTGATGCGGTCGGCCCACTCCGCACCCCGGTGCGCGAACCCGATCCGGGTGGTGAGGACGTACCGGCCGTGCCCGGCGTTGGCCAGGTGCGCCAGCGGAGCAGGCAGCCTGATGGACACTTCGCCGTCCGGGGTGACGCGGATCGTCTCGTTCCCGAACCGCTTCCCCGACTCACCATCAGCGGCAAGAAACCAGCGCCCCGCCTCCCACCGTTGCCGCCACTGCTCCTCGGTGAGCCCGGCCTCGGCGAGGTGGTGGCGGGTGTTGAGCAGACGCTTACCGCCCCGCACCACGCGCACCCGTCCGGCCTGCCACTCGGCGACAACGGCCGCATGCCGCGCCTCCAGTGCCGCGAGACGGCGGGACTTGTGGAACCACTCACCCCGGGACCGGTAGCCACCCGCGGCCCGCTTGGTGCCCTTCTCCCCGATCGGGAGGGACAGGCGGTGCCGCAGCGTCCTGATCCCGGCTGCCAGCGTCTGGATGTGCGCCGCCTGGCAACGGCGCGCCAGCGCCCACTGATCGTGCGTGGCCTTGGTGATCGCACCCGCGATCCGCGACGACGACTCCTTCGTCAGCTCCCGCTTACGCGACGCCCAGGTGTCCGCACTGTGCTCCAGACCGTCCGCACAGCGAGCCTTGAGATCACGCGAAGCCAACGCACCCTGATGCTCACCGACCGCACGCAGCACCATCTCGTCCCGGGCCGTGAGGTGCTTGAGCCGGTCCCGGACCGCCACCCCGCAAGGCCCCGGCACCACGAAGGGCACGGCCAACTCCCGCAAACCACCCACCACATCACCCCCGCCCTCAAAGGCCAGCCACCCGCTATCCAGCCCAACGAGCAACAGCCGCCAAGGTCACCCATTCGACCACAGAACCCCCGTTCCCACCCCCACAAACCCACCGACAGGACCCACTCCCGCACACCACCACTCACTTCAGCTCAGCAAACCGACAGCAGCTCACAACCTCTCCACTGCCTCGTCCGGAATCCAGCAGTGACCTGCCCGAGGCCCCGGTGACCTCGGACGTTCTGTCCACCGTGTCAGCAGGGCCCCGGGTGACGTATCCGAGTGCCCCGGCACCCGCTGCTGCCCGCTCGAGACCCGAGCCACGGACTGCGTGTTGCGGGTGGGCCGATACGCGTTCCAAGAACCCTGGCCATATACCCCCTAGGGGTATATGGTGTGGTCATTGCGAGAGTGGGAATCCCCCCGAAAGCGCAGCATCCCCCAGGGAGTTGTCATGACGAACCACGCCGGCCACGACCACACCACTCACGCCGCGCGCGGGGCCCAGGCCGGGGGCCTGTCGGTCTCCGAGAGCGGGTACACGCTGGAGCTCGACGCCACGGTCCTCGGCGCCGGCCGGCAGACGGTCACCTTCCGGGTGACCGGCCCGGACGGGCAGCCCGTGACCGAGTTCGTTCCCGAGCACGAGAAGGAGCTGCACTTCATCGCCATACGGCGGGACACCTCCGGGTTCCAGCACGTGCACCCGGTGCGGGACGAGAAGGGCGTCTGGACCACCGAGCTGACCCTGACGCCGGGCGACTGGAGGTTCTTCACGGACATCCACCCGGCCGCCCACACAGGAACCCTGACGCTGGGCGCCGACGCCGCGGTCGCCGGCGCCTACGACCCGCGCCCGCTCCCGGAGGCCACCGGGGTCGCCCGGATCGGCGACTACGCGGTCACGCTCGACGGTTCGCTGCGGGCCGGTGAGGTGAGCGAGCTGACTCTCACCATCAGCCGCGACGGCCGGCCCGTGACCGACCTCCAGCCCTACCTGGCCGCCTACGGACACCTCGTGGCCCTGCGCGTCGGCGACCTGGGCTACCTCCACGTCCACCCGGAGGGCGCCCCCGGCGACGGGGTCACCGCGCCGGGCCCCGAGATCTCCTTCATGGCCGTCGCGCCCTCGGCCGGCACCTACCGCCTGTACCTGGACTTCCAGCACGAAGGCGTCGTACGGACCGCCGAGTTCACCGTGCGCACGACGACGGCCGCGCCCCGCCCGGACGCGACCCCGGCCCCCGAGCACACCGAGCACGGCGGCCACCACCACGGCGCCCACGCGCACCACTGATCACGGTGAACACGCGCACACGCACCACTCATCGCGAAAGCCAAAGCGAATGGAGCATCATGCCCCGCCTGACCCGACTCTCGCCCGACACGGCGGTCGGCGCCTCGCGCGACCTCCTCGCCGATCTGGTCTCCCGGCACGGACAGATCGGCGACATGGTCTCGACGATGGCGCACTCGCCGGCCGTCCTGGGCGGTTACCTCCAGCTCAGCCGGGCGATGGGCCGGGCCAAGCTGGACCGCAGGATCAGTGAGCGGATCTCGATCGCGGTCCAGGCCGTGCAGGGCTGCGGACTCTGCCTCGAGGCGCACGTCGGCGCCGCCCGCGCCCTGGGCGTGGACGAGAAGGAGATCGAGCTCGCCCACCAGGGCACCTCGGCCGACCCCGCCGTCGCGGCGATCGTAGCCCTCGCCCTCCAGGTCTACCGCGAGCCGTCCTCGATCACTGACGACCAGGTCACCGCGCTGCGCGAGCACGGCTACAGCGACCGTGCGATCGCCGATGTCGTCGGTGTCGTCGCCCTCAACATCCTCACCGGCGCCTTCAACCTCCTCGCCGGCCTCACCCCGGGGAGCGCCGCCGATGCGTAGAGAAGCCCAGGACACCCCACCTGCCTGTACTCGCGGGGCACGGCCGCCACCAGGGGGCCGCGCCCCGCCGCATGGACACGGAAGGAACCCGTCATGCGACTGTTCGCCCTCCGCGACTACCGCCACCTCTTCAGCGCCCAGGTCATCGCCCTCTTCGGCACCGGACTGACGACCGTGGCACTCGGCCTGCTCGCCTACGACCTCGCCGGCCCCCGCGCCGGAACGGTCCTCGGCACCGCCCTGACCATCAAGATGGTCATGTACGTGGTCATCGCCCCTCTGGCCGCCGCGTACATCGACCGGCTCCCCCGGCGCGCCCTCCTCGTCACCCTCGACGTGATCCGCGGCGCGGTCGTCCTAGCGCTCCCGCTGGTCAGCGAGGTCTGGCACGTGTACGTCCTGATCGGCCTGCTCCAGGCCGGATCCGCCGCGTTCACCCCGACGTTCCAGGCGGTCATCCCCGACATCGTCACCGACGAGTCCCTCTACACGCGGGCGCTGTCCGCCTCCCAGGTCGCCTCCACCATGGAGAGCCTGCTCAGCCCCGTCCTGGCCGCTGTCGCCCTCACCTTCATGAGCTTCGACCGGCTGTTCCTCGGCACCTCCGCCGGGTTCCTCGTCTCCGCGCTGCTCGTCCTGTCGACGCGTGTCCCCGACGCCCGCCCCAGCACCCACACCAGGGCGTGGGACAAGGCCGCGGCAGGCATCAGGACCTTCGTCACCACGCCGCAGCTGCGCGGCATCATGGCGCTCAACCTCACGGTCGCCGCCGCGGGCTCGATCGTCGTCGTCAACACCGTCAACTACGTCCGTGACGAGCTCGGCGGCTCCCAGTCCGACGTCGCCTGGATGCTCGCCGCGTCCGGCACCGGCACGCTCCTGGCCGCCCTCGCCCTGCCCCGCGTACTGGACCGGATCGCCGCCCGCACCGTGATGACGGCCGGCGCCGCGGTCCTCGTCGCCGCCACCACCGCCGCGACAGCGCTCATCGTCGCTGGCCTCATCACCTGGACCGGCACGGCGATCATCTGGATCGGTATCGGCACCGGCATGGCCCTGGTCATCACACCGACCGGCAAGGTCCTGCGCGACTCCGTCGCCCGGAACGCGATCCCCGAGACCTTCGCGGCCCAGTTCTCCCTGTCGCACCTGGCCTGGCTGATCACCTACCCGATCGCCGGCTGGCTCGGCACGAGCGCCGGGTTCACCGCCGCCTGGTCCGTCCTCGCGGTCCTCGCCGCGGCGGGCGCGACCGCCGCCCTCCTTCTGTGGCCGCGCCACGACGGGCCGGAATCCACACGGGCGCCCGCGAAAATCAATCAGCACGCCTCGAGCGATGATCCATCCACGCTGGTCAGGGCTGCTTGAAGCGCCACGTTCAACGCACTGCCCGTGAGGAACGCTGAACGGCGGGTCCCATCGTCCAGGCATCGCGAAACGCTGCGTCCGTTGCCCGTTCAGTGTGGGCAGCGGACGCAGCTTGCCGAGAGCCGAGTGGAACATGAATCAGCAGCCGTGCGGGCGCGGCCGACTCGCGGAAGCGCAGCAGGGTGGAGAGCCGCAGGGGGACACACCCGTCTGCTCCACGCGGGCCGAGCTCGCGGCCACCGGCTTGCGCACGAGACAGACGCCTCTCGTTCCACGAGTGAGCGCTCTACTTGGCGAACAGCGCCAGTTAGAGCGCTCCTTACCTTGTTGGCGGGTTGATTCCGGTCCTTCGTACGATCGGGAGACCCAGGGGCCTGGGTGTGGCTGAAAGCGCTCATGCCGTACGTGTGGCTTTGACTGATAGGCCGCTCGGTGCCCCGCGACGACACGGTCACTCATTGGGACGAGCGAATGGAGATCGCTTCGTAAGGACACGTCGGCGTGGTCGTCTGCAGGGAACCAGTCAACCAATCGGCGAGGGAGGCTCGGGTGCCCGAGCTCTGGGCGGGGACGGCTGGTGCCATGACGGATTCATGGTCGACCCCGAGTTCCCGCTCCTCTACAAGCGAGACCCGTGGTGCTGGTCGCCCGAACTCGGCTTTCACCGCTCGCGCACCCCGGATGTCCCGCACCGCCTGACGGGGATCATTGGCAAGAAGTTCGTCAGCAACAAGGGCATGCAGATGTGGCAGGTCCTCCGGCTCGGTGCGGGCTGGGGCATCAGCAGCGAGCCGTGCGACGAGGGCCACTGGACCGAACAGACCTGGCAAGTCTTCGAGGCCGTCGACTACCGGTGGAGCGGAGGCCTGGAGCCGGTCGCCCGGCTCGGCCAGCTGGTCGGCCGGCACGTCGACAGCGGCGGCCAGGACCGCATCGCCGAAGACGACGCGCTCCTCACCGGATGGTTCCGCGACGCGATCCTCGAGTTCCTGCCCCACCCCGGCCTCGGTGGACCGGGTGTTCGAGGACATCCCACACCGCGTACGAGGCCGGGTGCCGCGCGGCCAGCGCGCGGGCCGGGGTCACGGACGACGCGGCCCGCGACTGGGCCGCCGCGAAATCGAGTCGCCCATCCCGCCAGATCACCGCCTCGCCATCGAGGACCGTGCCCGGCCGCAGTGCCATGCCGGCCAGGGCCAGGTCCATCCAGTACGGCGTGACGACCCGCCCTGACCGGGCGTACAGAGTGACCGTGTCCTCGGTCCGCACCATGATCATCCGGTTCCTCCGGAAGTGGTTGTTGTACTGATCGTTTCTCATTGATGTTACGGTCGTTACATGATGACGGACGGCGGCGAACCGTGAGCGGTTCCTGCTGATGTCGGTCAGTACCGCCGGTGCGCCTGCGACCACCCGCGTACGGGTGTGGCGGAAGCTGCGCTCGCTGGGGCGCTGTACCTGCAGCAATCCGCGTGTCTGCTGCCCGACCGAGAGGTGGTCGGCCGCCAGGTGGCGCGGCTGCTGGCGTCCGTGCGGGACGGCGGTGGCACCGCGCGGCAGTTGGCTGTGAACATCGCCGACGAGGCGGAGTACGGGCAGCTGATCGCCGAGTTCAACGCGGAGCGCGACACCGAGTACGGCGAGGTCGTCGAGCGTGCCCCGGAGTTGCTGAAGGAGTTGGAGATGGAGACGGCGCGCGGCAACGCCACCTATGCGGAGGTGGAGGAGTCCGAGGCGGACCTGGAGCGGTTCGACAAGTGGCTTGCCAAGATCGACGCTCGGGACTACTTCGGCGCGAACGGTGGTGCGGCGGCGCGGGAGGCAGTTGAGCGGTGCCGCGCGGCGCTGGCCGCGTTCGAGGACGCGGCGATCGCGGCGCAAGCCGGCACCCATCCGGTGGCCGACTCCGACACGAGCGCGCTGCCGACCTCGGCCAAGCTGCGCGCCGTCGAGTAGAAGGGGCCTTCACATGTGGTGGGACATACTCATCGCGACCGTCGCGGGCCTGCTCGCCGCCTGGGTGACGCTGCTGATCGCGCTGCTGCTGATCCGCCCCAAGGGTGCCCTGCTCGCCGAGGCGGTACGACTGCTGCCGGACCTGGTGCGCCTGCTGCGGCGCCTGGCCGCCGACAAGAGCCTCCCCAAGGGTGTGCGGGTGCGGCTCGGACTGCTGATGGTCTACCTGGTGCTGCCGATCGATCTCATCCCCGACTTCCTGCCGGTCATCGGCTACGCGGACGACGCCATCATCGTCGCGTTCACCCTGCGCTCCGTCGTGCGGCGGGCAGGAATCGACGCCGTGCGCGCTCATTGGCCTGGCACCGATGACGGTTTCGCGGCGCTGTCCCGCCTGACCGGCCTGAATCGAGCTGTGGACGGCACTGACCCCACGCCCTCGCGGCCTCGGCCGTAGATCAGTTCCGCCGCCTCCTCTTCACGACGATCAGCGAGGCACTGCGCCTGAACTGACTGTCCGCGAACGCACAGGGGTAGGGGGAGGTCGACGACCGGCCTTCCCCTGCAGTCGTCACAATGTGGCGGGCGGTCTGGCTTCGGGCGAGCGCTTGCCGCGGATGTGATGGAGAAATTCCACCTCGCATCCGGACTCGGCTCATGTCTGCCGGATTCAGCCAGAGAGGGATCTCCTGTCGCCAACCGCGAACAACTTCGTTACTCCGCAGACCAGTTCGGGCTACACCAGAAGGTTGAGAGTGGAGCCTGCCTGCGACTGGAGGACTGGTCGAATGCTGACGATCAACGTGGCGGTACTGCTCGCAGTCATTGTTGTCCTGCGGCTGCGCCGCCGGACACACTCCAGGAGCCGACTGGACGAGAAGTTCACCGTGGTCATCGTGCTGGCCCTCGGGGTGCTGATTGCCCCGACAGACCTCGGCCAGGGAATTCTGAGCGTCCTGGCCCAGCTCGTGCAGGGCATCTCGCAGTCGGGCTGAGAAACCACGGCCGGTCGGCGGTGCGGCTGGTGAAGGTCGCCCGCCTGCCGGTCGTGGGTGCCATGGCTTCCGGGAGGGCGGTGACACGGCACCGGCCCGGAAGCTTCAGGACGCTGGCGCCCTTCAGGGTCGGCCTGGGCGCTGCTGACTCACTCTCCGTGCCGGGTGGGGTGACGACTTTCCGGCCGAGCACTGGATCCATCTGCGGACCACGAACCCCATTGAGTCGACCTTCTCCACGGTTCGGTTGCGGACCAAGGTCACCCGCGGTGCCGGTTTCCGCACCGCCGCCTTGGCCATGGTCTTCAAGCTCGTCGAGTCCGCCCAGCAGCGGTGGCGGGCCGTGAACGTGCCCCACCTCGTCGCCCTCGTCCGCGCCGGAGCCCGCTTCGAACGTGGCTGCCTTGTCGAACGCCCCGAGGAGGTCGCGGTCTAGCCGATTGAGAAGGCGGCATCGGGGGCGGCGTAGTCGACGGGACCATCGAACCGCGCCGCGGCACGTGCCACCGCTTGCTGCGGCGTGAGGAAGCGGCCGACGTGCGTGACGATCAGTCGGCCCGCCCCGGCCGTGCTGGCTGTGTCGCCGGTGTCCTCGGGCGTGTGGTGCACCTGTTCGCCCTCGACTGGTGCCTGTGCGCTCTCGGCTTCGCACAACAGCACGTCGCATCCCTCGGCCAGCTCCGTGAGGCTCGGGCACGGTGCCGTGTCTCCGGAGTACACCAGCGACTTGCCCGCCGCCTCGATGCGCACGGCGAAGGCCGGAATGCCGTGCGACACCGCCCGGCTGGTCAGTCGGAGCGAGCCAACGGCCGCCTGATGCCCGTCGTGCAACTCGTTTACCGCGAAGGCGGATTCGATCGGGCTGCGAGCCGGAGTGTTGGTGAGAAAATTGGCCAGCCGGTCGGCGATTCCAGGCGGACCGTAGAGGGGGATCGGCGCTGCGAGGTGAATGTCCGCGTACAGGGCGCCGTAGTACGCGGTGAGCAGGTCCGCGCTGTGATCGGCGTGCAGATGCGAGATCCAGATCGCATCGAGCTCATCCAGCCGCACATGACGCTGGAGCGGGCCGAGCGTCCCGCTGCCCGCGTCCACCCAGATACGGGTGTCCCCGCTCGACACCAGGTAGCCGGAGCACGGATTGTCCACGCTCGGGTAGGGCGTCGCGCAGCCCAGGACCGTGAGGTGAAGAAGCTCGTCGCTCATCCCGAGATCCTAGAACACATGATCCACAAGTCTTGACGATTACTCGCCCGCCCCGCGCCCAAGCTCGGCGGTGGTTGCCCGTAGCGGGGAGGCGGTGGCTTCAGCGAGTTCTCGATCGTCGTCCGTGTACTGCTGCCAGTACCAGTCCAGGGCCTTCGTGGTCAGGAGGCAGCCGGATGCGAAGTGTTTCCGCGAGACGGTGTCGCAGTGTGGGGCGGTCATCGGGTGGTAGAGCAGTTGTGCGCGCATGCGCGGGCCGTCGCGTTGTTTGGCCATCATGGTGAGCGCTGTGGCCATGGTGGCGCCCGCGCAGTCGCCAGCCACCGCCAGCCTCCGACTGTCCAGTGAGAGGTCTGAGGCATTGTCGGTCAGCCAGGTCAATACGGCGTACAACTCTTCGAGCGCTACTGGGTACCGAGCCTCGGGAGTGCGCGTGTACTCGGGAACCACGAACACGGCTTCGCTGGTGGTCACGAGTTCACAGATCATCCGGGTGTGGGTCTGCGCGTCACCGAGCAGCCACCTGCCCCGTGGACGTAAAAGACCACGGGGAGCGGACCGCTCCGCGCTGCGGGGCGGAAGGTCCAGAAGCCGACCAGTCCGGAGGGGCCGACCGGCACCGCCCAGAACTCGGCGTCCACCGCGAAGTCGTCAAACAGATGCCCCTGGGCTTCCAGGAGTGCCTCCCGGCCGTCGACCGGACCGAGCTGATGCAGGTCCGGTGGGTCCGCCGAGGCGTCGACCAACCGTTGGACGACGGGGTCGAGGATCACGGCGGGGCGATCGGGACCGCCTTCGCCGGTGACGGGCTTGTACTACACGCCTCACCTCTAATTCCTCGTAGCGATCGGAACGGTATCCGCCAGTTGGCTTGCCTTCGTTCACAGGACACCGAAGACGTCGCGGAGCTGGTGACGGCTGCTGACGCCGAGTTTCGGATACACCTGGTAGAGATGCGAGCCGATCGTGCGGGGGGAGAGCTTGAGCTTCTCTCCGATCTCCTTGTTGCCCAGGCCCTGCGCCGCAAGCCGTACGATCTGCTGCTGCTGGGCGGTCAGTTCCGACAGCGGATCGGGCCGGTCGGATGGCGTGGCGACGCCGCTCGCCCGAAGTTCGGCCCGCGCCTCGTCGGCCAGGGCGGCGGCACCGAGCCGGGAGAAAGCCTCCATTGCCGAGGCCAGGAGTGGGCGGGCTTCCAGTGAGCGCCGCCGTCTGCGCAGCCACTGGGCGTAGTGAAGCCGGGCCTGCGCACGGGCGAGCGGCCACTGGTCACCGGCCGGGTTGACCAGGGCCAGGCGAAAGTGGTGCTCTGCCTGCGTCGGGCCGCCGACCAGCGCGGAGGCGTGGTGCAGGAGCAGCGTCATTCGGGTTGTCGGACGCGGTCCCAGCGCCTTGCGTACCGCCGCGACGACAGGCTCGACCTCCTCCTGGCGTCCGGTCCGCTGGGCGACGGCGGCGAGGTCGGCGATGGAGCCGTGGGAGAGGAAGTAGTGCAGGGGGGTGCCGTCCTGGTGGAACAGCCGCCGGAAGTGGCGCAGTGCCCCGTCGTAGTCGCCCGCGGCTGCGGCGGCGGTGCCCGCCGCGCGCAGCAGCCGTGCGTGGGTGGCTGTGTTCTCCTCCAGGTTGACAACTGTCCAGGCGGGGTCCGTCAAGATCCCGGCATCGGCAGAGCGGCCGCGCAGGGCTTGCAGCGTCACTCGTAGGGCCTCGATGTCGACTTCGATGTGCTTCATCTTCTGGACGGCCGCCAGGGTTGCTGCCTCTTCCAGCAGTTCGTCGGCCTCTGCCCACCGCCCGACATCGATCAGGGCTGAGCCCATTGCCGAGAGGGCGATTGCGCCCGTTCCGATGGCTCCGTATGAGCGGAGCATGGCGAAGGCCTGCCGGAAGGTATCCACGCACAGGTCGGACTCGTCGGCCCACCAGGCAACCGCGCCCAACGTCTGCAATCGGATCAGCTCTGCGATGCCGGTCAGTGGCTCCAGCAAGCTCGGCCGCCGGGTTCGGTTCAGCAGGGCAGGGGCGTTCCTGATCGGATCCGCTTCGCAGAGGATGACTGCCCGCAACGCGTTGACGGCCTCGTCCGCAACCAGCTCGGAGTAGGGCGTACTGACGGCGCTGGTCTCGATTGATTCGAGGAGGGGAACCAGCGGGCGCCTGACCTCGGACAGGCCTGACTGGAAGGCGACCGCACCGATCACGGCGGTCACCGCGAGCGTTGTCCTGGCGTCCTGCGGCAGGTCCGGTTCCAGGGCGCCAATCAGGAGCTGGAACGCTTCCCGCTGATGGCCGGACATGGAAAGGGCCAGACCGGCCCCGTTCGCCGCGACGCCGAGCAGGTCGCGGTCCTTGGTCAGTGCGGTGACCTTGGCGTAAAGCTCGCGCACCCAGAAGGTGTCGCCCGCGTTGTTGGCGGCTCTCAGCGCCTTGGCGTATCGGCGGGCCCGATCCTCCGGAGCGGGACTGCACTCGGCGGATCGCTCCAGGGCCCGTGCGGCCGCGTAGAATCCGCCACGCTGTTCGACGAGTTCTGCGGTGTCCTCCAGGGTCGCCGCCACTGATTCATCCTGGCCGATGCAGGCCGCGGCCAAGTGCCAGGCCTGGCGTGCTGGATCGTTCCGATGCACGGCCGCGAGGTCGATGTGCGCTCGCTGGCGCAGGTGCGCCGAGGCGCCCTGGTAAGCGCTCGCGCGCACGAGCGGGTGCCGGAAACCCACCTGGCGGCCGGCGATCGTGATCAGCCCAGCGTCCTCTGCGGACGCCCATACCGACAGGTCCGTGCCTACTCCCGCTGCGGACATAATGGTTTCCAGGTCCTCTTGGTGCGAGGAAGCCGCTGCGTAGAGCACCATCCGTTGGGTGGTGACCGGCAGCGCGCGCAACTGGGCGGAGAACATCTCCTGGATCCGCTGGGTCTGGGGCAGTGCGCCGTCGGTCAGACCAAGCGGGCTGCCCGACCGCACGGAACGGCACAGTTCGATGATGGCCAGAGGATTGCCGTCAGCCTGGTCCAGAACATCACTCCGGGCCCTGCCGGTAGGAGACTCGGGTTGCGCGTCCAGGAGGCGGGCCGCCGCCTGGACCGTCAGCGGTCCCAGCGACAGGACTGGCAGGTGCGCGACAGCAGCGTCCGGAGGTGTCAGCCCCCTGGCTGCGAGGAGCACCGTCACCGGCTCGGCCGCGAAACGGCGCAGCACGAACCCCAGGACGTCGAGGGAGTCGCGGTCGAAGAGCTGGATGTCATCGCCGATCAGCACGACAGGCCGATGGCGCGAAGCCCCGGCCAGCAGGGTGAGGACGGCGACGCGCAGCAGCATCGGATCGGCGGGTCTGGTGATCGGGGCGAGGCCGAACGAGGTCTCTAGAACCTCCCGCAGATGGCCGGGGAGATCAGCGGCGCCGGGCATGAGCGGAAGCAGCAACTGGTGCAGGGCTGCGAACGACTGCTCCGACTCCCCGTCAAAGCCCTGAGACCTCAGCACATACGCCCCGGTCACCCGCGCGTGCTCGGCAGCGACCTCCAGCAACGATGTCTTGCCGCTACCCGCTTCGCCGATGATGAGCAGCGCTTGCGGGGTGCTCCGACCGTGCTCGATCGCGTCCAGGATCCGGCCGACCTCCGATTCCCGGCCCGCCAGCCCACCGGTCAGCTCGTTCATGGTGTGGATCCCTCGTCCCGTCAGCGTCCGAAATGCGATGCGCTCCCTGCCCCTGCCGGCCAGACGATAAAGCATACTATTGCCCCATTCAGGGCAACGAATGGCGCCCGTTTCTGGGTTCTGGCTCAAGTTGTGTGGTCCGTGACTGTAGGTAACCGCTTAGACCGTTTCCTATGTGGTGAGTTTGAGGAGGCGTTTGTAGCAGCAGAGGGCGGCGGCGAGGCCGAGGAAGGCCAGGTGGTTGCGGGGGTGGCGTTCGTAGCGGTGGTTGAGTCTGCGGTAGCCGGTGAGCCAGGACATGGTGCGTTCGATGACCCATCGTCGGCGCCCTGATCGTTCGCTGGACTCGACTCCCTTGCGGGCGATGCGGACGCCGATGTGCTTGCCCCAGAGCCATTTGCGCAGGTGGGGGACGTCATAGGCTTTGTCCGCGTGCAGGCGCCGGGGTTTGAAGTACCGGCCGCGGTGGGGGTCGTGTCTCGTTTGGTGGCCCTCGATCATGGGCTTCAGTGCGAGGCTGTCGTGGGTGTTCGCCGCGGAGAGGCCGACGAGGAGGGGCAGTCCGTTCGCGTCCGACAGGACACCGACACCGCCATCACCGCGGCCGCCATCCGCGACCACTGCATCCCCGGCCACCCGCCGAACCCGGACAAGCCGATGCCGCTCGCGCACCGCACCTTCACCCCGGCCTGGGCAGCACCCAGATCGCCCCGCGGCTCGACCACACCCGCCGCCCACCGGATCCACCATCGCGCCCGCGCCGAAGCCGCACGCCGCACCGCCCTCGCTCGCGCCGAAGTGCAACAGAGGCCGCCTGTACGGCAGCAAGAGCACACCCCGCAGGCGGCACCACAGCAACCACCGCGTCCCGCCCCGGCCCAGGCACCCGGCGGGCGAAGCCAGTGAACCGCACCAGGGGCCGCAAGCTGCGATCGACGCCGAGGCGGCAGGCCGCGGCGCCCGACTGATCCAGGTGGGAAACTCGGCAGGCCCCACCGCCTCCCTGTCAGCCCCGAACTTCCGAAACAAACTGGTCACCATCATCGGGCACACCAACTTCCTCACCCCCCTTGAAGCCCGTCGCAGCGCCTACCAGCACCTGATGGAGCATGTCGAGGCAGACCGGATCCGGCTCGCATACGAACGGATGTCCCTCATCGATGCGGCCCGGGCATGGGAACGGCTGCAGGAAGGACACACCGGCAAGCTCGTGATCGTCCCTTGACGGCCGCGGCCGTCGGGAGCGTGCACGCCGCTGGCCCGAAAGGGTGGATGCAGCCGCAGAACTACCCTTTCATGCCGACCTGTTCACATTGCGCAGCAGGGTGGAGGGTGGTCGAATCGTTGAGGAGCAACGATCGCGAAAGCGTCTCGCCAGGGCATGAGCAGGAGCCGGACCCGCTTTCCCTCCTCTGTGAGCCGCGCGCCGTAAGAAACGCAGGAGCACGACAGTGGCGCGCGTCGCCGGTGCAACCTGCTGCCCGGACAAACCGACGCAACACGAGGCCTTGAAAGGCTGCGAGAGCTGTTCCGCGGCCCGGTAATCCAGCGATCAAGACCAGGGAAGCGTTCGTAGAACGCTGAACGTCCCGCACCCGGCGCACCAAGGAGCCCGAAGGATGACCAGCAAACCAATCCGTGACCAGGAAACCGACGGGCTGTTGACGCCGAAGAACGCGGCGCTCGTCATCATCGACTACCAGCCGGTTCAAGTGAACTCGATCGACTCCATGGATCGGCAGCTGCTGGTCAACAACGTCGTGGGGCTGGCGAAGATCGGCCGGACCTACGGATTGCCGATCGTTCACTCGACCGTCAACGTCGAGACCGGGCTCAACAAACCGGCGATCCCTCAACTGCGCAAAGTCCTGGACGATCTGCCGACGTACGATCGCACGTCGATCAACGCCTGGGAGGACCAGGAGTTCGTCGACGCGGTCGAGGCCACGGGCCGTCGAAAACTGATCATGGCGGCACTCTGGACGGAAGCCTGTCTGACGTTCCCCACCTATGACGCCCTCCACGAGGGCTACGAGGTGTACCCCGTGGTGGACGCGGTCGGCGGCACATCGCTCACGGCGCACGAAACCGCCCTGCGCCGCATGGAACAGGCAGGCGCGCAGCTGATCACGTGGACCCAGCTCCTGTGCGAGCTCCAGCGTGACTGGTCCCGCAAGGAGACCGCCGACCAGTTCATGAAGCTCTTCATCGAGACCGGCGGCACAGCCGGGCTGCAGTTCGCCAGCGAACGCGACCAGGCCTGAACGGCCGAGCACCGGCCGGATGCCGGGCGCGCGAAGACGGGGCCTCGGCACCAGGTTCACAACATTGCACGATGATCATGCGCATGACAGAACCGTTGACCGCCGGTGCACGCACAGTAAGGTGAGCGCATGGCCACGAACGCGCTCACACCTTCGGAGAAGGGCGCCGCCCTTCCCGGGGATCTCGTCCGGCATCTGGGAATCATCCTCCGGGGGTTCCAGACCCGTTTCGAGACAGCGATGGACGGGATGCCGGCGGGCGTGCGCGGATATCACATCCTGTCGACCGTTGTGTACGCGAATCCGCCCAACCAGCAGGCGATCGGTACTCACCTGGGGATCGACCGCACAGTCCTGACCTACCTGATCGATACCCTCGTCGACGCCGGACTGGTCGAGCGTATCCCCGACCCGGTGGACCGCCGTGCCCGGAAGATCGTGGCCACCGACGTGGGTGCCGAGGTACTGGCCAGGTACGGGGAGCGCGTGGCTGCGGCGGAGGCCGATCTGTTGTCGGCCCTGTCCCCGCAGGAGGCCGCGACGCTGACGGCGCTGACGGGGCGTCTGTCCATGCACATCCACCGCGCGCACCCGGGGGTCAATCCCTGCGAGGCGATGGACCACCTCTGACACCACCCTCAGGGGCGGGAGCGCGGGCAACACGGAGCGGGTCGCCGGCATGGCGGCCCGCTTCAGTGCTTCGCGCAGGTGTCGTTCGAGCGGCGGTTCGCCGATCACATGCTGGCGGCGGCGAGCGTCAGTTCGGCCGCCGAGGCAACGAGGAGAATGCCGGCGCCGGGCGTTCCCTTGAGGTCCTTGACCCGCAGGTGGGCGACTACAGCGCCCAGGAAGTACAGGACCACGCCCACGGCCGCCGCGGCGCCGAGCGGACGGTAGCCGATCCCGACGAGCAGGCCGACCGCCCCGGCGAACTCCAGAACAGCCAGAACTGGCACCATGCCGGGCGAGACCCCCACGGCGGTCATGACCGGCATGATCTTCGGGTCCTTGACGAGCTTGCCCCGGCCCGAGACGACCAGCATCAGTGACAGCAGGACAGCGAGAACGATATAGGCGATAGACATGGATTCTCCGGTGGTGACGGGCGGGCCAGGCAGGCCCCGGGGTTGAAGTGTGGTCGACCAATCATCGGTCTGGCAACTTATCTGTCAGACAGACTATATTCTGGGTGTGGCGTTCACCGCCCGTTCCGCTTGCGCTCACACTTGGCCGACCAAGTATGCGCCTGCCGGGCCCCCTCGGCGGCCGTTGCGCCTGGTCAGGCCTCGATGCGCTCACCGCTCCAGTACCAAGGAGAAGTTCCGCATGTCCCTGTTCGAACCCATACGTCATGGCCGTCTGGAGCTGCCCAACCGCATGGTGATGGCCCCGATGACCCGCAGCCGCGCCAATGGGGACGGCGTTCCCACGCCGAGCATGGCCACCTACTACGCCCAGCGCGCTTCGGCGGGCCTGATCCTGACCGAGGGCACCCAGCCGTCGTTGCAGGGGCAGGGCTACCCGATGACCCCCGGCATCCACACCGATGAACAGGTGGCCGGGTGGCGTGCGGTGACCGACGCCGTGCACGCGACCGGCGGGCGCATCCTCCTCCAGCTCCAGCACTCGGGACGGGTGGGCCACCCCAGCTCCACGGCCTCACCCCGGTCGCTCCGTCCGCCGTCCGCGCCGACGGACAGATCGTCACCCCGGAGGGCCCCAAGGACTACGTCGAACCGCACGCCCTGACCACCGCTGAGGTCGAGGACATCGTGGCGGAGTTCACGCGTGCCGCCGAGCGGGCGATCGAGGCCGGTTTCGACGGCGTCGAGCTGCACAGTGCCATGGGGTACTTGCTCCACCAATTCCTCGCGGACAACGCCAACCTGCGCACAGACGTCTACGGCGGCTCCCTCCAGAACCGCATCCGCTTCGTCGTCGAAGTGATCGAGGGCGTGGCCGGCGCGATCGGCGCCGACCGGGTGGGGCTGCGGATCTCACCCGCCAAGGCGCTCAACGACATCACCGAGGACGACAGCGCGGCGCTGTACACCGCGCTGCTCGGTGAGCTGGCGCCGCTGGGCCTGGCCCATCTGCACCTGGTCGCCGCGGAGGACGAGGACGTCAACGACAAGATCCGTGCCGCCTGGCCGGGCCTCCTCATGGTCAACCCGCTCAACTCCTTCCCGCAGCCCCCCGAGGACGGCGGCCGCGAGAACGCAGAACAGTGGCTGCGCCGGGGTGCGGACCTGATCTCGTTCGGACGGGGATTCCTCGCCAACCCGGACCTGGTCGCACGCTTCCGCGCCGACGCACCGCTCAACGCCCTTGTTCCCGAGGGCCTGTACGGCGGCGGTGACGGCGGCTACATCGACTACCCGGTTCTGGGCGAGTCCACGGCCTGACGCACCCGAGGCCCGCAGGGATCGCAGTGCACGGTGCACTGCGTCGGCACCCGGTCGCGGCCCGCTCGTCCTTTCTCCCCGTTCGCATCCCGTGAGGTGAGCCCTGTCATGTCTTTGCCCGTTTCTCAGCCTGTATCCGGGCGGTGGAAGGCGCTGTTGTTCATCGGCATCGCCCAGCTGATGGTGGTGCTGGACGGCACGATCGTCAACATCGCCCTGCCCGCGGCTCAGCGTGACCTGGGCTTCTCCGACGGCAACCGGCAATGGGTAGTGACCGCCTACGCGCTGGCGTTCGGCGGTCTGCTGCTCTTCGGCGGCCGGATAGCGGACTTGTGGGGCCGCAAGCGCGCCTTCACCGTCGGCGTCATCGGCTTCGCGGCTGCCTCCGCGCTCGGCGGGGCGGCCGTCGACACCAGCATGCTGCTGGGGGCACGCGCCCTGCAGGGCGCCTTCGGCGCGATGCTGGCACCGGCCGCGCTGTCGCTGATCACGGTGACGTTCACCGAGCCGAAGGAGCGTGCGAAGGCACTCGGTATCTACGGGGCAATCGCCGGCGCCGGCGGCGCGGTCGGCCTGCTCCTGGGCGGAGTACTGACCGAGTACGCCAACTGGCGCTGGACGCTGCTCGTCAACGTCTTCTTCGCTGTCATCGCCGCCGCCGGTGCCATCCTGGTGATCCATGATCCGGCAAGCAACCGCAAGGGCGGCAGGCACCTCGACATCCCGGGAGTACTGCTCGCTTGCGCCGGACTGGTGTCGCTTGTCTACGGGTTCACCCGGGTCGAGACCGACGGCTGGCGGGCCCCGGGCACCATCGGCCTGCTCGTCGCGGCGGTCGTACTGCTGGCCGCGTTTGTCGCGACGGAGAGCCGGGTCAAGGCCCCGCTGCTGCCACTGCGGGTGGTCGGCAACCGCAGCCGGGGCGGCGCCTACGCGGCGGTCGCCATCTCGGTGATCGGCATGTTCGGGCTGTTCTTGTTCCTGACCTACTACCTGCAAGTAGTGCTCGGCTACAGCCCCGTCATCACCGGTGTGGCGTTCCTGCCGATGGTGGCCGGCATGATGATCGGCTCTACCCAAATCGGCGCGCGGCTGACCCCCCGGGTGGCTCCCCGGCTCCTGATGGCACCGGGCTACCTCCTGGCCGCAGGCGGTCTGGCCATCCTCGCGCAGATCAAGGTCGACAGTTCCTACACCTTCGTGGTTCTTCCGGGCATGGTGCTGATGGGCCTGGGCCTGGGCACGGCGATGATGCCTGCGATGAACCTGGCCACCCACGGGGTCCGGCCGCAGGACGTAGGTGTCGCCTCCGCCATGGTCAACACCTCTCAGCAGGTCGGCGGCGCGATCGGTATCGCTCTGCTCAACACCATCGCCACCAGCAGCACCGCCACTTACACCAGGGACCACCTCCACGCCTCCTCCTCCCCGAAGGCCGACGGCATGCTGGAACTGCAGGCCATGGTTCACGGCTATGCCACCGCCATCCGGTGGTCCGCAGGCTTCCTGGTCCTGGCCGCGCTGGTGGCCTTCGCCCTCATCGACCACCGCCATCCCAAAGCCACCGGTGACTCGGCGGCAGCGTAGCCCGCGGTCGGGGAGGCGCCGGTGACTGCACCCTGAGGGCCGCTGGGTAGAACCTGTATCAGACACGGGTGTACGGACAATGGGTCGCGTTCGTCACCGCAGTGGTTGGGCAGGCGGATGAACTGCCGGTCAGTACTCTGTGGGTCACAGCCGTCGATGGGAGCGTGGCCCCGCGCAACTGCACCGGGTTTGGCCTGCCACAGGTCAGATCGAAGCCCTCACGAACTGGACGGACGGGATCCTCAGCTGTCTCCCGCTGGCCAGCCGTGGTCTGGTGGCCGTGGTCTCTGCGGACGAGCCGACAGACGAGGATAGCTCTGTCCACATCGCACGGTTCTGGCTCAGCTTCCGTGCAGCGGCCACTGTGAGTGACGGCTGAGCGTCTCAGGACAGCCTCAGAAGTCGCCCGAAAATCAGCCGTCGCCGCAGCGGTTGGGCTGGAAGTCCGGGCCGTGGAAGAGGTTGCACTCCGGATTGAGGAGCTGTTGTTCCCGTCGATGGCGGACATCGCGGTGCTGTCGGTAGACGTGAGTATCGAGATAGTGCGTGTTGATGTGCAAGGCACCACGGTCGGCGCCGCCTGTCCGAGGTGCGGCGCCTGGTCGACACGGGTTCATAGCTCCCACCTGCGGTTTCCCGCTGACGCACCGAGCGCGGGACGAAGAGTCGTGTTTCAGTTACGAGTTCGGCAGTTCCGGTGCCGGAACACCATGTACCTCCGCCGCACCTTCGTGGAGCGGCTGTCCGTTTTGACCTCGTGACGTCGGCCACGGTCACCCGTGGCGCTCCGTGGGTACGCCGTCTTCGCTGCCGTCGCGTCGGCCCGTCACGGTCGGCGTCGGACGGGCGAGGCGGTCGGGCGTGGGTTGAAGGCGGGCCTCCGGGGATCCCGTGACGGTTCAGGGTGCTCCGTCCAGGAACTGGGCGAGGTGGGATTCGAGGTCCAGTGCCTCGGCTTCCGTGCCGGCGGGCACGAGCTCGTATGTGCGGCGCAGCCATCGCTCGACCGCCCCGAGTGGGGCTGTGAGGTGGGCGGACCCGTGGGGGGAGGACAGGAGGAGGTGCAGGAGCGCCTCGGGGCCGGTTTCGGCGGGCCAGACCCGCACGTCGCCCTCCCCGCTGAGGGCCCGGGTCCCTGCGGTGAGAAGGTCGCGTGCGAAGACCCACGGGATCGGGCCCTGGAGACTGTCCTGGAAGAGGAGCTGTACGGCGAGCGGGTCCTGCGATCTGTAGAGCAGGTGGGTCGGCACGAGGATCCGCTCACCCAGAGGGGACGCGAGCTCCATGTGGAGCATGTGTTCTACGCAACTGGTCATGGTTCGACGTGTGGGGGCCGGGGGGCGCCGGGCCCGGGCGCCAGGATCGGTGCCCGGGCCCGGCGCTTGCCGTGGTCCGTGAGGTCAGCGGAAGATGCTGTAGTCGAAGCCGTGCGCGTTGCCGATCACGACGACCCAGGTGCCGCGCTCCCACTGGTAGAAGCGGTGGTTGTCGAAGCGGTAGCGGTGACCGTGGTCGTTGCTGTACCAGTACCGGCCCTCGCGCTCCCAGCGGCGGTGACCGTCCCAGCGCCGGTCGCCGTGGTGGTCGTTTCGGTCGCTCCAGCGGTGGCCGTTTCCGTTTCGGCCGCTCCAGCCGTCGCGGTGGCCGTCTCGGTCGCCGTGGTGGTCGCCGTACTGCAGGGCGGCCGGGGCGTGGGAGGAGGTCGGCGCGGCATGGCCGGCCGCGGGGTTCGGGGCTGCCGAGGCGGCGCCGGCCGTGGTCAGCAGGGTGCCGACCACGGCGGCGAGAGCGACGGCCGTGGCGGCGGCGCGACGTCCAAAGGCGTGATTCATGATCTTTCTCCTTGTTCCGTGCCGGAGCCCCATGGATGGGGGCCCTGGCGGGTGCCCCAGGGTGGTGGGGCAGGAGCGACGCTACTCCCCAATAAGTTGAACGTTGAACGTTATCTGCTGTGACATATTTCATCACCTTTAGGGTTATTCCGCTCCGGCTCCGGGGGCGTCGTGGCGAAGTCGAGCGCCGTCGCCTGCGGACCCCTCGCGTCCGCATCGTCCGTGCTCACAGGCGGGGCCGCGAAGCAGTCGGCAGCCGGTGTCTCTCCCGCCATCTGGTCCCGCCATCCTGAGCGCCGTGCTGCTCACCGCACCCGTGCCATGCCGCTGCGGGCAGGCCGCAGGCTGCGTCGCAACAGGCGACAGGACGACGGGGCCGGTGCCGGCCGGAACCCATGGCCCGCTCGGCGGACACGGCTCGCCGTGCCGCCCTCTTTGACGGTGAACATCTCGCCCCTGCCGGCGACAGAGCCGCCTCGGCGCCGGATCTGCCGGCCGGGCCGGTCAGGCCATCTGCGAAGAAAACTCCCGAAGTTGGCCGGAGGCCCTGACGAGGGGGACTGGGCCGGTGCGCTGGAATCGCCGGGCTTGCTCGCGTTTGCTCCGCAGGAACGTGAAGGTGAGGTCGAGTCCTTCGATCTCACCCCTCCGGTCCTCGGCGACGGTGCGCTCGCGGCGGGCGAGGAGGTCCTCCTCCAGCTCGTCCAGGCGGGGCAGCGAAGAAGGACCCGTTCCCAGAGGCCACCGACCACGAGACCGTCCGCCTGTGCCAGCCCTGCGCCACTGCCCGGTTCGAGGAGAGCTGACCGTAGTCCTCACTCCCAGGATGCCCAGCCTCCGGATCGGAGGGCGGGTATCGGGGTGCGTCCCTCACCGGCGCCGGTGCCCCATCCCTGAGCTGGGCCCGCCGGGGGCAGCCCGAAGGTGCTCCTTCCTCGACCAGCGTCTCGAGAGGTCCGTCAGCGTCGCTACCCGCAGCCAGAAACGTGAGGGGCGGACCTATGTGTTCTACCGGCGGTAGAATCGACGGTATGAGCAAGCCGACGAGCATCAAGACCAGCGAAAAGGTGCGCGACCGACTGCGCACCCTGGCCGACGAGCGCGGCACCACCATCACGGAGCTGCTGGAGGAGCTCGCTACCCGCGAGCTCACGGCTGCCGAGCGGGAGCAGCGTGCCATCGAGGCCGCTTCCGAGCTCGGCATCGAGTACACCGAGCAGGTCGAGCAGGCAGGCCAAGACGCCTGGGCGAAGATCCGCGCCCATCAGGGCAGCGCCGCCGCATGAATCTGACGGCTGTCCTGGACCACACCGCTTTGACCGCCCTGTATCGGGCGGACTCGTTCTTCACCGGCCTGTACATCGAAGCCTCGCGCGGCACCGGTCGTGTCCTGGTCCCGTCGCTTTCCGTCCTCGCCGCCGAGCGCCAGGTTGCAGGAGCGGGCAAGCACGCCGCGTCGCTGCGCTTCGCGGAGAACGTTCCTTTCAGCACGGCGCACGCCGTCGATGCGATGGACTGGCCGAGCGTGGACTGGCCGGTCGCTCACGTGGCGGCGATCGCCTGGCAGGCGGTCAAGGCGGGTGAGCCGCTCACGGTTTTGTCACTTGAGCCCGAGCTGTACGCGGGAACGGGAATCACCCCGCTGAATCCCACCTGATCGCGTCGTATCCAGACGCTGGCGCACCTTGCAGGAACGGCGGTCGTTTCACTGGAAGCGGCCGGCGACTGCATTCTCAGCGCGCGTTGCGCAGGTACTTGCGCCGTGCGGTGACCAGCGTCTGCCACCGGCTGCGGGTGGGCCACCAAGATCGCCGGTTCCCCAGCCCTCATCTACGCATTGCTGAACGACTCTGAAATCGAGGCGGTTCGTCTGCCCTGGGCACACTGACCTCCGGAATCGGCCAGGGCCTTCGAAAGACATCTCACGGTGCGTTATGTGGGCAGACCGGCTCGGCGGCGGGAAACGTCAGTGATGGCGGCCCAGTCCTTCTCGGCGTCACCGTTCGCCAGGGCATCGAGGAAGGTGTCCCGCAGAATGCTGCCGAACGGCAGTGGGACGTGCCCTTCAGCACCAGTGGTGAGGGCGAGGTTGACGTCCTTGAGACCGAGCGTGAGGCGGAAGCCGGCCGGTTCGTAACGCCGTTCGGCGACCATGGGTCCGTAGTCACCGTAGATTGGTCCGGGGAAGGCTGTGTTGGTGAGCATCTCCACAAGATCGATTGTGGAGATACCGTTGGCTTCGGTCAAAGTACATGCCTCAGCCATAGACTCAATCGCACAGGCCACCAGGAAGTTGACGGCGATCTTGGCGACATTGGCCTGCCGGGGGTGTGTGCCGAAGTTCCAGGTACGTCGTCCGATGGCTGCAAGTAGTGGTTCGACGCGGTTGAGCAAGGCAGGGTCCCCCGCGGTCAAGATACTCAGTTCGCCAGCCGCGGCCACCGGGGGGCGACCCAGAACGGGCGCCGACAGGTACCCGATACCGTGTTCGGTGTGCAGTGCCTCAGCACGGTCGGCGAGCGCTGGTGAGACGGTCGCCATGTTCATGTGTACGGCTGCCCTCGCACCTGTCAGCAAGGCTGGGTCCAGCAGCAGTTGTTCCACGATGTCGTCATTGGCCAGCATGGAAACGACGACCTCGGCGGCGAAGGCTCCAGCAATGCCGTCAGCTGCTTCGGCGCCCTGCTCGACCAGTGTGGCAACCGGCTGAGGCGAGCGGTTCCAGACCCGCACGCTGTAGCCGGCGCGTACCAGATTGCCGGCCATGCCCTGCCCCATCGAGCCAAGGCCGATGAATCCGACCGTCATACCACTCATCGCGCACTCCTTGCTGTCTCCGAGCAACCTACGGTTCGGCCACGAACAGTTCTGACTGTACGTCAGGAACACATGGCGCTGAGTCGCCGACAGTTCGTGTCTGTCGGCAGACCGCCTGCAGCGCGGTTGTTCGAGCGCTGCTGAACAGGCGGACCAGGTGTCCGTTGGTGTCTTCGGCTGCGTCCAGAGGGGAAAGGGACTGCTCCAATAGGCCGGACGACAGACGGTTCGCCCCGGCGCATCCAGCATCCTTGCAGGAACATTCTCCCTGTTATAAACGCATACCTACTATTACGACGTCGACCGGAGTACCGATGGTCTCCCTGGCCTGGGCGGCGCCGTATTACTGCATCGACCTTTCCACCGCGTATGCCGAGGATGCGGTGCCTATCAAGCATGACGAGAGAGGAGAGATGATCTCCTGTACCTCCGCGCCTTCGATCGTGGCGCCCCAGCTGGAGCAGCTGGGTGCCGAGCCCGGTTACAGCTCCTGGAAGATGGGGCTGCCGTCGGCTGCAACACCGCGCTCCTCGGCCGGCTCGTAGCGCCAGGCGGCCACGTGTGGACCGTGGACGTCGACCGGATCTCGTCGAGGGTGCCCGGAAGAACCTTGCGCAGTTCTGGGCCTCGAACGTGACCGCCGTACTGCGAGAACCAGAATCGTCCCGTCGTCCTGCGGGAGGAAGCCCACGGGGTTCGCCTGGGGCTGCCCGTGCTCGTCCATGGTGGCCATCCGGCCCAGCCGCTGCGAGCGCAGGTAGCCGCGTCCGGCCTCGTTGAATTCGGTCATACATTCAGCCAAACACGCGCACCTGCGCGCCACATCGGCTCCCGGCCCTACGACCGTCGGCCCAGGGCCTCCCGTCGTCACTCCGTGTTGGCGTGGGCCTTCCGCGCCGTCTCGTTGTACACCGACAGCAGCCCAGCCAGCCGCAATGCCACGACGTCCAGGGCGATGTGGGTGGCCTGGTCGAAGAGGCTGGACAGGGGCTGGATGCTGGCGGCCTCGCCAGGGCGCCGGTACTTGGTCGCCGCCGGGATCACCAGGTGGTGGCGGCCGGCTTGCCGAGGGGGGAGCCGGGTGCCGTGGTGACGGCGTGCACCCGGGCGCCCGCCCCGGCCGCCTGTTCGGCGACGCGGACGGTGCCCGCCGTGGTGCCGGAGCCGGAGACCGCCACCACGGTGGCGCAGGCGCCGACCGCGGGCGTCGTGGTCTCACCGACGACGTGCACGGGCAGGCCGAGGTGCATCAGCCGCATGGCGAAGGCCTTCGCCATGAACCCCGAACGTCCTTCTCCGGTCACGAAGATCCGCTCGGCGTCGAGCAGCACCTTGGCCAGGGAGTCGAGAGAGATGTCGTCGAGGGCCGGGAGAACTCCCTTGATCTCGGCGAGGATCCGCGTCTTCAGTGCGTCGGTGGTGGTGTGGTCGGTCATCTGATTCCTTTCGTGGATACCGCCGCCTTCAGGCGAGGGAGGAAACGAAACACCTGCGGAGCAGGGCAAGTTGCGGTGTCGCCGTCGGTCGACAGGGCCGTGCTCTGACCTGCAGACTTGGTCGTTACAAGTGTTCACGCTAGTTTGTGAGCTGTGGTCGTGGCTCACGTGAAGCGGGCATACAAGTACCGCTTCTATCCGACGGATGCGCAGGCAGCAGAGCTGTCGCGGACCTTCGGATGCGTGCGGAAGGTCTACAACATGGCGCTCCAGGCCCGCACTGAGGCGTGGGCGCGGCAGGAGCGGGTCAACTACAACGCCACCTCGGCGATGCTGACCGCATGGAAGAAGACCGAGGAACTGGCGTTCCTCAACGACGTGTCCTCGGTCCCGCTCCAGCAGTGCTTGCGTCATTTGCAGGCGGCGTTCACGAACTTCTTCGGCAAGCGGGCCAGGTATCCGAAGTTCAAGTCGAAGAAGAAGTCGCGGGCGTGCGCCGAGTACACCACCAGTGGTTTCCGGTTCCGTGAGGGGAAACTGACGCTGGCGAGATGGTGGAGCCGCTGGACATCGTGTGGTCCAGGCCGCTGCCGGAGGGTGCGAAGCCGTCCACGGTGACCGTGTCGCAGGATGCGGCGGGTCGCTGGTTCGTGTCGATGCTCGTCGAGGACCCCGGCGTCAAGCCGCTCCCGGTCAACGGCAATGCCATTGGTATCGATGTCGGCCTGGATCACCTGCTGACCCTGTCGACCGGTGAGAAGGTTGCCAATCCCCGGCATGAGCGTCGTGACCGTGACCGGCTTGCTCTGGCTCAACGCCGTCTGGCGAAGAAGGCCAGGGGTGAGGGGGCGAACCGTCGCAAGGCCCGGCTGAAGGTCGCCAAGATTCATGCCCGGATCGCTGACCGTAGGCGTGATGGGCTGCACAAGCTGACTACTCGTCTTGTTCGTGAGAACCAAACGATCGTGATCGAGGACCTGACCGTCCGCAACATGGTCCAGAACCGGACACTCGCCCGTGCCATCAGCGATGCCGCATGGTCGCAGTTCCGGAGCATGCTGGAGTACAAGGCCCAGTGGTACGGGCGGGACGTGGTCGCGGTCGACCGCTTCTTTCCCTCTTCCAGGCTGTGTTCCGCCTGCGGCAGTCTTCAGCGGGAGATGCCGTTGCGTGTCCGTCTCTGGACATGCGAGTGCGGTATCACGCACGACCGTGACGTGAACGCGGCACGCAACATTCTCGCGGCCGGGCTGGCCGTGAACGCCTGTGGAGCCGGTGTAAGACCTCAACGGAGAACTCCGGGCGGGCAGTCGGCAATGAAGCAGGAAACCCTACAGCGCGAGCCGTAGGAATCCCCCTCCTTCAGGAGGGGGAGGAAGTCAGTACGCCCGACATGGGCAGCAGCTAAAGGGTGAAAGTCCCGACGAGGAGAGGTGAGACTAACTCGTTAGCCGAACGGCAAGGGCGTCATCG
>NZ_JBHVFU010000062.1:0-45592 GCF_042801455.1 Streptomyces sp. NPDC057565 | reverse complement strand
GTGGTCTTCTTCGCCGTTGAACTCGATCAGGTCTGCCTCGAAGTCCTCGCAGACTTTTCGCATGATCTCTTCGCAGCGTGTCAGCATCTCGTCGTTGAAGACATCCCGCCGGTACCTGGTGACGAACAGCAAGTGTGCGTGGAGGCTGCAGGTGACGTGACGACCGGTGCGGATATCGGGGTTTGGTTCCCAGCGTGGTGGTATACGCCAAGCGCAGTACGATCGTCGAAACCAGGCTGGAAGGGGGTGGGCCGGATGATTCATGCGTACAAGTTCCTCATGCGGCCCACCGTGGGCCAGCAGATCGCGCTCGGCGAGATGCTGCGTGATCACTGCTCGCTCTACAACGGGGCATTGCAGGAGCGCCGTGACGCCTACCGGCACGCCTCGAAGACGACGGTCCGATACGGGCAGCAGTCCGCGCAGCTCAAGGAGATCCGGGCGTTCGACCCGGAGCGTCAGGGGCGCTGGTCGTTCTCGTCGCAGCAGGCCACCTTGCGCCGGCTGGACAAGGCGTTCGCGGCGTTCTTCCGCCGTGTCAAGGCCGGCCGGACGCCGGGGTATCCGCGCTTTCGTGGACTTGGCCGGTTCGACACGGTCGACTTCCCCAGGGACGGCGACGGTTGCCGGTGGGATGCCACCGGGCACGACCCGGTGGTCCGCGTTCGTCTGCAGGGTGTCGGGCACGTCAAGGTGCACCAGCACCGGCCCGTGGTCGGCCAGGTCAAGACCGTCTCGGTCAAGCGCGAGGGCAAGCGCTGGTATGTGATCCTGACCGCCGAGCGGCCCCGGCCCGAGCCGCTGCCCAAGACTGGCAGCGTGGTCGGTATCGACCTGGGCATTGCCAACTTCCTCGCCGACTCGAACGGCGGGTTCGTGCCCAACCCGCGTCACGGGCGAAGGGCCGCAGCGAAGCTCGAAGCAGCTCAGCAGGCACTCGGCAGGTGCAAGCGCGGAAGCAGGCGCCGCCGCAAGGCAGTGGAGGCCGTGGCATGTCTGCACCGCAAGGTGCGGTGCCAGCGGCTCGACCACGCCCACAAGACCGCGCTGGCCCTGGTCCGTGAGCACGATGTCATCGCGCACGAAGACCTCAAGATCCGCAACATGAGCAGGGCCCCCGAACCGAAGCCCGACCCCGACAAGCCGGGCAGCTTCCTGCCCAACGGGGCGGCGGCCAAGGCCGGGCTGAACCGCTCGATATCGGATGCCGGATGGGGGGTGTTCCTCGCGATCCTGAACGCAAAGGCTGAGAGCGCCGGGCGGGAAGTCATCGCCGTGGACCCCCGCAACACCTCCCGGAGATGCCCCGAATGCGGGCACACCGCCAAGGAGAACCGGCCCACACAGGAGAAGTTCCACTGCGTCTCGTGCGGCCACAGCGCGCACGCGGACACCGTCGGTGCTCTCAACGTCCTACGGGCCAGGCTGGTCCGTCGCGAAGCCCAACCGGCATAGCGAGAAGCCACCCCGTCCACGGGGTGGAGGAGTCACGCAAGTGGGAGTGGGTTTCGGTGCCGACCGCGGTCACCGCATCGGCGCTCTCGCTCGGGGGACGGTGGAGGCGGCACGCTGATCGGCCGTGCCGTTGAGACTGGCGTACCTGGGCATGACGAACGCCTTCGCGATGCTGCGACTGCTGCCGATGAGCGACCGGGAGAAGGATTTCGAGATCCTGGCCCTGCATCATCAGATTGCCGTCCTGGAGCGGCATCTGGACGAGCAGCAGTTCCGGTTCGACGTCGGCGACCGGGCGTTCCTGGCGTCGCTGCTCCACGGCGTGCCCCGCGAGGTGCTGCGCCGGATGCGACCGCTGGTCCGGCCGGACACGGTCCTGCGCCGGCACCGCGACCTGATAGCCCGCCGGCACGCCGCCCGCTCCCGGCCCAAGCGCGGCGGCCGACCGCGCACGTGCGCTCGATCCGCGTGCTGGTCCTACGCCTGGCCAGGGAGGATCCCAACTGTGGCTACCGGAGGGTGCATGGCGAACTGCTCGTGCTCGGGGTGAAGGTGGCAGCGTCCACGGTATGGGAGATCGTGAAGGAGGCCGGGATCGAACCGGCACCCCAACAAGCTTCCAATGCCTGGGCCGACTTCCTGCACTCCCAGGCCGGCGCCCTGCCGGCCTGCGACTTCTTCGAGACCGTCACCTTGTCCGGGGCCCGGTTGTACGTGTTCGCGGTGATCGAGCATGCCAACCGCCCGATCCATGTCCTGGGCGCCACCGCACATCCGAACGCGTCCTGGGTGGCCCAGGCCGCGAGGAATCTCGTCATGGACCTGGAGGACGCCGGGTTCCGGGTGCGTGAGCTCATCCGGGACCGGGACGGCACCTCCGTTGGAGCGAGTGACCTTCCCAAGTCGCTTGCGCCCAACGGAGCTTCGATGAGCCGTCAGTCTGCCATGCCTTGTCTGGTGAAGTCTCTGCCGCTGGAGGCGGCCGCTGGTCTGCCCCGCGGATACGACGGCAGCAAGATGCGCGACGGGCGCAAGCGCCACATCCTCGCTCAAGGCTGCCACCTGCACGGATGATTTATCGGCACCCGCAGAGTTGGCCACGGATCGACTCGGAGATGCGCATACCACATCAACGAGCCACAGAGCGGGAAGCAACACGTTGATTCTCTGCGCGCCCTTACGTCCGACGACTGCCGGGTTGGGTCGCGGGGATGCGATGAGTGAAGCACAAAGCGAACAGCCCGGCCAGAGCAAGGATGGCGAGAGCAGCGCGCAGAGCGTCGACCCTCGCGTTGGTGTTGGCGTCGAGAGCGGCCTGGGCCGCATCCGTATGTGCACCCGCCTCGTCGAGTTGCCTCTTGAGCTGGGCGTCCGACAGAAACGGTACGCCACCTGAGAGTTCGACGTTCGCCCGTGCCTTGATTTCAGCCGGGATCGCTGGGCTCCGTTCGATGTTGGCGAGAAACGAAGACGTCAGGGCGGCGATGAGAATCGACCCGGTCAGCGCGGTGCCGATCGATGCGCCGAGATTGGTGACGGTGTTCTGGACGCCACCCACGTCGGCGCTCTGTTCGTCGGACACCGCCGACACGGTGACCGACCCGAGCTGCGACGCCAGCGCCCCCATCCCGTATCCGATGAACAGGAGGGGAATAGTCAACTTCTCGGCCGTAAACGACCGAGCTTGTTGGCTCGGTCGTCTACACCTTGTCGCGCTCCCGACTGCCCCCTACGACAGGGCGGTCACGGGTCGCATCTACCAGTGGAGGAGGTGTTAAGTCCGTTGTGGTACGGGTCCGTTGACGAGAACCCACGCCGAGCGTGCGCAGTTGCGCACGTTGACCCCGGCGACGTGATCGGCGGGACCGGCGAGCCCGCACCGACGACAGGAGAAGGCGTCCCGGGTGGGACGGTTGTGCCTCGCTGTGTGTCCACAACGCGGACACATCTGCGAGGTGTAGCGGGCGTCCACCGCGATCACCGGTACCCCGGCCCGCCGGGCCTTGTACCGCAGGTGTTCTTCGAGCTGGTGGAACGGCCAGGAGGAGAGCGTGGCCCGCTGGTCGCGGGGAGGCCGTACCCGGTCACGGATGCCGCTCAGTTTTTCGAGGGCGATCCCGCGTCCGGTGCGTTGTGCGACGGCCACAATCTCCTTGCTGATCCTGTGGTTGATGTGCGCGGCGTGCCGGGCTTCCTTCTTTGCCCGGCGCTTGGCCCGGCGGGTTGCCGAACGGCTCTGCTTCGCCTGCAGTTCGGCGCGCTTGGCCGCATGCCTGCGCCGGTACCGGCCAAGGCGCCGGCCCTGGTAGTTGTCACCGTCCGATGTGGTCGCGAGGTTCACGATGCCCCGGTCCACCCCGATCCAGTCCGCCGGCTCGAACCGGAGCGACACAATCGCCGGCAGGATCAGCGCCGCCCCGATTCCCTCAAGGAACGACCATCCAACCATGAGTACGGTGAGGTTCGGAGCGAGCGCGGTGGTGAGGGACCCGCAGCCATAGACGACGCAGCCGGCCATGAAGGCGCGCTTACGGCCGACGAGCGCACCCACCTTTCCGCCGCAGATCATGAACATCGCCATCACGAGCGTGTAGGCCGTGATCGCACCCTGGATACCGGTCACCGTCGTCCCCACGTCGGCGGCGACATTGGCGATGGAGACGTTCATGACCGAGCTGTCGAGAGCCATCAGGAACTGACCCGCCGCCAATGTGATGAGAACAATCCTTGTGGCTGGCATCCCATCGGAGGTATCTGCAGCGACTGTCATAAGCGGAGCCTCGGACAGCTGCTGGCAGGCACATGGTCAGCGCTGCATCAGATCAGTCAGTTGGACGAGTACGAAGAGCCGCATTGCCGGGCCGGCACAGCGGTCGGGAGTATGGGCGCAGATCAAAGACATGCCGATTCCGGTTCTGCCGCGGCGCCGTCTTCAGGGTCTCGATGTCCTCGGACGCGAAGACCGCGTCGAAGGACTCGGTGTACTTGCGGTCCCGGTCGCGGACCAGGAAGCGCAGCGACTCCAAGCGCAGGCCCAGGTCGACGGCGAGGCTGCGGGCTTGCTGGACGGTCCAGTGCGCGGTCGGATGCGCGGTCACACCAGCGATGTGCAGGTGGCGCGTGTCGTGCCCGAGGAAGACCAGCGCGCAGACCCGGCGAAGACCGACCAGATCGATGTGCAGGAAGTCGCAGGCAATGACGCCGTCGGCCTGCGCCCTCAGGAACTCTTGCCCCGTCGACCCACCTCTACGGGGAGCAGGGCCGGCGGATCGTGCTTCGTACTGATCGTGGGTGATTCGACAGCCGGCAAGTCCGGCTTGGCCTACGAGGCCATGCGCGCGGCTGTCCCCGATTTCTGGCTGCTGCAGGCGCGGCCGTCGGAGGACCTGCAGGCGTTTTCCTCCGCTGTGTGTGCGTTGCGGCGCTGTGTGGTGTGGTTCGACGAGTTCGACCAATTCATGCGGGCGGCATCACCCTGCAGATGGTCAAGGCCATGCTCGCCGTCCCGGAACGGCAGGTGGTGCTTCTGGCGTCGATGCGCAGCAAGGAGTACGACCGGTACAGCGCGCGACAGCGTGATGTCACGGCAGCATCACTCCGATGTTGAGGATGCCCAGGTCCTTCCCGAAAGTCTCCTTTGAAGGCAGGACTTCGGTCATCAACGCCTGGTCGACTGACTGATATGCGCCAATCCCGATCCCGAGGAATGCGGCCATCAGGATCGTGCCCGAAGCCGTCGGCAGCACCCACAGGATCACCAGCGACGCGGCCATGACCAGGCCAGCGACCAGGACAATTGGTTTGCACCGGCCCATACGGTCCGATATCGGCCCAGCGATGATCCTCGTGACGATGCCTGGGAGAACCGCTCGGTCCAGCCCGGCAGAGTCGCTGTGAGCCCGAAGGAGCCGCCCCGGATGCGCGCTGCCACCCAGACAACGAAAGACGCGGTCGGGAGCTGCCGCTCCGAGCCACTGGATGCCGCCGCTCTGACGGTCGTCCAGCATGTGAAACGGTGATCTAGGATGGGAAACGTGGCGAGGACGAGGGACAGCGAGACCGAGGACTGGGGACCGGCGGGACATGTGCCGCCGAGGCAGTCGATCGTGACGATCTACGGTCTGTACGGAGGGGCCGGCGGCAACTGGATGTCCGTGGCCTCCCTCGTCCACCTCCTTGCCGACCTGGGGATCGACGAGGCGGCCGTGCGCTCGGCCGTCTCGCGTCTCAAGCGCGCGGGCATGCTGGAGTCCACGTCCCGTGGACGGGCCGCCGGTTACCACCTCTCGGAGGGCGCGGAGGCGATGCTGCGCAACGGTCGGGAGCGCATCTTCCAGGCCCGTCGCGCCACGCTCGACGAGGGCTGGGTCCTCGTCGTCTTCTCGGTCCCGGAGTCGGAGCGGGCCAAACGGCACATCCTGCGCACCGAGTTGACCCGGCTCGGCTTCGGGGCGGTGTCCTCCGGGGTGTGGATCGCGCCCGGGCATGTGCACGACGAGGTCGAGGCGATGCTGGCCCGGCTCCAACTGCGTTCGTACACGGACATCTTCCGGTCCGACTATCTCTCGGTGGCCCCCGACCTCGCAGCCAAGGTGCGAACCTGGTGGGACACCGAGAGCCTGCAGGCGCTGTACGTCCGGTTCCTGGCCACCCACCGCCCCGTGGTCGAGCGCCTGGAGCGGGGCGAGACGCTGTCCGACGTGGAGGCCTTCGTGGCTCATGTGCGGGTGCTCACCGACTGGCGCCGCCTGGTGTATCTCGACCCGGGCGTCGCCCGGGAGTTGCTGCCGGCGAAGTGGAGCGGGACCGAGGCTTCCGAGGTCTTCGACGAGCTGCACGCACGGCTCGCGGGACCGGCCCGGCGCCATGTGGCGCGGGTCCGGTCCCGCTGACCCGGGTGGCTTCCTCGGCTCAAGCGCGCGGTGTCCCGGCGGCGCGCCGCCGGATGCTGAGCAGGTACACGGCGGACAGCAGCAGCGTGAAGCCGCCGCCGACGAGCGCCGCGTCGAGCATCGGCGGTACGACGGCGGCCGTGGCCACGACCGCGAGGACGCCGGCGATGCCGACCCAGGCGGTGATCCGCCCGCCCGGAGTCCTGCCCCCGCGCTCCGGCACAGCGGCCTGGTCCTGTCCGCGCCGGAAGCGCAGGTACGAGGCGAGGATCAGCAGCCACACCAGGAGGATCGCGAAGATCGCGATGGATACCAGGGCGTCGAAGACGTTGTCTACCCCGTACGCAGCAAGGCCGGCGGCGACCGCGATGCCGCAGGCCGAGCCGAGCAGCGCGTTGACCGGCACGCCCCGCCCGTTGAGCTTGCCGAGCGCCTTCGGTGCGAGGCGCTCGTGCCCCAGGGAGTGCAGCAGGCGGCTGGCCCCGTAGAGGTTGGCGTTGGCCGCCGAGACCGCGGCCACCAGGACGACAGCGTTGGTGAGCGAGGCCGCGGCGGGGACCCCGATGTCCGCGAAGACCTGGACAAAGGGGCTGGCCTGCACGCTGCCGTCGGCGGTGGCGCTGTCCCTCCAGGGGATCAGCGCGATCACGAGCGAGATCGACACGACGTAGAAGAGGCCGAGGCGCCACACCAGGGAGCGCATGGCCGTGCGGATGGACCGGCCCGGGTCGGAGGTCTCGGCCGCCGAGATGAACGTGGTCTCGAACCCGGCGAAGGCGAACATCACCACGGCCATGGCCACCCACACCGCGCCCGAGCCCTCGGGGAAGAACCCGCCGTCACCGGTCACGTTCCCGAGCCCGGCGGCGGGCGTGCCCGGCAGGCCGAAGAAGACGAGGAGGACACCACACACGATGAACACCAGCAGCGCGGTCACCTTGATGGTGGAGAACCAGAACTCGGCGACGCCGAACGACTTCACGCTCACGAGGTTCACGCCGAGCACGATGCCGGCCACCACGACGATGCCGACGGTCGTCGGGAGCTGCGGCCACCAGAACTGCAGGTACAGGGCGGCGGCCACGACCTCTCCGCCGACCGCGACCACGGCGCCGAGCCAGTAGAGCCAGCGGACGAGGAAGCCCGCCCACGGCCCGAGGTAGCGCCGGGCCACGGAGCCGAAGGAGCCGCGCTCGGGGTGGGCGATCGTCAGCTCGCCGAGGACCATGCCGATGATGCCGACGAGGGTCGCACCGAGCGCGTACGACACGATGACGGCGGGTCCGGCGGTAGCGATGGCCGAGCCTGAGCCGAGGAACAGGCCGGTGCCGAGCGCGGAGCCGAGACCGATCATCGTGATCTGACGGTGGGTGAGGCTCCGCTTGAGCTCCGGCTCTGCAGAACCGGTCGAGGCTGCCGTGGTGCTCCGGGCGGTGGACCCGGTGTGCGCCGTCATCGGACGCCCCCGGCACGCACCAGCTCCGCGAGGACGGCCATGCCGCGGTACACCTCGTCGAACGAGGTGCTCAGAGGGGCGAGCCCGATCCGGATGCCGTCTGGTGCGCGGAAGTCCGGGACGACGCCGCGCTTCCACAGCTCGTCGGTCAGCTCGCGGAAGTCGGCCCGGCACAGGGTGACGTGGCTGCCGCGCTGCTCGGCGTCGAGCGGCGATGCAACGCGGACGCCGTGCTCGGTGAGCCAGGCGTCGGCCAACTTCAGGGCGAACTCGGTCAGTTGGACGGATTTGGCGCGCACCGCCTCGATGCCCGCCTCCTCCAGCATGTCCAGGCTGGACAGCAGAGGCACCATCGCGAGGATCGGCGGGGTTCCGCTCAGCGCGGAGCGCACGCCCGGCGCGGGAACGTAGCCCTGCTCCATCTCGAAGGCGTCCTTGCGCCCCATCCAGCCCCAGACGGGCTGCTGCGTGCTGTCCTGGTGCCGTCGGGCGATGTATCCGAAGGCGGGGGCACCGGGGCCGCCGTTGAGGTACTTGTACGTGCAGCCGACGGCGAAGTCGGCCTCCCATGCATCGAGTTGGACCGGGATGGAGCCGGCGGAGTGGCACAGGTCCCACAGGATCGGGGCGCCCGCCGCGTGGACGGTCCGGGTGATCGCGGCGCCGTCGGCCAGGTGGCCGGAGCGGTACGCGACGTGGCTGAGCACGACCAGCGCGGTGTCCGGGCCGACCACGGCGGCGACCTGCTCGTCCGTGACGCCCGCCGCCGGGTCGGCCTCGATCCAGCGCAGCCGCAGTCCTCGCTCGGCGACGATGCCTTCGAGGACGTAGCGGTCGGTGGGGAAGTTGTCCGTGTCGAGCACGATCTCGTGGCGGCCGGGCGTGAGGTCGAGCGCCGCGCGCGCCAGTTTGTACAGCATGACGGTCGTCGAATCTGCGACGACCGTCTGACCTGCGGCAGCCCCCAGGGCCGCGGCGGCAACCCGGTCACCCACGGACTGCGGCCAGTCCAGCCAGCCGTCGGTCCAGCCCCGGATCAGGCGGCCCGCCCACTCCTCGGAGACGAAGCGCCCCATCCGTTCGGCGGTGGCGGCGAGCGGCCGGCCCAGCGAGTTGCCGTCGAGGTAGGCGATCACATCGCTCTCGCCCGGGGTGAGGAAGCGGTCACGGAAGGCGCGCAGCGGGTCTGCGGCGTCCAGCTCCTGCGCACGTCGCGCCCAGTCGTCCTGGGGACGTACGGAAGAGGTCACGGGATCGGTCACGGTGGGGCCTTTCAGGGAGGGTTCGTCCGGCGACCCGAGGGGCGCACGACGATAGACGCACAGCGCGGTCGACAAGCACGACGGACCGCGACGTCCAGTCGATTATTGGACGACCGTCACTAAGTTGCAAGACTCTGTTTTCCCGGCCGGACGGCCGCTGGGCGCCAGCAGGGATGGACCAGACCCTTCACCTGCCCCTCGCACCCCTCCTCGACCGCCCGATCCAGCGGGATGCGGGCGGTCGAGGAGGGGGCGGCGTCGAGGCCGCCGCGGCGGAGGGCGGCGATCACGGCAGGGAAGTCCGAGCCGGCGTAGCCGATCGTGGAGGTGAGGGCAGTCTCGGAGAGCATCAGCGGGGTGGGCGCGATCTGCGCCGACTGCTCCCACACCGCGAGGTTGACCGCCGTGGCACGTTTGCGCAGCGAGCCAAGTGCGGCGTCCAGGCTGATCTGGCGGCCGGACGCGCACGCAAGGACGTCGCGCTGGCGTTAGGCCGGGCCGTAGCACCACGGCCCCGCGCCAGGAAAGGAGCCTGCTGGGCGCCGACCTGGCCGGACTCAGCGGGCCGGCCGGTAGTGAGTACCAGGGTCAGCCTGCCCAGCCACTCGGAGTCGTCGGGGTACTCCCACTCCTCGGCAGCGGCAAGCACGACGGGAAGCTCCTCGCGCGGGATCGGGGGGCCGGGTTGGTAGCCGATGGCGCCACCTGGTGCTATCCACGAACGAACCGGCAGACCTCGACCATGTGGCGGTCGAAAATGGAGAGGAGAACGGGCTCGGTTCGGTACCTGCGTCACAGGGGCCTATGAAGCCTTCACACTGGACTGATTGGGCCGCCCCGGCGCCGCGTTTCTTCCGGACGGAAGGGGCAATATAGAGCATTCCACTTCATATGATCCGGCCAGAACGCAGCTGTGAGCCGTGCCCACCTCTGCCCGCCAGAGGTGCGGGACGCACAGTCGGATCCTCGAGGGCACCCTGGTGCGGCGGGCGTCGATGGAAACGCCTGCGGGAGCGCGGCGTCAGGTTCGCGCCCCCACAGGCTGCTTGGTGGCCCGCCGTTCTAGGCGGTGCCGCTAATCCGCCGGACCGCTTCAATCGTAAGTTGGCGGTCGTGCGGTGCGGTGTCGAGGGCCCGGTGGAGGGTGAGCCCTTCGATGAGAGCGTCGAGCTGGCGCGCCGTGCCAGGGTCGAAGTGGCGTTCCAGTAGGTGTCGGCTGCGGCTCATCCACGCCTGGGTCAACTCGCGGTACTCGGGTCGCCGGGCGGCCAGCGTGTAGAGCTCCTGGGTCAGGATGAGGTCGCGCTGCGGACCTTCGGAGAGGGCGTGGACGAGGTCGGTGACGGCCTCGCGCGCTTGATCCGCATTGGTGGCGCGGTTCAGGTGGTGTTCGAAGACCATGACGATGTGGTCGGCGAAGAGGGTGAAGGCTTCGCGGAGCAGGTCGTCGATGCCGGTGAAGTGGGCGGCTCCAGTTCTTCCTGTCCGAGTCGACGTGGGACCACGAGCGGTCAATTCCCGCAGGGTGGAGCTGCTGCTGGCCGATCCAGCGACCTGGTGATCGAACCACCCGCCCCCACACCCGCTTGCGGTCCCGGTCGCGGACCAAGAAGCGCAGCGACTCCAAGCGCAGGCCCGCCTCGACGGCGAGTCTGCGGGCTTGCTGGACCGTCCAGTGCGCGGTCGGATGCGCGGTCACACCAGCGATGTGCAGGCGGCGCGCGCCGTGCCCGAGGAAGACCAGCGCGCCGACCCGGCGAAGACCGACCAGATCGATGTGCAGGAAGTCGCAGGCAATGACGCCGTCGGCCTGCACCCTCAGGAACTCTCGCCCCGTCGACCCACCTCTACGGGGAGCAGGGCCTGCTCCGGCAACAGTCAAGATCTCCCCACGGCATCGTCCCACGCGACCCTGAGCGCCACCAGACCCCCTACGACCTGCAGCGACGCATTTCTGAACGGCACAGGCGCACTTTTCGAACGTGGCTCGTGTCGATTGGCTGCTCGACGCCACACGACGACTCGGCTGCCCAGGCGCAGCCCGGTCGACGGGCTTCCGGTCAGGCCCTGCCGTGTTCCTTCTGCGAGTGGCGCGACAGCGTGTCCACGACCAGCACCACGAGCAGCACCACGCCGGTGACCAGGAACTGGACAGCCGTCGGGATCCCCACGAGAACCATGCTGGAGGCGATCGACTGGATAACCAGCACGCCCAGGAACGCCGACCATGGCCTTCCGCGCCCGCCGAACAGACTGGTGCCACCGATGACGGCCGCAGCTATGGCATTGATCAGCAGGACACTGGAGCCCGAGGTCTGGCTGACTGAGGTGATCCGCGAGGCCAGAAACAGGCCGCCGAGCGCGGCCATCGTTCCGGAGATCGCGAACACCGAGATCCTGGTGCGGGTCACATTGACGCCGGCGCGGCGGGCCGCCTCGGCGTTGCTGCCCAGCGCCCGGACTGTCCTTCCGTAGGACGTCCGGCGCAGGACGCGGTCCAGGCCTGCGACGATCACGAGGAAAATCAGAAGCGCAAGCGGCAGGCCCTGGAACTGGTTGAGGACCCAGGCCGCGGCGAACGCGGCCGCCGCAAGTGCCCCCGCGCGCCATGCGATCTCGCTGAGGGACCGGAACGGTACCCCGGCGGCCCTGCGACGCCGCCGGTCATGGCAGGACGCGAAGAGGAACAGGGCCGTGCTGAGCACCGCCAGACCGTAGGCAGCGGCGACGTTGCTGAAGTAGGTGCTGGTCAGTGAGGCCACCAGGCCCTGATCATCCAGGTTGACGGTACCGTTTGGGCCCAGGACAACGAGCGCCAGGCCGCTCCACGCCAGGAAGCCCGCAAGGGTGATAGCGAACGAGGGTGCGCCGACCTTGGCGATGAAAAACCCGTGTAGGGAGCCGACGGCCGCGCCGCAGAGCAGGGCGATGATTACGGCGACGGGTTCGGGCACACCCTCGTAGACGCTCAACACAGCGAACAGGGCCGCGGCCAGACCGCTGACCGCGCCCAGTGACAGGTCGATCTGACCGAGCAGAAGCACGAAGACAAGACCGACCGCCAACATGCCCGTGCCGACGATGTCCAGGCTGAGAATGGAGAGGTTGCGCGGCGAGAGGAAGTTGGCCTTCAGGAACTCCGAGACGACCCAGATCACGACAAGGAGGAGCACGGCAAGGAGCGATCTTGGTTCGCCGCCGGCCAGTCGGTGCCACAGTACGCCGACCCGGTCCGTGATCCCCCGCGCGGATGCCGACCGCTGCCGCCCTGCGGCGGTCCCGGGGGGAGCGTTGCCGCGGTCCGCCGTGATCGGGTTTCCGTCCCGGACCGCCCGGATCCTGGCAAACGCGTCTCTTCCGATCACAGTTCCTCCTCCGAGAGTTCTGTGCGGTGGGCCACGGCGTTGTCCGTGGCGCCGGTGACGGAAGAGATGATCTGCTCGTGCGATACAGCGTTGACGTAGAAGAACCCGTTGTTGCGACCGAGGCGGAGGATGGCGACCCGGTCCGCGACGGCCTTGACGTCACCCATGTTGTGGCTGATGAGGAGGATGCCGACGCCCCGGTCGCGCAGCCGCTCCACGAGGTCGAGGACCTGGGTGGACTGCTCGAAGTTCAAAGCGACGGTGGGCTCGTCGAGGAGGAGGAGCCTGGGTTCGCTCAGGAGAGAACGGCAGATCGCCACGGTCTGCCGCTGGGCCCGGGACAGGGCGGCGGCGGGGACACGTGGGTCGGGGAGGCTGATGGACAGAGTGCCCAGCAGGTCGCGCGTGCGGCGATCCATCTCCACCTCGTCGAGCAGTCCGAACCTGCGGATTTCGCAGCCGAGGTAGAGGTTCTCGACGACGTCGAGGTGGTCGCACAGCGCGAGGTCCTGGTAGACGGCCGTGATGCCCAGGGTGCGGGCGTGGTTCGGGCGCCTGAGCTGGACGGTTCGGCCCTCCCACCTCACGATTCCCTCATCGGCGGGGGCGACGCCGGCTATCACCTTCACGAGGGTTGACTTCCCGGCGCCGGTGTTTCCCACGAGGGCGACGACCTCGCCGGCGCGGATGTCCAGCTCGATGTTGTCCAGCGCCTGAACGGCGCCGAAGCGTTTGGAAATGCCGTGCAGTGACAGTAGGGGTTGGGAGAACACGGCAACCACTTCCTTGTCGCCGGAGAACGCGGACTGGGCCCTTAAGGGAGGAGTCCGGCCTTCTGGCAGGCAGAGGCGAGCTTCGGGGTGCAGATCTGCGCGATCGTGTACATGCCGTCCTTGACGAGGGTGTCCTTGATGTTGCCGACGGTCACCGGTACCGGCTTGAGGATGACAGCCGGAATATCCTTGGTCGTAGGACTGTCGACCTTCTGGTGGGCGATGCCGTCCAACCCTGCGCCGCGGCCGAGGGCAAGGGCCATGGCGGCGGCGGTTTCCGCCCAGGGCTTGTTGGTGTTGTAGACGGTCATGTACTGGTCGCCCCTGACGATGCTCTGCACGGCCGTGAGGTCGGCGTTCTGGCCGACGACAGGAGGCAGAGGCTGGACTTTGGCGGCCTTGAGGGCGGCGATTGCACCGGAGGCCATGCCATCGTTGGCCGCGTAGACACCGTCGATCCTGTCGGCGCCCAGGCTGGCGATGGCGCCAGACATGTCGCTGTTTGCGATGTCAGGCCTCCAGCCGAAGACGTCGTACGACTTGGTGATCTTCCCCCTGTCCCGGAAGACGGAAAGCGCGGCCTTCTTGTACGCGGCGGCGGATGGGTCGCTGTAGGCGCCGTTCAGCATGACGATCCGGTCGCCGTGGCCCTTGCCGGCCATGGCATGAAGGAGCGCTTGGGCCTGGATCTCGCCGCTCCGAGTGATGTCGGAGGTGACATAGCCAGCTATCGGGCCCTGGATGAGGCGGCCGTAGGCGACCACCGGGACGCCCTCGCGTTCAGCCCTCTCGACCGAGGAGCGGATCGCCGTGCCGTTGACAGCGGCGATGACGAGGACGTCGACCCTGTCGGAAATCATGGAGTCGATCTGCTGCACCTGGGTGGCCAGGTCGCCCCCAGCGTTGGCGTACCGAACCGTGCAGTCCCCGCACAGCTCGCCGATCCTCTTCGTGAAGAAGGGCCGGTCGAACTTCTCCCAACGAGGGATCTGGTTGTTCGACAACAGCAGGCCGATCTGAAGACCGTCGTGGTGCGGGGACCGGGACGGGACACCGGCTCCACCGGCGAACTCGCATGAGGTCACCGTCAGCAGGGCGGCCATGACGGCGACGTCACGCACCCAGGTTCGCATCGGGGACACCGCCTTCCTTGTCCCGTCAGCCCGTCCGTGCTTCCTCGGCCGAACGGGAACCCGGGCGACCCGGACCGGCCTGCCCCGGCACAGGCTCACGCGGCGGCAGGGTGATCTCGCTCCAGACCTGCTTGCCACCGCCGACTGGCACCGACCCCCACGCCGCCGACATCGCCTCGACGAGGAGGATGCCGCGGCCGCCTGTCGCCTCCCAGTCCGCGATCGCCGGCTTGGCGGGCGTGCGGGGCGAGGAGTCGCTGACAGCGACGCGCAGACTGTCCGCCGTGAGCGTGAGATCGAAGCGCACCTCGCCCTGGGTGTGCACCAGGGCGTTGGTGATAAGTTCCGACACCACCAGGAGGGCCGTGTCCGTCTCCTGTGTGACGTTCCACGAACGCAGCGTGCGCGCGGTGAAGCGGCGTGCGTGCATGACGGCGTCGGGAAGCCGCCACACCGTCGAGCCGGCGCGTGCGGGCTTCACCTTGGTGCCGTCATAGCGCAGGAGTAGCAGCGCCGCGTCGTCACGGCTGTCCACCCGGTCGCCGAGCAGCCGATCAGCGGCTTGTCCGGCATCGGACGGGTCGACGGCGGAGAGTTCCGTCCACACGCGGTGCACGCCGTCCTCCCGGAGAGTGTCCGTGTGGCCGACCAGTCCGTCGGTCAGCAGAACGAGAACCGCACCGGGTACCAGTCCGACCGGTGTCATGGGGAACTCCGCATCCGCGAGTACACCCAGTGGGGGCCCGCCCTCAACCTCGACCTCCCGGACGGTGCCCTCCGGTTCCCGCAGCAGCGGCGGCACATGGCCGGCTCGGACGATCCAGGCGCTGCCTTCCTCCAGGTCCAGGAGGACGTAGCAGCAGGTGGCGAGCAGGTCACTCTCCGTGCCGACGAGCAGACGGTTTGCATGGGAGACCACCACGTCAGGAGGGTGCCCTTCCATGGCGTATGCCCTGATCGCCGTGCGGATCCGTCCCATGAGCGCTGCAGCTTCGGCGTCGTGCCCCTGCACGTCGCCGATGACCAGCGCCGCGCGGCTGTCGGGGAGCGGGAGGACGTCGTACCAGTCGCCGCCCGGCCAGGGCCCTGCCGCGGCGGGCAGGTAGCGGGCGGCAACCGCCGCGCCCGAAAGCGTCGGAAGCCTGTGGGGTAGCAGGCTGCGCTGGAAGGTCACAGCCCGTTCGTGCTCCGCTTCCCGAGCACGGGCGCCCACCAGGGCCTGGCCTGCCAGGCCCGCGATCACCGTCAGCAGAAAACGCTCCGCCATGCCGAACTCGTGCGGTCCGTCCCACCCTGCCAGGCAGAAGCCGACCCTCTCCCCCGCCGCCGACAGCGGGACGACGGCCAGACCGCCGGGTCCCATATCCCCCAAGTCGGGCCCTGGAGCGGCCCCTGCGGGCCACAGGCGCATGCGGTCCTCACGCAGTGCCGCCTCCAGCACGGACAGGGCGCCGGTCGGCACCGCGGGCTGCTGCGGACGGCTGCCGGAGCTCCAGGACTTTGGCCAGGCCTCGGAGTCCGGCGGATCGAAGAGCGCGGCTGCGGGCCAACCGGCCCCCGACTCCACGAGAGCCACCCGATCGGCCCCCAGCGGGTCGTGCAGCACGGCGGCCACCGCCCGGCCGACATCGAGGACGGTCACCGCGTCCCCCAGCTCGGCGGACAGCCGCCGTGCCACGGAGACCCGGTCCGTACCGGACCGCAGGCACGAAGCCTCGGCAACCAGCCCCAGGACCCGCTCCGGCCGGCCGGCAGCGTCGGCCAGGACCCGGCAGCGCAGCCGCAACCAGCAGACCTCCCCGGTGGACTGGCGGACACGGAACTCCAGCTCCCGGTCACGGGAGGATGCCCAGCCCGGCTCGACGACGTACATCAGCGCGGGCAGGTCATCCGGGACCACACGCGCCAGCAGCGCCTCCACCTCTCCGTCGAAGTCCTCCAGGGCGCTGCCGAGCAGATCCAGGGTTCGTCGGTCCGCGTCGACACGTCCGGTGTCCGTCTCCAGGACGAACGAGCCGACGCGCAGGTGATCCAGCGAGCTGTCCAGCAGCGGCCCCTGCCCCTCGGAGCCGGCGGCCGTGCCGGTCTCCCGCGCGTCGGCCTCCTCGAGCCGCGCCGCGAGCTGCCGGGCATACAACTCCAGGAGGCCGCACCGCACGCGATCGAAGCCGCTGCCCCGTTCGTCCACGACCACCAGACAGCCCAGCCATCGACCGTCCGATCCGAGCGGCAGCACACCCAAGGAGACGTCGGCCGACTGCCTCTCCGGATCGCCCTCGGCCCACAGGACCGGTTGCCCAGGTCCGAACCACTTCGGACAGCCAGTAACGAAGACATCGAAGACAGGCGACCGGTCGGCCTGGGTGTAGTGCTCCGCAAGCCCGTACCGGGTGCCGGACATGCTGACCTCCGCGGCCGACCGCAGCTCGCCCTCTGCGTCCAGCAGGTACACCGCGGCAAACGCCGTGTCAGTGAATGCCAGGCCACGCTCCAACGTAGTCGACGTACTCCGGGCAGCCTCCGAGCACCGCCGATCTGCATCCTGCGTCGTGCCCACAGGCTCAGCCCTTGGCAAAGGCCCGACCCCAGTGCCGATTTCGCTCGCCATCTGGCCCATCCCAACAATTCATTCCATGTTACGTGCGTCCACGCAGGGAAACCATCGACGCATGCGGGAGGCCCGCAGTGATCGCTGCGGGTTTTTCGAGATTCGTGGCCGCCCTTGGTGCAATGCGCGGCGGTGAAGGTCGGGGGCACGGGGGTGTCCGCCCCATGCTGCAGGTGCTGCTCGAGCCCGTAGGGGTTCCCCGAAAGAAGGGGGCATAAGCCGCCTCCCAGGCTGCGCCGTGGGTCAAGGGCGGTCCGCCGCGAGCGGACCGTCCTCCTGCCTCTTGACTACGCCTTGGCCGCTACCGCCGGATCACGCCGCGGGCGAGCCGTAGATGCCCATCTCGTAGACCGAGTAGCCCCAGGTCGTCTTCCGCTTAACGCCCTGCATTCGGACATACTGCACCGCACTACCGGAGTTGATCTTGATCACGTCATTGCCGCAGCTGTCGGGGTGCTGGGTGGCCGCCACGCTCCAGTTCGTCCCGTCCAGGGAGGTCTGGACCTGGTACTCCGTCGCGCAGGCCCCCTCCCAGGCGAGGGTTACCGCTGCGACCTCGGCGGGGGCGGCGAGCTTCACCTGGACCCACTCGTTGTCGCTGTAGCCGGATGCCCAACGGGTGCCGAGCTGACCATCGTTGACGTACCGGGCCGACAGCCGGTCGAGGTTCTGCTCGACACTGGATGCGCTCGCCGTGCCCTTCAGCGCGAGGTTCTCCGAGCCGCCCGCGGCATCCCACAGCTGAAGCCGGATGTCCGCCTGGATGAGGAAGGAGTCGAGTACCCCGTCGCCGACCTTGGGCTGGACCTTGCCCCATGTGTTGCGCGCAGGATCGACCCGTACGGCCCGGGCCTGCTTCTGCAGAGCCTCGGAGTCGGCGAGCAGCGCCTCGGCCTTCTCCTTGTCACCGGCCTGCCGGGCTGCGAGCGCGTCCAGTGTCTTCACCATCGACATGCCCCACAGCTGGGTGGCGTCCAGCCAGGGCTTGGCATCGGCGGCGAAGCCCTGCTCCACCGATCCGGCGCGGATGGCTGCCGGGGCGTCCTCGATTTCGTTCGCGTAGGTGCGCAGCGTCTTGACAGAATTGGTGCGGTCGCCCGCGTCCCATGCCTTCCAGAACTCGGCTATCCGGCCGGCGAGTTCGGGTGCCTGGGACTGCCAGGGGGTGGTGCCGAAGGTCGGGGCCAGGTGTTCCAGGTCGGCGAAGACGAGCAGCGCGTCGGTGGCCCGGCGGTCACCGCCCGCGAGGTAGGCCATGGCACGCGCCCAGCTCGCCTTCGCGTCGTACGCCTTGTCGTTCCAGGTGAAGTCCGCGGCGCCGAAGACCGCGATCTTGCTGGCGTACGGCTGGTTCATCGGGTTGGCGACGATGCCGGAGAGGTGCTCGGACAGTCCCGCCTCGCGCTTGTCGTAGGGGGCGAGCAGCAGTCGGCCGCTGGTGTTCCCGTAGTCGTTGACCGGATAGTTGTCCCAGACGAAGACCTTGCGGCCGAAGAGCTTGGATGCGCCGTCGGCCTGGTCGTTGGTAATCGCGGGCGGCACGACGTCGGTGCCGGTCCACATGACCACGACCGCAGGGTCGAGGGTGGCCCGCATCGTCTGCTTGTAGCTGGTGTCGGTCAGGTCGCCGTACTCGGTCGGCACCATCTGGAGGGGGCGGGCGTCCTCGTGGGTGGCGATGAAGTTCCGCTGGAGGTCGTTGAGCAGATCCACCTGCGCCTTCGCGGCTGCGGTGCGTCCCGGTTGGCCGTACGCCGCCTGGTCGGCCGCGCAGTTCCACTTGGTGTAACTGATGTCGTCCAGAGGGATGGAGAAGGACCGGGTGCCCAGGTCGTAGAGGGCCTGGAGCTTGGCCTTGAGGGCCTTGCGGTCGTCGGGTTCGGAGTAGCAGATCGAGCCGCCGGGTGAGACGGCGAACGTGAAGCGGACATGGTTCGCGGTGGCGCGGTTCACCAGTTCGCCCAGTTCGGCGAGTTTGTCGGTGGGATAGGGGTCGCGCCACTTGTCGCGGTGGTAGGGGTCGTCCTTCGGCGCATAGATATAGGTGTTGGCCTTGACGTCGCCGTAGAAGTCCATCTGGTCGAGCCGTTCGGCATGGGTCCAGGGCTTGCCGTAGAAGCCCTCGATCGTGCCGCGCAGAGGCATCGACGGGAAGTCGACGGCCTGCGCGCCGGCAATCTTCCAGCCGTCGTCGCCGTGGACGAAGAGCTGATGGAGCGTCTGCACGGCGTAGAACTGGCCGGTGGCGTCGTGACCGCCCAGGGCGATCTGCGCGCCCCGCTCACTGGCGTTGACCCGCAGGGCGTATCCCTCGGCGTGGTCCGGGGCGGCCACGTCGCCGAGCGCCTCGGCAACGTCCGGCCGGGCGGCCGGGCCGATCCGCACGGTGAGCAGGCCGGCGGCAGCCTTGGGGACGTTGCCGGGCGTGACGATGTCGACCCGGTCGGCGCCGTGCTTCCTGAGCTCGCGGACGAGGCGGTCACGCGCTGCCGCGTCCGTGGTGTCGTCGGCGACGAGAAGCACACGGCCGGTCACGGTGACATCGCGGCCGGAGCGGGTGAGCAACTGGGGCGTGGGGGAGACAGGCGGCAGCGGTTCGGCGGTGGCGGGCGGGTCCTGCTGCGAAGTTGCGGCAAAGGCCACGGGGCCCTGAGCCAGCGCACCGAAGGCCATGGAACTTGCAAGTGCGAGACATGCGCTCAGAGCGATAACGCGTCTTCCCATCAGGACTCCAAGAGGTCTAGACCAATATTCTGCCCGTAAGGATAGTGGCGGAACTCCATTGCCCGTCAAGGGCGCCGACCGTATTCGGGGCGGCCATTGCCCGTCTTCTAGGGCTGAGGCCGGGTATCCGGGCGGGCGCCGCGGCTGGGCGAAGGTCCGCCACACTGACACCGTCGACGGTTTGGTCGTCGGGTTCACGGGGCCCAGGCTGCGTCCGCAGCACCTGGCCCTCGTAGTTGGCGACGAGGACAGCCAGGCAAGGTTGTCGGCCCGTCTGGAACCAGTCCTCGCCGCACACGCCGGTACGACATTGTCAACTTGTTGGTGTGCGGTTACTTGAGGGTGTGCGGGGGTGTGCTGGGCCTGGTTTCCGCCTCTGGTTCAAGCCTCGGCGGTCATGGCGGTAGTGCCGGTGATCTCGTTCCAGATTCCGAAGCGGTGGCGCATCTCGTGCGGTAGCCGGTGGCGGTCATCCGGTGGCGGCGTGGCCGGAAGAGCGGTGAGACCTGGCTGAACGCGGACAGGAACCTCTGAGTTCTGCCGACTGTACGGAAGCCCTTCATCGCGCGTTCGCGCTGCCTCGTCTCATGGGAGACGGTGATCCCGCGGGCCAGGAGCAGCTCCTCGACTTCGCGGAAGGAGAGCGGGAAGCGGTAGTACGGCCACACCGCGTGGGAGATGACCTCCGCCGGGAACCGGAACCCCTTGCACGACGGCCCGTCCCCGACGCCCTCCACCACCATCTCCTCCCGAACGATCAACAAACCCGGCCACCATCCCAGCCCGGAGACCACTCACTCAACTTGACAGTGCCCTCCTCCTGGTTGAGCCAGGAGGCATACAGCGGGTCCAGCGGACGTGCCGGCGCGGTACGGGGCCGACCATGCCCTGGCGTGCTTGGTGGCGTGGGAGAACTCGAGGGGAATCCGCGCCGGTCGCGCGGGCGACGCGAGGACCGGTGCGGATCCCTCGTGATCTCAAAGCCTCGGTGCCCACTCGCGGGTTACGCGGGGTCGGGATCCGGGTCCAGCAGCGTCGCCACCAGTTCCTCGGCGGTGGGGCGGGAGACGCCGACGATCTTACGCACGTCGCTGACCGTCAGCGACGCGGTGTCGAGGAAGGTCCGCACCGTGGCTGCGAGGTTGAGCTTGCGCAACAGGTGGGCATCGCCCGCACGGCCGGTGGGAGCCGCGCTGCGCTGGTTCACGCATGTCTTGACTCACAGCGTCACGCTATCTACATTGACGCCCCAACAGCAATATTGCCAAGAAACTTACTTAGCTAAATTCTTTGCCGAGCGACCTCCCCTTCCGCTCCATCAGCCCCTACCAGCAGGACTTCGGGGCGGTGTTCGCCTTCATGCTGCTGGCCATGCTGCCCGTCCTGGCCTTCCAACTCGCGTTCCAGAAGCGCTTCGTCCGTGGCCTGACCGGTGGCGCCACGAAGGGTTGACCGGCAGACGCGGCCGGTGCAGCGCAGTTTCCGTCAAAGATGACAGGAGCACCATCATGCAGTTATCGGAGCCCACGCCCGGTTCCCAGACACCCCGCGCGGAGCCGTACTTCGCCGAACAGGCGGTACGTTGGCAGCCGCGATGCTGCCCGCCGGCACCCTGTCTGCGGTCGGCGCATGGTGATCCTTCCGGCATCCGGCGATGCATCAACAGCCACCGCGTAGCCTTCGCCGCCCAACGCGCCCGCCGTACCAGCACCGTCGTCGAGTTGTAATCACCCTGGGAGAGTCATGCGTTCTTCCCTCGTTCTGGCAATCACGGCCACCGCAGTACTCGTCGCTCCACCCGCGCTGGCTGACGCCTCCCATCCGCCCACGGCGCAGCAGTTGAAGATCACCGGTTCGGCCCGGACCAAGGGCGGCCTCGAGGTTGGCTACCGCTTCCAGGACCCCGACGGCGACACCGAAGGTGCAACCCGCTTCCGCTGGCTCGCCGGGCCTGCAAAGGACGGCCCGTGGACCCCGCTCACCGGTGTTCTGACCCGCAACATAGGTATTCCACTGAGCTACGGCGGCCAGTACCTCCGCGCCGAGGTCACGCCGGTGGACGAGACCGGGATGACCGGCAGGTCCCGCCTGTCCCCGCCCGTGCTGGTCAAGACCGCCGAGGGCAACCCTGGTACGGACTGGCTGCACAACGCTCGATACGGCCTCTCCCACCACTTCCTGTCGAACTACCTCAACCGGGTGGCTGCCTCCCCCGAGGAGAAGTGGCAGGACGGCGAGTCCTGGGACGATCTCCTCAAGACCTTCGATGTAGAGGCCTACGCCGATGACATGGAGAAGGCGGGCGCCGGGTTCGCCATTCTCACCCTCGGTCAGAACAGCGGCTATATGCTCGCGCCCAACCATGCCTACGAGCGCATCGCCGGGCTCCAGCCGGGCGAGCGTACCCCTGCCGGGCGCGACCTGCCCATGGAGATCGCCGACGCGCTGGCCAAGCGCGGCATCAAGCTGGTCCTCTACATTCCGGCCAACCCGCCGCACTCGGCGCACAAGCAACCCGGCGACTACGCGATCACCAAAGCCTTCGGATACACCCCCGGTACGGATGGCGTGCCCTCCCAGGACACCATGGCCAAGTGGCAGTCGGTCATCAGGGAGTACTCCGAGCGCTACGGGACCAAGCTGGCCGGCTGGTGGGTCGACGGGGTCTTCCCCGGGCTGCAGCCCGCCTATCAGGACATGACCAAGCCCTACAACTGGTCCAGCCTGGCCGCAGCGCTCAAGGCAGGCAACCCGGACCGGATCATCACGCTGAACTCCGGCCTGGGCGCGCGTAATCATCAGCCCACCTCGGTCTACGACGACTACACCCCAGGAGAGTCCGGAAACATTGGTGCCATGCCCTCGAGTGGGCGATGGGCCGACGCCGAGCAGAGCACCCAGTGGTTCGACTTCACCTACCTGGGCGCAAACGATCCGGGCTGGGCCGGCTGGGGCAACAAAGGCACGTCAAAGGACACCACCTCGCTTGTGCGCTGGTTGAATGCGGCCACTGGCCAGGGCGCCGCGATCGGTCTGGACACCAAGGTCAACAGGTACGGCAGGCTGGACCCCGCACAGCTCGCCCAGCTTGAGCAGGTCCGCAAGGTCGTGCGCGAAGGGGCCCCTGTGCCCGAGCCCGAAGGAGGGCTCTACAACGACACCGACTTCCTGATCAGGTACGTCGGCTCCTGGGCCGGCAGCAGTGGCCGGCCAGGCGATCTGAACGGGGATGTTCACTACACCCGCACCGACGGCGACTCGGCCGAGTTCACCTTCTCCGGGAGCGGCATCGAGTACATCACGGAGCGGAACACCGACATGGGCCAGGTGGACGTCTACCTGGATGGCACCCTGAAGGGAACCGTCGACTGCTACTCGGCGACCAAACAGACCCAGCAGGTGCTGTTCAAGGCCGACGGGCTCACCGCGGGGACGCACACGATCAGGGTCGTCAAGAAGTCCGGTACCTACATGCTCGTCGACGCCCTCCGAGTAACTGGATGATCCGCCAACCCAGAGAAATCCGGGGAACAGCGCGGTTCACGATTACGGCATACCAGAGCTCGGGCCAGCCGCGGGCGCAGCACGACTACGAGATCGACGTGGGTAGTGAGCCGGTCGAGCCGGACGCGCGCGATGGATCACCGTCACGCTGAAAGAGACCTGTATGTGGCGTATAAGCCCTGGGGGCGTACGCCGTGTGTTGCACACCCTCGGCCCCTACCAGCATGGCTTCGGGGCGGTGTTCGCCTTCATGCTGCTGGCCACACTGCCCGTCCTAGCTGGCCTTCTACCTCGCGTTCCAGAACCACTTCGTCTGCGGCCTGACCGGTGCCACCACGAAGGGCTGAGCCGGCTTGCCACGGCATGAGCACGTCCATGACCGGCACGGCTCGTCACCATCCATCCGCTCATCGTCTCAGCAGGATCAGGCAGTTCTGAGCGTCGTTCTCATCGAAGGGAATCCCCATGTACGGTTACCAGCGACTGACGCGCCGCGGGATGCTGCGCACCATGGCCGCGGCCGGTCTCGCCGCCGCGGCCGTCCCCCTTGCCACCCGGGCCAGTGCAAGCGCCGCGACCTCGAGCCCGGCGCTGTCCCAGGACTGGGTCGTCCACCCGGTGACCACGCCGTCGACCATCTCCGTCCACGGTCGCTCCGTCACGATGGCCAACGGGATCGTGCGGCGCTCCTTCCACACCGCACCCAACTTCACGACCACCTCGTTGAAGAACCTGGGCACGGGCCAGGAGATGCTCGACCACACCGGCGAGCCGGAGGCCACGATCGTCCTGGACGGCACCACGTACGACGTCGGAGGAACGAACGCCTCCGGTGGCTTCGTCTACGCCTCGCACCGGATCGAGGACAGCACGCAGAAGCCGTACGAGTGGACCCCCTACGAAAAGGACGGGGTCACCCTCAAGCCGTACGCCGAAAAGCGGCCGTGGCCCGCCAAGGGCAAGGCACTCCTGGTCACCTTCCGCCCCCACCCGAGCCTCGCGGCAAAGCTGCACGGCGTCACGGTGACCGCGCGCTATGAGATCTACGACGGCATCGCCACCGTCATGAAGAAGGTCTCGGTCGACAACACCAGCGCGACACCGGTCATGATCAACCACCTCACGGTCGACCAGCTGCACGTGCACTCTCAGCTGGCCGGGCGGCTCTATCTGGACACCGACTATCACGGAGGCACCGACAACGCATACCGCAACAACGACAAGGACCGTACCTACACCACCACCGACGAGGGCAACCACAGGACCTACACCGTCCTCTACAAGGACGGTCCGGCGTACCGCATCGGAACCGAGGAGCCGCACTGGGGCGGGCACTTCGACGGTTTCCGCAGTTTCCTCCTGCTGCACAGCACCGATCACTACGAGGCGCAGCAGATGGAGATCAAGGCGATGTACCGCACGCTCGCGCCCCAGATCACCGAGAACCCGCTCTTCTACCACCTGATATCGGACGACCCGACCGCACTACGGAACTCAGCGACCGCCAGCGCCGCCATGGGCTTCGAGATGGTGATCCAGTCGTTCGGGAGCGGTTTCAACATGCTCAGCACCAATCCGGCCTACCTCTCCCGGAAGAAAGCCGACTTCGACGCCGTGCGCGCCAACGGCCTCAACCCGGGAGGGTACACGCTGCTCACCACCGGGCAGATCTTCGACCCGGCCGAGAGCAGCTGTGCGGGCACTGACTGGGGCACCGTGATGGGCCTGGGCACCACAGGCTTCGCAGAGTTCCAGAGTCGGGTGCAGAACAGTATCGATGCCACCGGGATGGGTGTTGTCGAACTCGACGGGCCCTGGCCCATGTTCCGTTGCGGGGAGGCCAACCATGCCTACGCCGACGGCGGTGCGGACACGGTCTACAAGCAGTGGACCTTCAGCAACGACCTCTACAAGATGATGCGCGAGCGCGACGTCTACATCAACGCGCCCGACCTGCACTACTTCAACGGCAGCAACAAGAACGTCATCGGCTACCAGGAGAACGGCTGGAGCCAGCCGCGTCAGCAGCAGCTGATGCACGGCCGACAGTACATCTACAACGGCACGTACGAGAAGGTCCCGTCGGCAACCTGGACGTTCATGCCAATTGACGTCTACCACGGCGGCGGCACCGCCGCCGCCTTCAAGCCCCTCAAGAAGAACCTGTTCGACTACAGCTGGGGAATCGGCCAAAGCTTCCTGGCCGGCGTCAACCCGACCTTCCGGGGCACAACGATGGACGACGGCGATCCCGACGTCCGGTCGGTGGTGAAGTACTGGACAGACATCTACAAGACCTACCGCGGCCTCGTCACCGCCGACATCGTGCATCTGATCCCGCCCCGGCACAAGCCCGGCAACCTGGCCCGCGGCACGGGCATCGACGCGTTCATGCACGCACGTTCCGAAGGCAACGAGCGGGCTCTCATGGCGGTGTTCAACCAGACCGACGAGGAGCGCACCCAGAGCCTGACCGTGCCGCTGTACTACACGGGCATGACCGATCTGACTGAGGCGCCACAGCCGGTCCCGGGGTCCTACCTCGACACCAAGGACATCCCGGTGTTCGGCCCCTACCCGGTCACCGAGCTATTCCCGAAGCCGAACTGGTCGGGCAGCTACCCCAGCGCGACGCCCACCGATACCACCGCCGACATCTACCGCGAGGGCGAGGGCGAGCCTCGCAACCTCACGATCGACTCCAACGGCAACGTCCAACTCGAGGTGACCCTGCCGCCGATGACTTTCACGTGGTACGTCGTGACCCCCCACGGCGTCAAGCCGGTGGCCCCGCCAGCCAAGCCCGCTGCACTGCCGCCTTCCGGGTCCAGGTGACCGGCACGCCGCTCGACTCTCCGGAGGCGAACACCGAGCCCGGGTGACACCAGCGCGGCGGCCACGTTCGACGGGGGTGCGTCACGCGCCAACCGGTCAGCTCCAGCTGTTGCGCAACCCATAGCGCAACCCCCTACCGGACAGCGCCCTGCTCCGGCGCCCCTGGCCGCGACGAGGCCAGACCGAACGCCCCGGGCCGGGACAGAGAACGAGAGGGGCCAGCACCTGCTGACCTGATTGCTGACCCGCCGCCCGCCGGACACCCTCAACCTCTCCCGCGGCTATCGCGCGGAAAGACACCTCATGCAGCTACCGGCAGTTCGTTAAATCCGGAGTTGGTGCGGGTTGACGGCAGGTCGGATTGGTCGCAGGCCGGTGGGAAGGAGTCAACTGCCTTGCTGGGGGCTGAAGATGACCGCTCGCCGTCCGTGTCCGCCTGCACCGGGGCCGTTGGAAGAGTACGCGGCCCGTTTCGACGACCTCTTCTTCAGCCTGGCGCAGCGGCGGGGTTTTCGCGAGTACCTGGCCGGACTGCTGGCGCCACGGGAGCGGAACAAGACGATCACCTGTCTGGCAGGCGCTGAGCCGGTGGCCGGCGCCGGGATGGCTGGGGGTGCAGCGGCTGCAGTTCTTCCTGTCCGAGTCCCCCTGGGAGGTCGAGGAGATCAATGACCGGCGGCTTGAACTGCTGCGCGAGCAGCGGGCGACGGCTCCGCACGATGGTGGGGTCATCGTGATCGACGACTTTGGGGACCGCAAGGACGGCACGGCGACCGCGCATGTGGGCCGGCAGTGGATGGGCCGGTACGGCAAGACGGACAACGGCATCGTCACGGTGACCACGGTGTGGAGTGACGGCCGCGTGTACTACCCGCTGCACGCGACTCCTTACCCACCCGCCCATCACTTCACCCGCGGCCGGTCCGATCCGGCCTTCCGCACGAAACCGCAGCTGGCCGCTGCTCTCGCGGCCCGCGGGAAAGAGGCGGGCTTCGGCTGCCGGGCGGTGGTCGCCGACTGCGCCTACTTCGTCAGCGACGACTGGTACCTCGCACTACGCGATGCGCAGCTGGCCTACGTGGTGGCTCTCAAACCGCGCAACGGTGTCTGGGCCCCGGCCGACCAGCCGCACACCCCCCATCGAGGCCCGAGCCTGGACGGACAAGGACCCACCCTCCGAGCTCCAAGCCCTGATCGACGCAGTCACCACCGGACATGGCATTGACCTATACCGCCGGATTCAACGAACTACCGGTAGCGGCGCAACCCCGGACCGGCGGCACCCACACTGGCCAGCCGCGGAGACACATTCAAGGGTTTGACCTGCGGTTTCAGCGTCACCGGTTCACCGGTCCGGTGTCCGCGACGGTGTCTGCTCCGACCAGATGACCTTCCCGGTGTCCGTGTAGCGGGTTCCCCAGCGGTCGGCGAGCTGGGCCACGAGGAACAGGCCGCGGCCGCCCTCGTCGGTCATGGCCGCGTAGCGCAGGTGTGGTGCGGTGCTGCTGGCGTCGGAGACCTCGCAGACCAGGGTCCGGTCGTACAGCAGGCGGACCCGGACGGGGTCGGTACCGTAGCGGACCGCGTTGGTGAGCAGTTCGCTGAGGATCAGCTCCGTGACGAAGGCATCCTCGTCCAGATGCCAGGCGGAGAGCCGGTCGGCGACCTCGCGGCGGATGGGCGCGACGGCGGCGGGGGCGCGCTCCACATCCCAGACGGCCACCCGGGACGGGTCGAGAACGTGGGTGCCGGCCACCAGGAGGGCCACGTCGTCGTCGGGCGGCCCGGTCAGGAGCGCCGCCAGCACCTGCGTGCACGTCTCCTCGGGTGTACGCCCGGCCCGGCCAAGGCTCTGCCGCAGCAGCTCCATGCCGTCGTCGATGTCCCGGTCGCGGGTTTCGAGGAGGCCGTCGGTGTACAGCACCAGCCGGCTGCCTTCGGGCACGTCGAGATCCACCGCCTCGAACGGCAGGCCACCGACACCGAGGGGGACACCGGCGGGGCTGTCCGGGAAGTGCACCGATCCGTCGGGCAGCACCAGCGCGGGGCCGGGATGTCCCGCCCGGCTCAGGGAGCACCGGCCCGCCACCGAGTCGTAGATCGCGTAGAGGCAGGTGGCCCCGGCGATCTCGGTTCCGTCGGCGGTGCTCTCCTGGTCGATCCGGGAGACCAGCTCGTCGAGGCGCGCGAGGAGTTCTTCGGCCGGCAGGTCGAGAGTGGCGAAGTTGTGGACGGCGGTACGCAACCGCCCCATGGTGGCGGCGGCGTGCAGGCCGTGGCCCACCACGTCGCCCACCATCAGGGCGACGCGGGCCCCTGGCAGCGGGATGACGTCGAACCAGTCCCCGCCCACCCCGGCTTCGGCCGGCAGGTAACGGTGGGCAGTGTCCAGGGCGTTCTGCTCGGGCACCCCGCCCGGCAGAAGGCTGCGCTGCAGGGTCACGGCCGTCTCATGTTCGCGGGTGTAGCGGCGGGCGTTGTCGATGCACACCGCCGCCCTGGCCGTCAGCTCCTGGGCGAATGCCTCGTCGTCCTCATCGAACGCCGCTGGGTTCTCCGAGCGCCAGAAGTTGGCCATGCCGAGGACCACGCCCCGTGCGTGCAGGGGGACGGAGAGGACGCTGTGGAAGCCGTATGCGAGGACCCGTTCGGCGCGCTCCGGGTCCCTTCGCTGCCAGCGGAGTACGGTTCCCTCGGACAGGCGGTGCCGGTCGCTGCCGCCCAGCGAGCCGATGCTGGTGGGCACGATGCCGGTCACCCGGCCCAGCGGGTACAGGGGGTGGTCATCGCGAAGGCCGGCGAGGGCGGCCCTCCGCATCTGAACGACCGTGCCGTCCGACTCGCTGGGCTCCTCCCCGCGGAACACCGCCTCGGCCAGGTCCACCGTGGCGAAGTCCGAGAACCGCGGGGCGGCCACCTGGGTCAGTTCCTCCGCGGTCGTGGTCACGTCGAGGGTGGTGCCGATCCGTGCGCCGGCCTCGTAGACGAGCAGCAGCCGCTCCCGCACCGTCTCCGCCCGTCCGGTCACCGCAAGCAGTTCGGTGGTGTCCCGGAGGGTGGCGACCATGCCCGGCGGCCCGCCCCCGTCGCCGGTGGGCCGCAGATTGACGGCGAGCAGCCGCTCCCCCACCGGCAGCACCTCGTCGGTAGCCGGCCGGCCGGCCTCCAGGAGCTCGGCGATCCGGGGGTGGAGGCCGGCCTCGGCGACCGGCTGCCCTTCGGCCTCCGGCGGGTGTCCGAGCAGCCTGCGGGCCTCGTCGTTGGCCAGCACCAGACGCCGCTGTCCGTCGGTGATCAGCACTCCCTCCCGGACGGAGTGCAGCACCGCGTTGTGGTGCTCGTACATGCGCGTCATCTCGGCGGGGCCGAGGCCGCGGGTCAGCCGGGACAGGCGTCGGTTCACCAGGGCCGAGCCTCCGACGGCGAGGAGGAGTGCGCCGGCGGCGCTGCCGAGGATGACCGGCATCTGGCGGCCGGCGGACTGGTTGACGTCGCTGAGCGTGATCTCGACGCCGACGATACCGGCGACCGAACCGTCGCTCCGGAAGACGGGGACGGTCGAGTCCACAGCCGGCCCGACGCTGGCGCTGAGCTCCGTCGTCACGGGAATGCCCTGCAGCGCCTTCTGGTAGGGGCGCAGGATGTGCTTGCCGATGAGGTGTGGATTCGGGTGCGTGTAGCGGATCCCGTGGGTGTTCGAGACGACGACGTAGGCCACGCCGGTCGCTTTGCGGACCGCCTCGGCCCGGGGCTGCAGCACGGCCGTCGGATCTGGACCGTCCAACGCTGCTGCGGTCCCGGGTGCGTTGGCGAAGGTCTGGGCGACCGAAAGGGTCCGGTGACGGGCCTCCTGTGTGCTGTCGTGCCGGGCCTGGAGGACCAAGGACACCGCCGCGGCGACGGCCAGCAGCCCCACAAGCACCACTTGCAGCAGAAAGACCTGTCCGGCAACGCTCTGCGCCGCCAGCCCGCGCTTGAGGGACCCAGACCGTGACTCAGAGACCTGGGACCTTCGGACCAGACGAGACATGAATTCCCGAACCGGGCGATCTGTCGCCACACTCAAATTATGGGTAGTACATACTTGACGGGCTGACTCGACGACACCGCGTAGCCGAAGTATCAGCGGGCCGGCGGGAATGTGCTGTGCGGCCATCCGCCGCGCCCTGCCCGACGCCGTGCAGGTCGCCGACCGGTGGCATCTGTGGCACAACATGTGCGAAGCCGCCCTGAGCGAGGTCAAGGCGCACAGCAACTGCTGGGCCACTGTGCTGGACACGCCGCTTTACGAGGGGCCCGAGCCCAGACCACCCTGGAACGCTGGCGCCAGGTCCGCGGCCTGCTCGACCAGGGCGTGGGCCTCCTCGAGTGCGCCCGCCGCCTGCAACTGGCCCTGAACACCGTCAAACGCTACGCCCGCGCCGACCGGCCCGAGCGCATGCTCCGCGTCCCCAATACCGCGCCAGCCTCGTCGATCCCTACCGCGAGCACCTGCGCAAACGCCGCGTCGAGGACCCCGCCGTCCCCGTCAAGCACCTCTTCGAAGAGATCAAGGCCCTCGGCTTCACCGGCTGCCTCAACCTCCTGCACAAGTACATCAACCAAGGCTGCGCGCATCAACCAAGGCCGCGCGGACGCCGCCCGCAGCCACATCTCCCCGCGCAGACTCGCCCGGATGATCCTCACCAAGCCAGCCAACCTCAAGACCGAACATCACGACGTCCTGGCCCGGCTCACCGCCGCCTGCCCCGAGATGATGCAGCTGAACGCCATTATCAGGGACTTCGCGGAACTCCTGACGCCCTGCGAAGAAAATATCGACGGCTTCTCGCGCTGGATCGACCAGGTCCGCGCAACCGATCTGCCCCATCTGCACTCCTTCACCCGGGGCCTGGACCGAGACCGCGACGTCGTGATCGCCGCGCTCACGCTTCCGTACAGCAACGGCCCCACCGAGGGCGTCAACACCAAAACCAAGCGGATCGCACGCCAGATGCGCGGACGAGCAGGCTTCACCCTTCTCCGCCACCGCATCCTCCTCGGATAGCGGCACTCTCCTTCACCACCGAATGTGAGACAGGGCCGTTAACTTTACAGAACCTCCGGAGCCGTTCCGGCTGTGGCGTAACGATCGTCGAGCGGGGCCGGGAGGCCGGTCGGGATGGACGAGGCTGCGCCGCCGGCCGGTAACTGCGCTGTCGCACCTGTCGGCTGGCGCTGGATTGTGAGCATCTGTCTTCCGGTCTTCTACTTGCCGGTGGGGGCATGGGGGGTGAGTCCGGGGGTGACCAGTCGGCTCTCGTATGCGATGGCCACGAGGTGGGCGCGGCTGGACGCGCCGAGTTTGTGCCTGATCCGGTTGATGTGCGTCTTGACTGTGAGGGGGCTGAGGCCCAGCAGCTGGGCGATGGCGTCGTTGTTGGGCTGGGTGGGGACGAGGGCAAGGACCTGGCGCTCTCGGTTGGAGAGCGATGCGAGTGCTGGAGGACTGAGGGGTGCCGAAGTCGCGTGGGTGGGGGCGGGTGAGATGACCATTCCGCCGCGGCTGACGAGGTCGAGGGCGGTGAAGAAGTGGTCGAGTTCGAGGTGCAGGCCGAGGATGCCGGTCACTCCTGCGCCCACAAGGAGGGCGAGGTCCGTCGGGGGGTTCCCGAGGAGGACGACTCGGGTCCGGGCGGCAGCCTGCCGCAGTGACTGCTGGGTCGCGACCGGTGGGACACCGGCGAGCTCGTGGGCTTCGATCAGGAGGATGTCGCTCGGTGTGGTGGCGAGGAAGGTGAGGGCCTCGGCAAAGGTGGGTGTCTGAGCCTGGAGGGTGAAGGTGGGGGATCCGTCGATGATGTGCGCGTAGGCGTCGCGTACGAGAGTGGCGCCGCCCGCGACGATTACGCGGTGCATCGCCGTCCTTCGGGCAGATGGCAGGCCCGCGGCGCCGTGGCGGCCGCGGGCCTGAGAGGCGGGGGGTGTCAGCGGTGCTCGTCCGAAGAGCCGGCGAAACTGGGCTCGCGTTCCGTGAGGGCGGGGGGTGGTGTGTGCCGGGTGAGCTTCTCGCCTTCGATGTCAACGCTGGGCAGGATGCGGTCGATCCAACCGGGCAGTGACCATGCTCGCTTGCCGAGGAGGGCGAGAACGGCGGGCACGATCGTCATGCGGACGATGAAGGCATCGAAGGCGACGGCGACCGCGAGCCCGAAGCCCAGTGCCTTGATCATGGCGTCCTGGGAGCCGACGAAGCCGGCGAACACGGAGATCATGATGAGGGCTGCGGCGGTGACGACGGTGGCGCTGTGCTTGAACCCCGACTCGATCGCCGAGCGGGCATCAGCGCCGTGGATGTGGGCCTCGCGCATACGGGTCACCAAGAACACCTGGTAGTCCATGGCCAGGCCGAAGACGATACCGACCATGAGGATGGGCATCAGACTCATGATGGGGCCGGTCTGTTCCAAGCCGACCAGATCCTTGAGCCATCCCCACTGGAAGACCGCGACGAGCGCGCCGAGGGAGGCCAGCACCGACAGCAGGAAGCCGAGGGCGGCCTTGACGGGCACGAGAATCGAGCGGAAGACCAGAATCAGCACGAGAACGGCCAGGCCGACGACGAGGGCCAGGTAGGGCGCGATCGCCGCGCTGAACTTGTCGGAGGTGTCGATGTTGAGCGCCGTCGTACCGGTCACCAGGGAGCGGGCTCCGGTGTCCGACTCGATGTCACTGGCCAGGGAACGGATGTCGTCGACGAGTTCCTTGGTCGCGTCGCTGCCCGGTGCGCTCTTGGGGATGACCGTGATGATGGCGGTGTCGGCGGCCGGGTTGAACGCGGCCGGTGTCACCGCGGCCACGGCCGGCAGGTCTGCGAGGGACTTGCCCATGTCCGCGGCGCCGCTGCGGGCGACGGCGGGATCCTGGTCGTCGACGGTCACGGTGAGGGGGCCGTTGAAGCCGGGCCCGAACGACTGCGACAGCATGTCGTAGGCCTTGCGCTGAGTGGACGAGGTGGCCTTGGAGCCGTCGTCCGGCAGTCCGAGTTCGAGTTTCGCGGCGGGCAGGGCGATCACACCCAGGGCCACCACCGCCAGGAGCAGGACCTTCGCCGGCTTGCGCAGGACGTAGGAGATCCACCGCTGCCCCAGTCCCGTCCTGTCCGGCTTGGCCGCGTCAGCCTCGGGGGCGGTCTGCTTGCGTGCCTTGCCGCGGACGCGTTCGCCGGCGAATCCCAGGAGCGCGGGAACCAGGGTGGTGGCGACGAGGACCGCGACGACGACGGCACCGGCGGCGGCCAGGCCCATCGCGGTGAGGATGGGCAGCTTCACCACAGCCAGACCGGCAAGAGCGATGACCACGGTCAGCCCGGCGAAGACGACGGCGGATCCGGCCGTGCCGTTCGCGCGGGCAGCGGCCTCCCTCGCGTCGTACCCGTCGGCGCGCTCCGAACGGTAGCGGGAGACGATGAACAGGGCATAGTCGATCCCGACGGCGATACCCAGCATCGTGGCGAGGGCTGAGGTGTTGCTGTTGAGGTCGAGCGGGCCGCTGAGCGCGGTGATGGCAGCCATGCTCACGCCGACTCCGACCAGAGCGGTGAGCAGGGGAAGGCCGGCGGCGATCAGGGAGCCGAAGGTGATAGCCAGGATGACGGCGGCCAGGGCGAAGCCGATGACCTCGGCCGCGTGGCTCTCCGCAGGGGGCGCCAGCGCGTTGCCGGAGGCCTCCACCGTCAGCCCCTGGTCACGGCCCGCCTCCAGGGCCTTCTCAAGACCTGTGTGATCGCCGTCGGTCAGGTCCGTGTCCTTGGCGGTGTAGGTGACCTGCGCGTAGGCGGTGGTGCCGTCCGTGCTGACCGCCTGCGTTGCGAAGGGATCAGTGACCTGGCCGACGCGTGAGGAGGACTCCTTGACCTCGGTCAAGGTCGCTTCGAGTGCGGCCTTGTGCTCTGCGTTGCTGATCTTCTCCCCGTCGGGGGCCCGCATGACGACGCGGGCGGTGGCACCGTCGGCGTTGGCGGACGGGAACTTCTCCCCCAGCAGGTCGAAGGCTCGCTGGGCCTCTGTGCCGGGCAGCGTGATGCTTGAGCTGGCAGGCCCTGAACTGTTGGCGGCGCCGGCGCCCACAGCGCCTAGAACGAGGGCCCACAGAAGGACGACCAGCCAGCGCCGCCGGAAGGCGAACCGGCCGATCCTGTGCAGGAAGGTAGCCATGAGGGTGCAGAACTCCGAGTCGAAGGGGGATTTTGGGCGTGCGATGCCCTGAGCCCGGCAAAAACGCGCTTGCGGGGCCGTGAGGGCATGCAGAAGTAGAGAGATGGCCGTCACGCTTCCGGGCGCGGAAAGTCGTCAGCAGAAGCGGACAGCACAGGGCCGGGGCGACACCCTGGCCGGGGCCGTGGTCCGGTGTACCGGGATTCAGGTCACGAGGTCATACGGTGGCGGGTTGTGCTGTGAGGGCGGGCAGGAGAACGGTGTCGACGATGGCCTCCATCAGCTCCTGGGTGGCCGAAGTGCCGTAAAGGATGCCGTGGGCGACCAACGGGCCGAGCAGAATCTGGTCCGCCAGACCGATCACCGGGTTGCCCGCAGCGATCTCCCCTCTGTCCACCGCACGCTCGAGCAGCCGGGCCAGATCGCGCACGGCCGGATATACGAGGATCTCGCGGACGACCTCCATGAGGCCCTCGTCCTGCACGATGGCGGGAGGGATCGACGCAAACGTGTCCTTGTCCGGGTCCTCGGCCACCAGCTGCCGCACGACACCCATCAGGTCACCGCGCAGACTGCCCGTATCGATCTGCGACAGGCCGCGCTCGTGCTCACTCCAGGCCTTCCACGCCGAGATCACGAGCCGGGGCTTGCTCTCCCACTGCCGGTAGAGCGTGGCCGTGCTGCACTTGGCCCGCTGCGCGACCGCCGCCATGGTCACCTGGTCGTATCCGACCTCACCGACCAACTCCGCCGTCACCCGCAGCAGCTCCCGCTCCCGCTCAGGGGTGAGTTTGCGACGGCGCGATGCCACCGGTGCCTCGGCCATGACTGCTCCTGATCCGGCGTCCGTTGCTGACACCAGAACTGTAGCCACCTCACCTATCGAAAATCAAGTTTTCGAAAACTGCATTTTCGATAGATGAGGTGGCCACCCGCACGCTTCCAGGACCGAGCCCACCGGCGGTCCTCAGCTCGACACGCTGAACCTGACAGAGAACTCGACACGCTGAACCTGACAGAGAAGTCGTCGCTGACCGCTTCGCGCAGCGCGTCCAGGGAGAGGACCTGGGAGGCGGGCACTCTCTACTGGAGCACCCCGCGGACCGCCGTCGCCAACGGTCTCTGCTCCGCCCTCTGGTTCTGTTCACGAGTTGGCGAGAAACGACAGCACCCCCGCCCAAGGCATCCGACGCACACCCGACGGCGCTGCGCAGCGGGTAGTGCTCGGTCGAGGGACGTCTGGCCGTGCAGCGGATCACGCTGCCGGAGCGGCAGGGTGGGATGGACTTTCCCGGCACGCTCAGGCTGCCCGAGCCGCTTCCGCTGTTGCGCGACGAGCACCGGGTGCCCCCGCCGCCCTCGTAGGACTGCCCTGGGCGATCATGGCCGTATGAGTAGTGGGGACGAGGAAAGCACGGCACGGTTGCGGCGGGCGGGGCTGGAGATCATCGAGGGCCGCGGCGACACGGGAGAGCTCCCGCCCCCGGAGGCTGCGTGGCGTCCGCTGCGGGCCTACGGCTCCAAGCCTGCGGCCGTTGTGTACGACCACCGCCCGGATGCCACGGCCAAGCTCGACGCGGAGTGGCACCGGCTCGCGGTCGAGCACGCAGTGGTCGACGGGGAAGGAAGGTTCCTCCTCGCGGTGGACGGGCGCTGGCTGCCCGTGCGTCTCACCGAGGGGTGGCACCTGTCCGGTGCTTCGAGCGACGCCGACGGGCCGGCCGAGTTCCTCACGCTCTCACTCGACGGGGAGCGCGTGCTCGGGGTGACGCACCACACCTTCGAGCTGCGGCTGGTCCTGTGCCGGGGCCTCACGGCGTGGTACGAGCGGGAGGCACGAAAGGCGCGGCTGGAGGGCCTGACGGACAATCCGTCGGCGTCCGCGGACGTGCTGGAGCGGTTGCTGACACTGGACGGGGTGGGGCACCTGATGTTCTACAGCCGTCATCTCCGCCCTGACGTGGTGGACACCTGGACGGTTTCCCACCCAGAGCCGTGGGTACGTCTGCGGGCCACGCAGGCCGCCTCGGTCGCCCAGTGGGAGCGCATGCTGGACGCGGCGGACCGGGAACAGCGCCTGCTCATCGCCGAGGAGGCCGCGGACCACGACACGCCGCTGTCCGACGCCCTCTTCGGCCGCCTCGCCGCCGATCCGGACCCCGTCGTGCGGAGCCGGATCGCCCGCCACCCGAGTCTGCCGGGCCGGCTGCGCGTGCAGTTGGCCGCGGATCCCGACGCCTGGGTGCGGGAGGCCGCCTGTGCCCGTGTCTGGCCGCTTCTCGACGCGTCCGCGCGGGCCCGGCTTCTCGAGGACGACGACCAGGACGTGCGCGGCGAGGCGCTCGTGTGCCACCACCGGGAACATCCGATGGGGCAGGACGTCTTCGACATCCTCGACCACGACCGGCGGCACGCCGCGGCGATGTTCTGCGTCCTCGACCGGGAGCTCGCCGAGGACCTCGTGGCCGACGTCCGGTGGCGCGACAGTGTCACGTACAACGAGCATCTCCACCCGGACTTGGTCGCCGTCCTGGGGGAGGACCCCGACGACACGGTCCGTCTCACCGTGTCCGTGCGCCCGGAACTCACCGAGGAGGAGCGGTCCCGTATCCGAGTGGATGTCGACCCCGACGTTCCCCAGACCGAGCCGTGGTGGTTCCGCGACCGCCAGTGTGACGCCGAGGAGGTGCGGCGCTGGGCGGCGTCTGGCCATCTCCTGCTCAGGGTGGGCGCCGCGCGCTGCCCGGACCTTCCCCCGGACGTCGTCGAACTCCTCGCCCGGGATCCGGCATACGCCGTGCGCCTGGCACTCGCCGAGTCCTGCCCTCAGACGCCACCGGAGACGCTCCTGGACGTCTGGCAGCGTTGGACGCGCCCGTCGGCACCCAACCGCCCAGGCCCCCGCGAGCACCCCCGCTTCCCGCGCGCGGGAATGCTGCGCTACGCCGCCGACCCGCACCCGCGGATGCGGCAACTCGCCCTCGACGACCCGGACTCCACCGCCGAACTCCTCGAGCGCCTGAGCCGCGACCCCTCCCCCGAGGTTCGTCGGGCGGCGCTCCAGGACCCGCGGCTCGCGCCCGCCTCCGTCCTCCGGCTGGCTGCCGACCCCGACGGTCAGGTCCGGGAGGCCGCCCTGCGCGACCCTCGACTGCCGCAGGATGACCTGTTGCGGCTGCTGGCCTCCCTCGACCCGGACATCGCACGCGCCACGGCCGCAAACCCCGCCCTTCCGGTAGCCGTGATGCATGACTTGCTCGAAGCGGCTGTCTTCTAGAACGGGTCCCCCGCGGCTTCGCAGCGCAGGGTAGTGCCGCTGGATGCTGATCGGAAAATCGAGGTTCGGGAGGGCAGGCGGCAGCATCCGGGCCGCTTGCGGGCCGGATGTCGAGGCGAGCCTGGTCAGGCGGATACGGGTTCGAGGGTGACCTGGTGACCGAGGGCCTGGAGCTGGCGGACGAGGTCGCGGGTCTTGCGGGCGGGATTGAGATGGCGTTGATGCCAGTCGGCGCCGAGTTCCTGGTAGAAGGCGTCCGGGTCGTTGATCAGGTGCCAGGTGATGACGAGTATCGATCGTGCGACGGCGACCAGGGCTTTGGCGTGGCCGCGGCGTTTGACGATGCGGCGGTAGCGGGCGCCGAGGAAGGTGTCGGTGCGGGCGGCGGCGTTCGCGGCCTCGCCGAGGCCGCCCTTGAGCCAGGGGTTGCCCTGCCCGGCCGGGCCTGTGGTGTTCTTCGCGCCGGACTGGATCGTGCGGGGGCATAACTTGGCCCAGGACACCAGGTGTTCGGGGGTGGGGAAGCGGCTCATGTCCGCGCCGATCTAGGCGAGGATGATCTGTGCGGTGGCCGGGCCGATCCCGGGGACGGCGTCCAGTTTCTCGGCCAGGACGCGGGCGTTCACGCCGCCGGCGGACCGTCCCGCTCCCGCGTCGCGCGGGGTGGTGACCTCCTCCAGCGTGTGGGCGATGAGCCGGTCGAGTTCCTGGATCTGTGCGGTGAGATGGTCGACGGTGGCCAGCAGCACCCGCAGCAGCCGGGCGTGGTGTTCCTCGAACTGGCCGGTCAGGGCCTCTATGAGGGCGGCCTTCTTCTTGACCAGGCTGCCCTTGGCCAGGTCGGCGAGGGTGCTGGGGTTGCGTTCACCGGCGACCATCGCGTCGAGCATGGCCCGCCCGGACATGCCGAACAGGTCCGAGACGGCACCGGACAGTTTGATCTGCGCGTCCTGCAGAACCTTGTCGACGCGGTGCTTGTGGCGGGTGCGTTCCTGGACGAACACGGTGCGGGTGCGGGTGAAGTCCCGCAGCTGCCTGACGGCCTTGGGCGGGACGAACGAGGCCCGGACCATGCCGCGTTCGGCGAGCTTGGCCAGCCAGACCGCGTCCAGTTTGTCGGTCTTGGGGCGCCCGGGGACGTTCTTCACGTCGCGTGCATTGACGAGCCAGCAGTCCAGGCCGCGGGCTTCGAGCAGGTAGAAGAACGGGCGCCAGTACGATCCCGTCGCTTCCATGACGACCCGCTCGACGCCCTGGCAGACCAGCTTGTCGCCGAGCTCCAGGATGGCGTTCGTGGTCGAGGCGACCGTCCAGACCTTCTGGATGCGCCGGCCCTCGAGGGTGTCGTGCGGGACGCGCAGGCAGACCATTCCGGATGCCTTGGCGATGTCGATCGCCGCGACCCTGGCGACTGTTCCGTCGTCGTGGTCTTCTCTCAATTCCTCCATGAAGTGCCCCTTGTTGTCTGGTTCGGGCAGGGGCTGCCCGGGGAGCCTGAGGGGTGACGGAGAAGCTGATCGGCGTGCTCAAGGCGACAGTGTGCGGCCCCTCGGACGGCTCCCTCACCAGACTCCTATGCGGGCTCACAGCCCAAACATCAAGCGGCGTCGGCGGACAGCCCCTGTACCGATTTTCACGCCCGCGGGGCGTCACCGCAGGTGAACGGTCGACTCCTATAGAGTCACGAATGCCCGTCCGGTCGCGTGTCAGTGGCTTCTCCGAGTGGATCGACGGATCCAGCGCAAGACAGTCCGACGACGTCCGTCTGCCCATGAGTCAGACCCCTCGGAGAAGCCACTGACATCCTCACTGTCTGCCCAGCTATTCCACGGTTCGGTTCCGGACGGGCCCTGGCGGGCGGGGCGGGCAGGAGCTGTCAGGCCGGCCGGGCCGGGTGGACCACGGCCACTTCCCCGCCTCCCGGCGGCGAAGCACCTCCTCAACCTCCTGGCGGCGGCGCTCCTTCTGGGCTGCGCGCTCCAGGCTCTGCGCCGTTACCGGCATCGCACGTCAAGGGTGGGGACGGGTCATACGGACACGGACCCGTGACTGCACCTACGGTTTCATCAACCGCCTCTCCAACCGGTCAGTCCACTCAAATTCGCGCGGCATCGTGTCGCACGGTCCCCGTCCGGCGGCTGCACCGAAACCGTCCCGGCCGGGACCCGGTAGGCCTGCAGGCTCGAAGAACAAGCACCGGGCCAGGCACTACGGGGTCGGCAAGACGGTCAAACGCGCCGAGTCGATCAAGGCAAACCAAGCCCGCCCACGTTACTGACTTCTGCTTGTCAGGGTGAGGCCGGGTTGCCGAGGGTGAGGCCGGTGCCGGCTATGAAACCGTCGAGGGTTTCGAGCCGGTACTGGAGTCGTTTGAGCCGGTTGCGGACGAGGACCTCCAAGCGATCCAGGGCGACGACAGCGAGGTTGTCCAGGCTGCGCTTGACGTGGGCCCACACGCCCTCGACCGGGTTCAGGTCGGGCGAGTAGGCGGGCAGCAGGAACACCGTCAGCCATTCCCGTGCGTCGATCAACTCGCGCATCGTGCGGGAGACATGGGTGTTGAGCCGGTCCCGGACCAACACGATCGGTGCCTTGATGACCTGGTGGGTGCCGTCGAGCAGAGCGATGAAGTCACGCTCGCTCGTGCTGCGGCGCTTGCCCTTGCCCCCCCCGGGTGGGCGATCAGCCGATGGCACAACCGGGTCCGTGAGCCGGGCCGCATCGCCATCAGCCCGACCACCGACAGCCGCCCCGAGCAGCGGGCTCACCGTCACGACCGGGAGTGTCCGCGTCGTCCCCAGGTCCGGCCTCGGGGCGGTCGGCGGGTGAAGCCTGCTTCGTCCTCGAAGCAGATGTAGCCCCCGCAGGCCGCCCGGGCCCTTTTACCTCCGCCCAGGTCGCCTCCTTCCACACCTTCACCGCCTCCTCGTCGCGCTCGGCGACCCGCCGCACGGGGACCTGTGGGGAGAACCCGAGCCGGTGCATCAGCCGGGTGGCGCCCGAGACGCTGTAGGAAACGTGGAACTTCCGGCCGATCAGCGTGGCCACCCGCGCAGCGGTCCACACCTGGTCCTCCACCCAGCCGTGCGCATTCGGCCCCTCCTCCAGATACGCGGCGAGCTTCTCCAGGCAGCGCGGCGACAGACGGCACCGCGATCCGCCCGGCCCGCGCGAGACCAGGGCCTCGATCCCGCCGTCCCGCCACAACTGGTGCCACCGGTAGGCCGACTTCCGGCTCACCCGGAGGCGCTGCGCGACCTCCAGCGGCTTGATCTTCTGCTCGAACAACTCGGCCGCCTGCCGCCGTACGGCCTCCCGACGCTGCCGCCCCTCAGCGGTCAGTCCGCCCCCATCCGCATATCTCACACAACACGAGATACAGCCCGCACCCCAGGCCCATCAGGCACATCGACAAAGTTCACCCTGACGAGCCGAAGTCAGTAAACGCCGGGCTTAAAGGAGACCTCGTACTTGGCGGATCGCCGCCATGTCGATTCCCGCCATCCGCATCCCCTGGTCGCCGTCGCGGCGCAGTGGAAGAGTCCCGGTGCGCTGCCCGACGTGAGGCAAACACCATTCGGCCGAAAGGGCCCGATCAAGGCCTCAAGCTCCCCTTGATCACGGACACCATTCAGTACCGAAGCACGCCGGAACGCGGAAGCAACTCGCAACTACAGAAGTACGACTGAGTCGAGATCAGCCTGCTTGAGAATTCACGATTTTGGTTTGCATGTACCCCGAGGAGAGCTGTACGTGTCTCATCCCCCCTCCGTGCGACCATTCCGCCGCAGGTCGCGTCCGGTCGCGTTGACCATAATGGTCGGACGTGTCTGCACGCTGATCGTGGCGCTCGCCGTCGCCGCACTCACGGTGATCACTGTGCCGGCCGCGACCTCCGCCGCCGCTGCCTCCGCCGAGAATCCTGTTCCGACCACAAAAGCCGCAGACGCCAACTCGCCTGGCCAGCACCCTACTAATCAGGTGTGCGCCACGCCGTCAAGGGCCGGCGAGATGTCCTGTCTCGCCATGGTCCGCACCGATATCGTCGCAGCGAAGGGTCTCCAGGCTGATGCCGCTCCCACCGGTTTCGGCCCCGTCGACCTGCAGAGTGCGTACAACCTGCCCTCTGGCGGATCCACTGAGACGGTCGCGATCGTGGATGCCTTCGACAACCCGAACGCCGAGGCGGACCTGGCCGTCTACCGTCAGCAGTACGGGCTACCGCCGTGCACCACGACCAACGGCTGCTTCAAGAAGATCGACCAGCGCGGCGGCACGAACTATCCGCCACCGGACGCCGGGTGGGCCGCGGAAATCGCACTCGATGTCGACATGGTCAGCGCGATATGCCCGACCTGCAAGATCCTGCTCGTCGAGGCCGACGACAGCAACGTGGACAACCTCGGTACGGCCGTGAACCAAGCGGTGGCCCAGGGCGCCAAGTTCGTCTCCAACAGCTACGGCGGCCGCGAAGGTTCCGACCAAACCCAGGCCGACGATGCCTACTTCAACCATCCCGGTGTCGCGATCACCGTCAGCAGCGGTGACTTCGGTTACGGCGTCTCGTACCCGTCCTCGTCACCGCATGTGACGGCGGTCGGTGGCACCTCGCTGGTCAAGAACGCCTCCACCAGCCGCGGTTGGACCGAGGCGGCGTGGAGTGGTGCGGGCAGTGGCTGCTCGAATTATGCGTCCAAGCCGTCGTTCCAGAAGGACACCGGCTGCGCGCATCGTGCGGTCGCCGATGTGTCCGCGGTGGCGGACCCTAACACCGGTGTCGCGGTCTACCACGGTGGCTGGCAGGTCTTCGGCGGCACCAGCGCGTCCGCCCCGATCATCGCCTCGGCCTACGCGCTGGCCGGGACACCGGCGACGGGTTCGGCCCCGAACTCCTACCCGTATGCCCAGCCGTCCGCGCTCAACGATGTGACGTCCGGAAGAAACGGCAGCTGCTCGCCTGCCGGCTACCTGTGCGCTGCGGGGCCGGGTTATGACGGGCCCACCGGCCTAGGCACCCCGAACGGGCTCGCCGGGTTCCGTTCCGGGCCGAACGGCACTGTCACGGGCACCGTCACCGACGGCACGGCTCCACTGGCGGCGGCCAAGGTCACCGTTGGTGACATCACGGCAATGACGGACGGGCAGGGGCACTTCACCCTGACCGTGCCACCGGGAACGTATGACGTCAGCGCGAGCAAGTTCGGGTACGCCGGCAAGACCGTGCCGGGTGTCGCGATCGCTGACGGGAAGACGGTGACCAAAGACTTCGCGCTGACCGCGAAGCCGCGTGTCAACGTCACCGGCACGGTCCATGACGGTTCTGGCCAGGGCTGGCCGCTGTATGCGACCGTACGGGTCAAGGATGAGCCGACGGCGGTCGCCTACACCGACCCCAAGACGGGGAAGTACACCCTGAGCCTGCCCGCCGGGAACACCTACACTCTGCAGGCCAACCCGTTGTATCCGGGTTACAAGCAGGACTCTCAGGATGTTCAGGTGGGTTCGGCGGATCTGACGCATGACGTCCATGCATCGGTCGACCCGATGACCTGCAGCGCGGCCGGATACGGCTACCGCTACGCCGGTACCAGCGAGTCGTTCAACGGCGGCACCACGCCGTCGGGCTGGACCGTCGATGACAAGGTGGGCAACGGCCAGACCTGGGTGTTCAACGATCCCCGCAGGCGCGGCAACAAGACCGGCGGATCCGGCGGCTTCGCCATCGTCGACAGCAGCGACTACGGTTACGGAAACACCCAGGACACGTCGCTGATCAGCCCGGTTATGGACTTCAGTCAGCGAACTCACCCTTCCCTGATCTTCCGCACCGACTACTACGGCTTCTCGTTCGGCCAGACCGGGGACGTCGATCTCAGCGTCGACGGCGGCCAGACGTGGACCAACGCCTGGCACCACACCAAGGACAGCACCCGGGGGCCGCGGACCGAGGTAGTAGACCTGCGCCAGGCTGCCGGCAAGGCCAACGTCCAGGTACGGTTCCACCTCACCGCCAAGTGGGGGTGGTGGTGGCAGGTTGACGACGTCTTCATCGGCGACCGCACCTGTGACCCGGTGGACGGCAGCCTGGTCGTCGGCCGGGTGACCGACAAGAACACCGGCGCCGGGCTCAACGGCGCCTCGGTGACCTCGGCTGACAAGCCCGCGGAGAAGACGACCTCGGCGGCGACGCCGAACGACCCGAAGCTGGGCGACGGCTTCTACTGGATGTTCTCCTCGCTCACCGGGGAGCACAAGTTCTCCGCCACGGTGGGGAACTACTACGTCGCACAGGACATCACCGTCAACGTGGCCCCGAACCGCGCAACTGACGGCACGTTTGCCCTGCCCGCACCCCGGATCGCGGTCGGCCCGGCCAATCTCAGCAAGACGGTCGCCTGGAAGGGCCAGGGCAGCTCCACCCTGACCTTGAAGAACACCGGAACAGCCCCGGTGACCGCCAAGATCGATGAGCTTCCGGGCGTCTACCAGCCCGCGGCGCAGCAGGGCGCTCCGCTGCAGGAGGTGAAGGGAAACTACAGCCCCCTGCGGTTCCGGCCCGGCAAGACCACACAGACGGCGACCGCCAAGCCCTCGGCGACGTCGTACGAGGCACCGTGGACGACGGTGCCCGACTACCCCGTCCCGATCATGGACAACGCCGTGGCGACCATCGACGGCAAAGTCTACTCAATCGCCGGAGCCGACGGCACGCATATCCTCAGCAAGGCATACGTCTACTACCCAGGTGCCGAGGGGTGGAGTGCCCTGCCGAACCTGAGCGTCGCCCGGGAAGCGCCCCAGGCGGCCGCCTACGGCGGCAAGCTCTACGTCTTCGGCGGCTGGGGCGCGAACGGGAATCCAGTGGCCAAGACCGAGATTTACGACCCGCTCACCGGCGCCTGGTCCACCGGCGCCGACAACCCGAAGCCGTATGCCGGCGCAGCCGTGACCGTGCTGGGCAGCAAGATCTACATCATCGGCGGCTGCGCGTCCACCTGTGGCACGACGGACGTGCAGGTGTACGACCCGGCCACGAACTCCTGGAGTTCGAGCAAGGCCTACCCGGAGTCGATTTCCTGGCTCGGCTGCGGCGCCATCGCGAACAAGCTGTACTGCGCGGGCGGGTTGTCGGGAAGTACCACCACCGAGCACGCCTACAGCTACGACCGGGCGTCCGACAGCTGGACTCCCATCGCCGACCTGCCGACCGACCTGTGGGGAATGGGCTACTCAGCGGCAAACGGGAAGCTCCTCGTATCCGGCGGCGTGACCAACGGTTCCAGGACGCTCACCAACAAGGGCTCCGCCTACGACCCGGGTTCCAACACCTGGACCGCACTGCCCAACTCCAGCCGCACTTTCTACCGTGGTGGCTCCGCCTGCGGCTTCTATAAGATCGGAGGTACTACCGGAAGCTTTGTCGCCTTTACAACCTCGGAGCTGCTGCCCGGCTTCGACCAGTGCGCTGACACCACCGATGTCCCCTGGCTGTCGGAGGACAAGACCGACGTGACGCTTCAGCCGGGCGAGAGCGTTGACGTCACCGTGAGCTTCGACGCGAACCTCGCCGAGATCACCCAGCCCGGCACGTTCACCGCGCAGCTCATAATCAGCGCAAAGACCCCGTACGGGATCGCGCCGGTGCCGGTGACGTTTGTAGTGAACCCGCCCAAGACCTGGGGGAAGATCACCGGGACGGTCACCGGAACCGACTGCACCGGCACGCCGACGCCACTTGCCGGAGCAACCGTGCAGATCACCTCGAAGAAGACGGCGAGCTACACGCTGAAGACCGACCAGAACGGTCACTACTCGCTCTGGCTCGACGTCAGAAGCAACCCACTAACGGTGACCGCGTCCAAGGACAGCTGGGCGTCGCAGACCGCATCGGCCGAGGTTGAGCCGCGCGAGGCGACCACGGCTGACTTCTCTCTCAAACCCGACCCCACCTGCGCCTGATCTAACGCTCGCGCGGGCCGGGGCCCGCACTGGCAGCTGACGGCCCCGCCACCGATCCGCTTGGGTTCTAATCAACGTCGCAACACCCGACAGCCGGGTAGGCGATGAAGAACAGCAGCAGTACCGCCGGGGGGCGCCCGAACGGTAGAAGGGT
>NZ_JBHVFU010000061.1:0-46161 GCF_042801455.1 Streptomyces sp. NPDC057565 | reverse complement strand
CTGATCCCAGAACTCGAAGTTCCGGCAACGAAAGTGCTCACCTGCTGGCGGCTACGGAACCGAGCATTCCCCGGTTCCGTAGCTCCCATTAGGCGATGAACGTGATCCGTACCTGCTGGGTGATGGGCGACACGATCACCGAGGCCGCGGTGAAGTCCACCCGTTCCACCTCCTACGTCCACAAGGTCTACAAGCGTCTCGCGGAGAGCGCGAGCAGCGACGGACAGCACCTCGTTCCGGTGCCGGACGCGGCGGGGGTGGCGCTCTGATGGCCACCGTCCCCGACTACCGGTGGCGCATGGCTCCGGAGGGTCTGGCCACTCGCCGGCAGCTTCGCAAGTTGGGGCTGCGGCCCGGCGGACAGGACGTCGTCGCGGAGCTCCAGCGGCCCCGTCGGCGCCGTGGCCCGTTGGTCGCGTACCTCTACCGCATCGACCGGGCCAAGCCCGTTCGCCCGATGACCCCGGGCCGCGCCGCTGCGCTCGCCAAGGCGATGCGTGCTCGCCGGACCTGCCCCAGCTGCCGCACCGATGCCGGGTACTGCATCCCGCGCTCGCTCGGCATGTGCGTCACCTGCGATGACATCCGAAGGGAGCGTTCAGCATGACGGAACTCAGCACCGAACCGCTGGTGATCGACAACCAGCCCGCACCGACCACACCGCCCCAGGCCGACCCCGTACCGGCGCCGGCCGAGGTGACCGTGGAGCACACGGCGGGCGGTTGGCCCGTGGTCCCGATCGCGATGACCGGCGCCAACTCCGCCGTGACGGGGCTGGCCGCGGCTGCTCTGGCCGGTGGACCCATCGCCGCCGCGGTCGCCGCGACCGGCGCATGCGTCCTCGGTGTCGCCGCAGCAACCCGCAACCACCGGGCCCACCGCAAGCACGCCACCGGCCGCACCAACCGTGCCGCGACCCACCGCGGCGGCCGGACAGGCCGCGGAACGGGCGGTGGGCACGGCGCGGCCTCCCGCGGAACTGGCGGGCGATCCGCGAAGCACGCAGGTCGCGGCACCTCGCGTACCGGTTCCACCGGAAGCGTGCCGCACCAGCGCAAGACCACCGGCAATCGGGCAGGGAAGGCCGCCGGTCACACCTCCGGGAAGCCCACTCGGCAGCACGGCCCGGGGCGTGCGGGACAGGTCAAGGCGCTGCGGGCGTCGGCCCGGCAGTCGGCCCCGTCCCGGTCGGCACGCCGGGCCGAGACGGCCGGGTCACGGCGTGCCGTCGCGGATGCCCGCCGTGGCGCCAAGACGGCAGCTCGGTCTGCATCGCTCGCTAGGAAAGGGCCGATCGGCCGGTCCGTGGGCAAGGCCGCGGGTCGGGTCGGTGCGGCACGGGGTGCGGTGATCGACCGCAACCGAGCCGCGCGGGACCGGCGAGCGGCCGACCGAGTGGCCGGGCAGCGGGACGCGGTCCGTAAGGCACCCGCCCGGAAGAAGGCCCGTAAGGCCCTGTGGCGGTCCGCCGCCCGGTTCCAGGGCCGCCGCCTGCTCGCCGCACTGCTCGCCGGAGCTCTTGGCTTGGTCGGCATGGTCACCACCCCACTCGGCCGGAAGCTCGGCTGGGCCTGGCTCCAGTACCCGGGCCGTCGCCTCTACGCCCGGATGACCCGCACCGCCGAGGAGCAGCGCCACCAGCGGGACGACGCCATACGCGCCGCCCGGCAGAACGACGAAGCCGCCGCCGACACCGAAGCCGCCGACAACACCGAGCGGATCAGCGACACGGCGGAACGCCCTGCGGGGCTGACGCCGGCACCCACCACCACCAGTGCGAGTGAGGGAGAGAACGTGTCTGGTTTCCGGTTCGAGGAGTACGCCGCGGAGATGGAATCCGCGGCGGGACAGTACGACCCCGAGAACGCCATGGAGATCCTGGCCATGGTCGAGGGGCTCCCGGCCGCGCTCACGAGCGTGGCGAACGTGATGCGGGTCCTGGCCGAGCGGGCCGATTCGGAGTTCCCGCTGGAGAAGGACGTCGCGGATGGCTTCAACGACATCTTCGGCGCCGTGATGAGCGCGGTCGCGGTCGCCGAGGACATGGGCCCGCTGTTCCGGCAGTCCCACGAGCAGGACATCGCCCGCCATGAGGACCCGCGCAACGGTCCCGAGGCCGAGAAGGGATGGAACGTCTGATCATGGCCACCAACACCGCCTCCACAGGGCCGGTGTGGGACTGGGCTGCCGGTCACGGACCCGTGACCGGCGCTCTGTCCGCCACCACCGGATGCCTCGCCGTCGCCACCACCGGAGCAGCCACCGGCATGCCCCCCGGCTGGGCCCTCACCGTCGGCGCCGCCGGCGCCATCGGCCACACCATCAGCAGCCTGCGCGAACGCCTCTCTGCCCGCACGATCGCCATGCGCTCCGCGTCGTGGCTGGTCGGCGCCGGGTGGACGACCTGGGCCATGACCACCGGCCCGCTCACCTGGGCCGCCCTCGGATCCCTCGCCACGATCGGCGTCGGCATCGGCGCCGCCGCCCGCTCCACCCTGCTCTACGAAGAGGCCAGGGAGCTGGAGGCCATCGCCGCCGATGAGCGCCAGGTCGCCCACGAACTGTCCGCCGGACGCCGGGCGATTGCTGCGGAGTGGGTGGACCGGGTGCAGCGGGTCTGCAACATCACGCTGCGGGTCCTCGCGGTGGAAATCTGGCCCACCGGTACCGGGTTCACGATCGACGCCGAACTCCCCGCCGGTGGCACCACCTACGACCGCATCGCGCAGCACTCCGCCGCGCTGTCGGCCGATGCCCGCCTTCCCCACGGCTGCACCGCCGTTGCCTCCCAGGGCATCCATCAGGGCCGGGTGCTGATCGATGTGACCACGGTCAACGTGCTTTCCGAGGAGCGCACTTACCCGTCCGACTACACGCCGCTGTCGATCTACACCGGCATCCCGTGGGGCTACCGCACCAACGCCGAAGAGATCTGCGTCTACCTGCGCGAACAGTGCGCCCTGGTCGTCGGCCCCACCGGTTCCGGCAAGACCAACATGGTGCACGTCATCCTGGCCGGATTCGCCCGCACCACCGACGTGCTCACCTGGGTGATCGACCTCAACGCCGGATCGGCCGGACTGCCCTGGGTCCGCCCCGCGCTGGACTCGAACGGGGCCCCCGTAGACGGGGTCACGCCCGGCATCGACTGGCTCGCCTCCACCTACGAGGAAGCCGTGCTGATGCTCGATGCGGCTCTGGCGATCGGGCTGCGCCGCAAGGTCGCCTATCAGGACCTGATGGCCGAGCGGAACACCGACCAGTTGCCGATCAGCGCGAAGATTCCTCAGATCATGCTCGTGATCGACGAGGGTGCGGAGATCCTGACCAGCACCGACCGGCGCATGAAGGACCTCGCGAAGAAGATCCTCGAAGTGATCCGGATGCTGCGCGCCATGGGCATCCGCACCGTGCTCACCGCGCTGGGTGCCACCGGGTCCGTGCTTGGCAATCTGATGATCCGCCGCGAGGCCAAGGCCCGGGTCTGCCTCACCGGTGGGGAAGTCGAAGGGATGGACCTGAGCAAGGTCTTCCCCGGCTCCCGGGGGCTGCGCCCGGACCAGGCGCCCTACAAGGGGGCGGGGTTCATGGGGACGCCGGAGTCCGCGGCGGCGCTGTTCAAGAACTGGCGGATCCTGCCCAACCAGATCCGCGACATCGTTCTCGCCACCTCCGACATGCACCCGACCCTGGACGACGTGTCCCGCAAGGCTGCCGGGGATGCCTACGCGAACCGGTGGGACCCGCAGCGCACCGCATGGATGCGGGACACCGCCAACACCCCGGCCGCCGACACCGGGCAATCCGGCCACCCCGCGGCAAGGGAGGGGCTGAACCTGTCCGCGCTCCGCAGCGAGCAGGCGGCGCCAGGGGTGGACGAGGACGCGGCCGTGCGCGCGTTCATGAAGCAGATCGACGCTCAGTTCGCGACCGCCCCCGAGCCCGGGGACGCGCCGCAGCCCCCGGCCGCGGCACCCGGGTTGAACCTGTCCGCGCTCCGCGACGGCGACGACGAGGGCGGCCCCGCGTGGCTGGCCGACGCGGTCGCCGCGATCAAGGCAGCGGGCCCGGTCGGCATGAAGCCGTCCGCCGTCGCCGATCTCGTCCGCCGCAGCCGACAGGCCGTGCGGGCCGCACTCAAGGCGGCGGCCGAGCGGGGCGAACTGGTCTACCGGGACAACGGACCGCACTCCGTCTACGTCCACCCCGACCACGCCTGAACGCCTCACAGAGCGCTACTGGCTACTGGCAACTTGCCACTAGCCAGTAGAACGCCCTCCTACTGGCAACCAGGGGCCCCGACAGGCCCTTTTCCGCTTTCCAGTAGCCACTAGCCAGTAGCCACTACGACCACGCACCGTCACAACGCCATCGGGCGGCACCCACCACCACGGGTGCCGCCCGACGCGTTGAAGGGAGCCCCTTGTGTACCCCGAGACCGCGTACGAGATCACCACCCTCACCCCCCAGCAGCCCACCGGACACGGCCCGATGCTGCCCCACGAGATCCCCCCGGGAGTCCAGATGGTCACCCTCCCCGGTGGCATCCGAACCCTGGCCTATACCCCGCAGCAGGCCCCGCCGGCGCCACCGGTTCCGGTCGCGCAGCCGATCCCCGCATGGGCCAAGACCACCGCGCTTCTGACGCCGACGGTCGGTGGGGGCGTCGCTGCCGCGGGTATCGGAATCTCCTACGCCGCCCCGGGACTGATCGCCATGAGCCAAGCCCTCTGGGCCGCCGTCGCCCTCATCGCCGCCGCAGCCATCGGTGTCCCCGCCCTCCTCCGGCTCGGCCGCAGTGCGACCAGTGCGGGCCTGGGCACGACGCACATCACCCAGAACATCACCGCGTCCGGCATGTTCGGCCGTGCCAACGGCACCATCAACCACCGCTAGGCAAGAGGCCGCGGAATCAGCTGTGGGCTTGCGGCGGGCCGTCACCTGCGATGGCCGCCACCCCGCCGTCTGCAGTGAAACGGAGGCAGGGGGCCGCGCCGAGGGCCACCTCGCGGAGCGTGCTGACGTCGCCGTTGTAGCTGGCGTCGTTGTTGAGCAGCCGTACCCCGCAGTCCTCGGGGATCGCCCACACCGGCCCGCCCAGTTCGGCGGCGGTCCGCCGGGCGCGGGCGTGCGCTTCGGTGGTGCCGTCGAAGTGGGGCACCACGCTCGCTCCGCCAAGCAGGTCCAGGCCGTCGTTGCCGATGAACGAGTGCTCCTCCGGCGGCGCGGTCAAGATGGAGCGGCCGCAGACAATTGCGCCAGCACTGACGCCGAAGAGCGGCCCGCCACGGGAGGCATGGCGCGCGACGAAGCGGTCCAGGCCGCTGCCCCGCAAGGTGTCCAACAGCCGGCCGGTGTCGCCGCCGCCCAGGTAGATCGCGTCGAAACGGTTGTTCTCGGCGGCGATGCGCGCGGGGTCATGGGGCATGACCACGTCCTCGAACAACCCCTCGTGGACCGAGGTGAACCAGGCGCGGCAGTCCGGCCAGCGCTCCGGCGCCATGGCGAACGGCAGGAACAGCACGGTTTTTTTCGCCCCGGCGTTACGGACCGCGCTGGCGAAGGCCCGCTGGATCGGCCCGCGGCCGTCGCCGCCGCCCGCAAGGTAGATCTGCGGAGAGTTGATCACGCGTTGAGTCTGCCATCGCCGTCGAGCACTGCAGATCACGGATGCCGCAGAACACTGCTTCCGCCGCCATCGTCAGCGGAAGTGGATCACCACACTCCCGGCAGTACCGCCACCCCACCCCGATGCGCTCCAACGACCGCGAAGCGGTCCACAAGGTATGCGCCGAGGGGTGCGACCAGAACCCCCGTTCCAACCGCTTCCACAACTGACCCTGGAAGGAAACCCGCATGAGCGCCTTCAAGGCAGGCGACGAGGTACGCATCGTGAGCTGCGAGGACGACCCCCGCGCGGCGGGTCGGACAGGTCGGATCGTGGACGAGGTCCCGCCGGGCCCGCGCACCCAAGGCCGGTGGACGGTCCACCGGATCGGCATCCTCATCGGCCCCGTGCTGTGCCACACGCACGAGCTGCAGAAGACCGGGCGGTGACCGACAGCGCCCCGCATCCCACCGCTTCCACAACTGATGAGGGCGACCCCCATCTCACGCCAATGATCTGGGGCCGCCCTCGTCCAGCCAACCTCATCAGAGAACTGGAGACATCCAGCATGACTCAACCCACCGACATCCGGCGACTGCTCGCCCGGCTCGAACCCTTCCGCGTGCTCGACGCGTTCTCGTGCATCGGCGGCGCCACCACCGGCTACCGGCGCGCGTTCGGCGCCAACTGCCACGTCACCGGCGTCGACATCCAGGCACAGCCGGACTACGGCGGTGACGCCTTCCACCAGGGCGACGCCATCGAGTACATCCGCGACCACGGCCACGAATTCGACTTCATCCACGCCTCACCCCCCTGCCAGGGAGAAGGCGCCCCGACCAAGGGCACCAACGCCGCCCGCAACGCGGCCATCGGACGGACCTACCCCCGGCTCATCACACCGACCCGCGCCGCCCTGGAGGCGACGGGCCGGCCGTACGTGATGGAGAACGTGGCCGGCTCCGACGTCCGCAAGGACATCCGCCTGTGCGGGGAACAGTTCGGCCTCGCGGTACTCATGCACCGCTACTTCGAACTCGGCGGCTGGACCTTCCCCCAACCCGTCCACCCCCGCCACCGCGGCTACGTCCGGGGCTACCGCCACGGCATCTGGCGCGACGGCCCGTACGTCGCCGCGTACGGCAAGGGAGGCGGCAAGGCCACCGCGGAGGAGATCCGCGCGGCCAAGGAAATCGACTGGTCCACCGACCACCTCCGCCTCCGGGAAGCCCTGCCGCCCGCCTACACCGAGTGGATCGGGGCCGCCTACCTCACCACCCTCACCCCCCGGCTGGCGGTGGCCGCATGAGCGAGCAGCTGCACACCGCCCTCGGCCTCGCGGCCCACGGCGTGCCCGTGCTGCCGTTACGGGCGGGGAAGGTGCCGTTCGGGAACTGCCCGGCCTGCGCCAAGAACGCCTGTGGTGGCCGGCCGAACATGAAGACCCCCGGCCCCTGCGCCTGCCCGCACCCGTGCCACGGCTGGGCCGCCGCCACCACCGACCCCGGCGTCATCAACTCGTCGACGTGGGCTCGGGTGTGGCGGGAAGCGGCGGCGGTGGCCTACCACCCCGGAGGTGCCGGCCTCACCGTCGTCGACCTCGACAACGTGGAAGCCATCGCGTGGGCCCGTGCGAGCCTGCCCGCCACACGGACCGTGCCGACGACCCGGGGTGAGCACTGGATCTACCGGGGCGCTATGCAGTCCGCCAACGCCGTACGGCCCGGCGTCGACATCAAGTCGACCATGGCCTACGCGCGGTGGCGCGGTCCCGGCACCGGCACCATCACGGCACTCCCGGACGTCGTGCGCGCGCTGACCGTGAAGGAACCCTCCACGGTCCGACCGGCGGGCATCACCGTGCCCGCACTGGCCGGGGAAGGGGAAAGGGAGTGCCGCCACCGCACGCCCGCCTATCTGGACCGTGGCATCGCCATGGCCGAGCAGCGCATCACCGCAGCTTCCAGTGCGGTGCACGCCACCGTCTACCGAACCTTCCTCGCCGTGCTGTCCACGCACGGTCGGTGCGGCTGCCTCACCGAGGCGCACACCGCGCGGCTGTTCACGGCCGCGCAGGCCAAGGGCGAATCGGCCCGGCACTGCACCGACGCGTGGACCAACGCCCTGACCAGGTTGGGACTGTGACCATGTCCGACGACGAGAAGACTCCCGCCCGCGAGATCATCGCCGACTACGCCCAAGAGCAGTTCCGGTACTTCCGCACCGCCGAAGGGACCGTGTACGCGCAGAAGAGCGGCCACCCCGTGGCCCGTCCGATCCGCTCACAGGGCACGACGGGCAGCCACCGCCAGGAACTCATGGTCGGCCTGTTCAAGGACGGGCGTGGCGTGTTCAACGGGGCCGCGCTCAAGGAGGCGTTGGACTTGATCGAAGCGCTCGCGCTGTCTGAGGACGTGCAGCCCGTCCACATCCGCGTCGCCCCCGGATTCGACGGGGCGACGTGGCTGGACCTGGGCCGCGATGACGGGCAGTCCGTCCGCATCCACCCCACCGGCTGGGACATCCTCACCCCCGACCCGCAGGAAGTCTGTTGGCGGCGCACACAGCTCACCGGGGAACTGCCCATGCCGGCCAAGGACACCGACGGCAAGGGCATCGACCTCCTGCTCAGGCTCTGCAACTTCGCAGGCGCCGAGACCGAATGCCTGGCCATCGCCTGGCTCATCGGCTGCCTGGGGCCCTCCGTGCCCGTCCCCGCGCCGTTCCTCACCGGTCCGCAGGGCGCGGGCAAGTCCACAGGTGGGCGGATGCTCGTGCGGATCGTCGAGGGGATGAGCGGCGACCTGCGGCGGGCTCCGAAGGACGAGGAAAACCTGATCGCGGCGGTGGCGGCCGGATGGGTCACGGCCCTGGACAACCTCTCCCACATGACGCCGGACCTGTCCGACGCGATGTGCTGCATCGTGACCGGCGCCGAGAGCGTCAAGCGTGCCCTGTTCACCGACGGGGACGTGTTCCGCGTCGGCTACCGCCGGCCGTTGCTGCTGACCGGTATCGATGTGGGAGTCATCCGGCCCGACCTGGCGGAACGGCTCCTGCCGCTGCGTTTGGAGCGGCCCAGCGTCCGGCGCACCGAGGCGGAACTGTGGGCGGAGTACGCGGAGGTTCTGCCCGTCGTTCTCGGCTCGCTCCTGGACCTCACGGTCAAGGTCCGCGCAGCCGAGGCGGAGACCCCCACCGATCTACGGATGGCGGACTTCGCGCACCTGTGCGCGCAGTTCGACGCGGCGACCGGCCTCGGGGCGCTCCCCGCTTACCGGGCCAGTCTGGACGACCTGAACGACGACGTGATCGAGGGTGACCTCCTCGCGCAGACCGTCCTCAGGCATGCCGACACCATCGAGCCGGGCGCGGCGCAGCGGATGACGTCCACCGAGTGGCTGCACTGCCTCAGTCGCCTCTACAGCGGCGAGGATTGCCGTCCCCTGCCCAAGGGGTGGCCGACCACAGGCAAAGTCCTCTCCGACCGGCTCAAGCGTCTACAGCCGACGCTGGCCGCTCGGGGCGTCCTCATCGACACGGGCCGCACCAGCGTGGGCCGCTACCTCGAAATGACCCGCCTGGCCACCCCGCCCCCACACGAGCAAGCACGGGTGTTCTGACCCGCGATCCGCACGCTCGCCCGGACAAGCAAGAAGAGCACCATCGGCCAGGCGTGCTCCTCTTGCTGTTCGGCGGAACGCCGCCCCAAGGTCGCGCCGCGAAGCGGCTCCTTCTTCACGCTGTGAGGCGCGCCGAACTACAACAGACACCCCCTCTTTTGTCCTAAGAGGGAAGACGCTGCGTCATGTGCGTCATGCAGGCCGGAAAACGGCACCTGACCTGCGGCAACAGGCATGACGCAGACGGCGGTTTCTGCGTCATCCTGCGTCATCTGCGTCATCCGATGACGCAGCTCATGACGCTGCGATGACGCACGTCCTAGCTGATGCGTCAAGCAAAACCGCAGGTCAGAGGCCTAAGTGACGCTGATGACGCAATGACGCAGAAATCCGCACCTCGGACAGGCGCGAATTCCCGAGAAGCCCCCGAACGCAACACGACTCGACGCCGAGGACCCCATGAGCCGAACCCGTTCCGCTCAACCCGACCCCCGGGCCACCCTCCGGGGCGGTCTCCCCGACCGCTACCTCACCCCCGACGACATCGCCGAGATCTTCGACGTCCCCAAAGAGACCGTCTACCAGTGGCGCAAGAAGCGCACCGGACCGCCTGGCTTCCGCATCGGCAAGCACGTCCGCTACGACCCCGCCGTCGTGCACCGCTACGTCGCCGAACGCATGACCGCCGACGCTGCCTGACACGACATCTCACCACCCAGGGAGGGCCACCCAGTGGCCCTCCTTGCTCATTTCCGAGAAGGGATTGCCGCCCCATGGCAGGCCACATCCAAGACCGCTGGTACAAGAGCAGCATCGTCCTCGACGGCAAGACCACCAAGGCCAAGTCCGACCGCCACGGATCCGGCCTGCGCTACCGGGCCCGTTACGTCGGCCCCGACGGAACCGAGAAATCCAAGAGCTTCCCCGACGGACAGAAGCGCCTCGCCGAGAAGTGGCTGTCCGGGATCGAGGCCGACATGGCGCGTGGGCAGTACATCGATCCACGCGCCGGCCGTCTCACCGTGCGGCAGCACGCCGAACGGTGGCTGGCCTCACTCACCATGGACCCTGGCACCTTCGTGAGCACCGAGCAGCGCATTCGACTGCACGTCCTACCGCATCTGGGTACCCGCTCGCTCGACTCGCTGCGGCCGATCCACGTCCGTGAGTGGCTGCGGGAACTCCAGGACGGGGGACTGGCTCCCTCCTATCAGCGCGTCATCTTCGCGAACCTCAACGCGATGATGGCGGCTGCTGTCGACGACCGCCTGATCCCGCACAACCCGTGCCGTTCGTCGTCCGTGAAGGCGCCCAAGTCGGAACCTCGCCGGATCGTGCCGTGGCAGCCTGAACGCGTACTCGCGGTGCGCTCAGCACTGCCAGAGCGCTACCGCGCCATGGTGGACCTGGCCGGCGGGTGCGGCATGCGACAGGGCGAAGTGCTGGGCCTCGCGGTTGACGACGTCGACTTCGCCGCAGGCGTGGTTCACGTTGTCCGACAGGTCAAGCTCATTGCCGGACGGCAGGTGTTCGCGCTGCCCAAGGGCGGCAAGACTCGCACCGTCCCGTTGCCTGAGAGTGTCGCGCGGTCGCTTGAGCGTCACGTCGCGCAGCAGCCTCCGACGGGTGTGTCTCTGCCATGGCGGTCGGTCGAGGGCTCTCCGGTCACCGCATCCGTGCTCTTCCGCAACATCGAGGGACGCGCGGTGAACCGCGTGGTCTTCAACAAGGTTGCCTGGCGTCCGGCTCTCGACACGGCCGGGGTGCCGCGCGGGCGGGAGAACGGCATGCACGCGCTGAGGCACTTCTACGCGTCGGTGCTGCTGGACGCGGGGGAGAGCATCAAGGCCCTGTCGGAGTACCTGGGACACCACGATCCCGGCTTCACACTGCGGACGTACACGCACTTGATGCCGAGCAGCGAGAAGCGCACGCGGGAGGCCGTCAACCGCGCGTTCGAGGACGGCTCGAAGAGCGATGACGGCCCCACGACGGCCCAGGGAGCGTGAGAGAGGGGAAAGTGTGCAGGTCAAGCCGCAAGCTACGTCAGTAGCGCTGCGCTGGTATTGAACCGCCAAGCCCAACTTTCTTCGTGGGTGTCTTGGACCCAGCCCGCCTCGGCACCCGGCGCCGGGCCCGGGGCCTGCGTACCAACGAGATCGTCCACACGAGCAGACTGCCGCAACGGCACCCCACCATCACGCTCACCCCGGGACAGCTACCAAAGGTAACGACGTCTTACTGATCATTTCAGAATGAGGTCCGGAGTCGTCTCAAACAGATGATGCTGCAGGCGAGTTGGAGCAGTCCGAGGTGGAGGTCTGCGCGTATCTCGTAGCAGGTGCGGAGTCGTTTGAACTGGTGGAGCCAGGCGAAGGTGCGCTCGACGACCCACTGGGTCTTGCCCAGGCCGGAGCCGTGCGGGGTACCGCGGCGGGCGATCTTGGGTGTGATCCCGCGAGCCCGGACGAGGCGCCGGTATTTGTCGAAGTCGTAGCCGCGGTCGGCGAACAGTCGCCGGGGCCGGTGCCGGGGCCGGCCGCGCAGTCCGCGGATGCGGGGTATGGCGTCCAGCAGCGGCATGAGTTGGGTGACGTCGTGACGGTTTCCGCTGGTCAGAGAGACGGCGAGCGGGGTTCCGTGCCGGTCGACGATCAGGTGGTGCTTGCTGCCGGGCCGGGCCCGGTCGACCGGCGAAGGTCCGGTGTGAGCCCCCTTTGAGCGCCCGGACATGTGAGCCGTCGATCGCAGCGTCGTCCATCTCCAGCAGGCTGGCCGCACGCAGTTCGGCCAGCAGCACCTCGTGCAGGCGGGGCCAGACTCCGGCCTCGGTCCAGTCCCGCAGACGCCGCCAGGCCGTCACTCCACTGCACCCGACCCGTTCCGTGGGTACGTCCCGCCAGCTCACGCTCTTGCACAGCACGTAAACAATGCCCCGCAGGGCAGCACGGTCATCCACCGGCAACCGCCCGGGATACCGATGCCGGCGAGGCGGACGAGGAGGCAGCAGCGGGGCTATGCGTTCCCACAGGTCATCAGGCACGAGATCAGCAGACACCCGGCAGATCCTGCCGACGCAACACTCAACTGCCAAGCCAGCACACCGATCTCATTCTGAAACGATCAGTTATGCATCAAGGGCCAGTGGTCTGACGTGACTGGTTGTATTTCCCTTCGCCTCGCCGGCGGGCTAGGTACCAGCGTCGGCCAGTAGCGAAGGCGCGCCGTGCCGTGCGTACGGTAGCGATTTGGGTGGCAAGGTGGAGCTGGTAGTGCCAGGGGTTCTGGCCACCGTGGCGTACCGACATGGCGTGCGCGAACGCGACAGCATCGCGGTCGATGTACTGGTCCAGGTGCTCGAACCACGCCATGCTCGTACGCGCGGCCGCCTGCACCGGGTGGAGTTCCGCGCGGCGATGGCGGTCGTACTCCCGTAGCGCGTCCTCCACGTGAAGGTATTCGCTCAGGCTGTGTGCCAGGACGATCCCGTCGATGATCGCCAGTCTGGTGCCCGACCCCAACGTGAAGTGGGTGGTGTGTGCAGCGTCGCCGACGAGCACCGTCGTACCGTGGTACCAGGTCTTGTTGGTCACGTGCGCGAAGCGCTGCCAATGCGCCGGTGCACCCCGTGATCGGCTGAGCAGGCGGTGGCCGTCGAGTGCGCGTTTGAAGATGTCCTCCAGCAGTCGCACTCCCTGGTCGGGGGCGAGCACGTCGAGTCCCAGACCGTGCCAGGTTTGCGGTGAGCATTCGACGATGCAGGTGCTGATTCCCGCGACCGAGGGATAGGCGTGAAACCAGATCCATCCGGCCGACGTCCGCTCGAAGCTGAACACGAAACTGCGGAACGCCTGGTCCGTGCCGAGCCAGATGTAGGGATTGAGACCGACATCAATGCGAGTTCCGAATGCTTCGTGGTGTCCCCGAATCCGGCTGTGCGCACCGTCGGCGGCAACGAGAAGGTCCGCCTCGGGAAGTGTCGAGAGAGCCGCAACGTGGTGGCCGTACTGGATGTCGACGCCGAGCTGCGATGCACGCCGAGCCAGGACGTCGAGCAGTGCCGATCGGCTCATGCTGTATCCGTAACCCCCGAAGTACGCCGTCTGCTCGCCGCACGAGCCGTGCACACGCACCTCCTGGTCCTGCCACAGCACAGACCTGGCGCTGACCTCCCGGGCGCTTTCCGGATCGTTGCGATAGAGGACGTCCAGCAGGTCGTCCCAGTACACGACACCCCAGCCGTAGGTGGCCGCGGGCGGGTCACGGTCGAACACGGTGATCTCGTGTCCGGCATCGCGCAACTTGGCCGAGATCGCGAAATACAACCCCGCGGGCCCCGCACCGACGCACACGATCCTCACCGCTACACACCGCCCCGACTACGGGTCGGATGGGAGACCTACCGCTCCAGACGGGTCCGGATGCCCGAGATGTTCGGGCATCCGGATGCAGCACTCACGGAACTGCTGCATGTTGATCGAGAACTCACTGCGCTGGAGCGTCAGTAGCCATGCCCACCGCCGCGGCCGTTGTCGCCGCCACCGCCACCGCCGCCGCGGCCGTTGTCGCCGCCGCCGCCGTTGTCGCCGCCACCGCCGCCGCCGCCGTGGTCGCCACGGAAGCCGTGGTCGAAGCCCCCGCCCCAGCCGTCATTTGAGTGGCCGCGGTCTCCCCAGCCCCAGCCGTCATTGGAGTGGCCGCGGTCTCCCCAACCCCAGCCCCAGCCGTCACCCGAGAAGCAGCGGTGTCCCCAACCCCAGCCCCAGCCGTCACCCGAGAAGCAGCGGTCTCCCCAGCCCCAGCCGTTACCCGAGAAGCAGCAGACTTCCCCATGGCGGCTGCTGTCGTGAGAGGAAACAGAGGAAACAGAGGCGACGTGGGACGACGAGGGGAAAGCGGCCGCGCTGGCAGCGCCTGCTCCGGCCGAGATGGCAAGGATGGGTGCCGTGCAGACCGCAGCGGCTATGCGCCGCATCTTGGTCGTAGTCGCGCGCATGACGTGTGCCCCTTCCGGGGGTCGAAACAGGGATCTCGGGCGCTCGCACAGGAAACGCCCGTGCCGCCAGATCCTGCGCGCGGGTCTGGCGTACGGTGATCCACCCGCCGGAAGTGCTGAACAACGTCGTAGCGGTTTCCTGGCGGGCTTGTGGGATCTTACTATTGGGTACGAATGGGAGATACGGTACGGAACGTCCCGTTTCGTCAAGATAGGCTCACTTATTGGGCAAAGTCAACGGGTGCACCAGTGGCTCACAAGGGAGGCATGCGGTGATTACTCCCAGGCCGCAGAACGGCCGTCAGAATCCTTTGGCTCCTGAGTGCGCCCAGCCCGACCCCATCGCGCCTGACTCCCGGCGGCGCCGCCGGGAATCTCACGAAGCGGTGCTCCGAGCCACTAAGGACCTACTCGGCGAGGTCGGATATCAGCGGCTTTCCTTCGAAGGCATCGCACGGCGGGCCGGAGTCAGCAAGGCCACCATCTATCGGTGGTGGCCGAATAAGGCCGCGCTGGTGATCGAGGCCCTCAGCGGGGAAGTCCCCCTACCTCCCATCCACGAGACCGGCGACCTGGAAGCCGACCTGCGCACCGCCGTCCGGCTCACCATCGAGCTCGTCTCCGCCATGCCCACGTGCCTGATCCTCCCGGCGCTGCTCGCCGATGTGATCCAGGATCCCACCGGTACCGGAGCCTTCGCCGAGCTCATCGAACCCCGCCGCGCGTCGGTCGTGAAACTGCTGGAGCGGGCCCGCCTCGAAGGTCGGTTGCCGCCGGACACCGATACGTCGCTGATGGTCGACATCTACTCCGGAACCGTCGTCTACCTGGCCGCGGTGAACCGGGAACCGCCGGGCGAGGCGGTGGTAGACCAGATCGTCAGCCTGCTCCTGCACGGCCACCTCCCAGTCTCGAAGGGGCTCGCGCTTAGGGCGCGCATCGAGTCGTGATCAATTTGCGGGAATCGCCCTCGCGGCGGGGCCTGAACGGCGGAAGCTCCAGGACGGGGGACTGGCTCCCGCCTATCAGCGCGTCATCTTTGCGAACCTCAACGCGATGATGGCGGCGGCTGTTGACGACCGTCTGATCCCGCACAACCCGTGCCGTTCGTCGTCCGTGAAGGCGCCCAAGTCGGAACCTCGCCGGATCGTGCCGTGGCGGCCTGAACGCGTACTCGCGGTGCGCTCAGAACTGCCGGAGCGCTACCGGGCCATGGTGGACCTGGCCGGCGGGTGCGGCATGCGACAGGGCGAAGTGTTGGGCCTCGCGGTTGACGACGTCGATTTCGTCGCGGGCGTGGTTCACGTTGTCCGACAGGTCAAGCTCATTGCCGGACGGCAGGTGTTTGCGCTGCCCACGGGCGGCAAGACGCGCACCGTCCCGTTGCCTGAGAGCGTTGTGCGGTCGCTTGAGCGTCACAGCGTGCAGCAGCCTCCGACGGGTGTGTCTCTGCCATGGCGGTCGGTCGAGGGCTCTCCGGTCACCGCATCCGTGCTCTTCCGCAACATCGAGGGACGCGCGGTGAACCGCGTGGTCTTCAACAAGGTTGCCTGGCGTCCCGCTCTCGACACGGCCGGGGTGCCGCGCGGGCGGGAGAACGGCATGCACGCGCTGAGGCACTTCTACGCGTCCGTGTTGCTGGACGCGGGGGAGAGCATCAAGGCCCTTTCGGAGTACCTGGGACACCACTCACGCTGCGGACGTACACGCACTTGATGCCGGGCAGCGAGAAGCGCACGCGGGAGGCCGTCAACCGCGCGTTCGAGGACGGCTCGAAGAGCGATGGCGGCCCCACGACGGCCCAGGGAGCGTGAGGGAGGGGAAAGTGTGCAGGTCAAGCCGCAAGCTGCGTCAGTACCGCTGGTTGAGGTACCCCAGCAGCTCGTGGTGGAGCAGGCCGTTCGAGGCTGCCGCGTTCCCGCCGCCCGGACCGGAGACTCCGTCCAGGCTGGTGAACCGGCCACCCGCCTCCTGGACGATGATCGCGTTCGCCGCCATGTCCCAGAGTGAGAGCTCCGGCTCCGCGCAGATGTCGACGGAGCCCTCGGCGACCATCATGTACGGCCAGAAGTCGCCGTACCCACGCGTGCGCCAGCAGGCCCGGGTCAGGTCCATGAAGCCGTTGAGCCGGCCCTGCTCCTCCCAGCCGGTCATCGAGGCGTACGCGAACGAGGCGTCCGCGATCCGCTCGACCTTCGAGACCTGCAGCCGGGTCGCGGAGGTGAGGCTGCGGCCGGAGTACGCCCCCGCGCCCTTCGCCGCCCACCAGCGGCGGCCCAGCGCGGGCGCCGACACGACACCGACCACCGGCTGGAACCCGTTCTCGCCCGCCTCCATCAGTGAGATCAGGGTCGCCCAGACCGGGACACCGCGGACGTAGTTCTTGGTGCCGTCGATCGGGTCGACGACCCAGCGGCGCGGACCGGTGCCCTCGATCCCGTACTCCTCGCCGAGGATCGCATCGCGTGGACGTGCCCGATGGAGGTGGCCGCGGATCAGTTCCTCGGCGGCCTTGTCGGCCTCGCTCACCGGCGTCATGTCCGGCTTGGTCTCGACCTTGAGGTCCAGAGCCTTGAACCGGTCCATCGTCGCCGCGTCGGCGGCGTCCGCCAGCACGTGGGCGAGGCGCAGATCATCGTGGTAATCGGGCATGTCGTCACAGTATCGACCGCAGGTGAACAGGGCTACACGGCCCCGGCGGCTGCTCGGAGTCTTGACAGTGCCCGGTGACGCGTCAACTCTGAACCGCAGAGTCCCTGGCGTGGGAGGCGACGATGCCGACAGCGCGCGAAGCATTGCTGGACGCCGCCCTCTCGGCGCTCACCACCCGGCCCTGGCCGACCGTGCGGATGGTCGATGTCGCGTCCGCCGCCGGAGTCTCCCGGCAGACCCTCTACAACGAGTTCGGCAGCAAGGACGGCCTGGCCCGTGCTCTGGTCCGGCGCGCTGCCGACGGCTATCTCGCCGGTGTCGAACGGGCGCTGGGATCGCCCGGCGGCACGGGGGACAGACTCGCAGCGACCGCTGCCTGGACAGTGCGGGCGGCCCGGACGAACGCACTGGTCAGGGCGTTGCTCACGGGTTGCTGGAGCGAGCGATTACCCCGTCCCGTACGCCTGGCGGCGCCGACCGGTTCGTCCGTACCGGCGCAGCGGCGGGCCGATGCCGGACCGCCGACCCCCGTCGAACTGCTCGGTCTGGTGTGCGCTCGCGCGGTGGCCGCGCTGGACGAGGGGCGCTCGCCGCACGACCCGGCGGCACTGGCCACGACCTGCGAGATCGCGATGCGGCTCGCGCTCTCGTACGCGGTCGCCGCGTCCGCCCTCCCCTCGGACGCGGCTCCGCTGGTCCGCGAGGCGGTGGAGCGGTGGCCCGCGGCGTGACGGGCGGGCCGGCGGCGCCCCGGAGCGCGAGCGCTGCGGGGCGAGGTGCCGGCCGTGGAAGCGGCGGGGCACGGCGCCGCCTGTCACTGTCAGTGGGACGAGCCCGACAGCTGCAGTCCGATCACACCCAGGATCACCAGCGAGATCGACACCAGCTTGAGGGTGGAGACCACATCGTTCAGGAAGACCATGCCGTAGATCGCCGTGCCTGCCGCGCCGATGCCCGTCCAGACGGCGTAGGCGGGCCCCACGTCGAGCTTCTTCAAGGAGAGCGTCAGCAGCCCGAAGCTGCCGAGTGCGAAGACGCAGAACGCGATGGTCGGCCAGAGCCGGGTGAAGCCGTGGGACAGCTTCAGACAGACGGCGAAGCCGGTCTCCAGAAGTCCAGCGACCACGACCAGCAGCCACGCCATCGTCAGTGCCCTCCCACGTCGGTGACTGCGCCGTCCCGCTGAGCGCGATTATGCACTTACCGTCAGCAGCAGGTCGCAAACGTACCCGGGTCAGTCGCCTTCGCGTCGTTCCCGGGTGGCCAGCAGCCGGTGCAGGGAGTCCAGCCGTGCCGGATCGGCGTGCCCAGCGGCGACCCAGGCATCCAGCGCGCATTCCGGTTGGGTGGCGTCATGGGTGCAACCGCGGGGACAGTCCTCGGTGCCCGGCTCCAGGTCGGGGAACGCGTGGATGACCCGCGAGGGGTCGATGTGGTTCAGCCCGAAGGAGCGCACTCCGGGGGTGTCGACCACCCAGCCGCGCCCGTCGGGCAGCGGCAGCGCGAGCGCCGAGGTGGTGGTGTGCCGGCCGCGGCCCGTGACCGCGTTGACCACACCCGTCGTACGCCGCCGGTCCTTCGGCACGAGGGCGTTGACCAGGGTCGTCTTCCCGACACCGGAATGCCCGACAAAGGCGGTCACCCGGTCGTTCAGCTGCTCGCGCACCCGGTCCGCCGCATCGCCGTTCTCCAGCTCCTCGCGGCTGGTGACGATGTACGGCACCCCCAGCGGGGTGTACGCCTCCAGGAGCTTGTCCGGCGATGCGAGGTCGGACTTGGTCAGGACCAGGAGCGGGGAGAGTCCGCCGTCGTACGCCGCCACCAGGCAGCGGTCGATCATCCGCGGGCGGGGTTCCGGATCCGCCAGCGCGGTGACGATCGCCAGCTGGTCGGCATTGGCGACGACCACCCGCTCGTACGGATCGTCGTCGTCCGCCGTCCGCCGCAGCACCGAGCGGCGCTCACCGATCCGGACGATGCGCGCGAGGGTGTCCTTGTCGCCGGACAGATCGCCGACGATCGAGACGGTGTCGCCGACCACCGCGGCCTTCCGGCCCAGCTCCCGGGCCTTCATCGCCATGACCGTACGGCCGTCGACGAGACACGTCAGGCGGCCGCGGTCCACGGTGAGGACCATGCCTTCCTCGGCGTCCTCGTGCTTCGGGCGGGTATGTGTACGAGGCCGGTTGCCCTTCGGGTTGGGGCGGAACCGGATGTCGTCCTCGTCGGGGTTCTTGCCGTAGCGACGCATGATTCAGGCCCCGAGCATTCGGGTCCACATCTGCGGGAAATCCGGCAGGGTCTTGGCGGTTGTCGCCACGTTCTCGATCTCCACTCCGGGGACGGCAAGGCCGATGATCGACCCGGCGGTTGCCATCCGGTGGTCGTCGTACGTATGGAAGGTACCGCCGTGCAGCGGGCGCGGCTCGATGTGCAGCCCGTCGGCGGTCTCGGTGACGTTGCCGCCGAGCTCGTTGATCTCCTTGGTGAGCGCGGCCAGCCGGTCCGTCTCGTGCAGCCGCAGATGTGCGACACCGCTCAGTGTGGAGGGGGAGTCGGCGAGGGCCGCGACCGCAGCGATGCCGGGGGTCAGTTCGCCGACCTCGCCGAGATCCACGTCGATGCCGTGGATACGGCCCGATCCGGTGAACGTCAGACCGCGCTCGGTCAGTTCACAGCTGCCGCCCATGGTGGTGAAGATCTCGCGCAGCATGTCACCCGGCTGGGTGGTGTACTCCGGCCAGTCCGGGATCGTCACCCGGCCACCGGTGACCAGCGCCGCCGCGAGGAAGGGCTGGGCGTTGGAAAGGTCAGGCTCGACCGTCAGGTCGCGGCCGAGCAGGGCGGACGGGGACACCCGCCAGACATTCGGCTCGCCGCCCGTCTCCGGCTCGTCGACCTGGGCGCCGACGGCCCGCAGCATGTCGACCGTCATCCGGATGTGCGGCATCGAAGGAAGCCGGGAACCGGTGTGGCGTACCTCCACGCCCTGGTTGAAACGCGGCGCCGACAGCAGCAGCGCCGAGACGAACTGGGACGACGAGGAGGCGTCGATCGCCACCGGGCCGCCGTCCAGCGCCCCGCCACCGTGCACGGTCATCGGCAGCGCACCGCGCCCGTCGTCGTCGATCCGGGCGCCGAGCACCCGCAGCGCGTCGATCACGCCGGTCAGCGGCCGCTCGTACGCACGCGGGTCGCCGTCGAAGCGGATCGGACCGTCGGCGAGGGCGGCGACCGGCGGCAGGAAACGCATCACCGTTCCGGCGTTGCCGACGTCGACCGTGGTGGGGCCGTGCAGCCCGGCCGGAATGACCCGCCAGGCCTCGCCGGAGCCGTCCGGGCCGACGCCCTCCTCGATGCCGACGCCCATCGCGCGCAGCGCCTGCGCCATCAGCAAGGTGTCGCGGGAGCGCAGCGGGCGGCGCAGCCAGCCCGGCTCGGCGGCGAGAGCTGCCAGGACCAGCGCCCGGTTGGTGACCGATTTCGATCCGGGCACGACGACGGTCGCGTCGACGGCTCCGCTCGCATGGGGGGCGGGCCAGAGGGCGGGGTGCACGGAACTTTCGGTCATGGACCTCACTTTAGTGGCTCGCCGCAATCCCGGATCTTGATCAAATCGGCCGAAACCGGGGCGTAATAGAAGCATGGTAGGCGCCGCCACGGGCTGTCGTCCCTCAGCGGCCGAGCATCCAGCGGCCGCCGCCGATCAGCGAGCAGATCGACACCGCATGGAAAAAGCCCAGCCACAGCACGGCCGGCACATCCGTGAGCCGGGACAACTGGTCCGCGTCCGAGTCCGGCGCCCCGCCGCGCCGTCGCTTCGACTGCAGCTCGAACGCCGGACGTACACCCCCGAGCAGCAGGAACCAGACCACGGTGTAGCCGAACAGCGACTGCACCGCGGGTGAAGCCAGCCAGGAGACCAGCAGGAACGCCGCACCGGTGAAGATCACCGTGAGCGCCCCGTACAGATTGCGGATCATCACCAGCATCACCGCGAGCAGCGCGGTCGACACCCACAGCAGCAGCGTGATCCGGCCGTCGGTGAGCAGCCAGGCGCCGCCGAGTCCCAGCAGCGGCGGCGCGGTGTACCCCGCCGCCGCGGTGAGGATCATGCCGGCGCCGGTGGGCCTGCCGCGGCTCACGGTCAGCCCGCTGGTGTCCGAGTGCAGCCGGATGCCTTCCAGCCTGCGCCCGCTGACCAGGGCGATCAGCCCGTGCCCGCCCTCGTGGGCGATGGTGATCGCGTTGCGCGAGAGCCGCCACAGGACGTTCGGTACGACGGCGATGAGCGCGACCGTGGCCGTCACGACCACCAGCCACTGTTCGGGGGCGGGCTGGGTACCGAAGACGCGATCCCACAGATCGCCCAGTTCGGTGCTGTCCATGTGGGGGCGGCTCCTTGCGGTCGTGGCGGTGGGTCGTGGCAGTCTGGCACTTATGTGCGGACGGTATGCAGCGAGTCGGCGGCCCGAGGATCTCACCGGACTCTTCGGCGTCGAGAAATGGGAACCGGCGGAGGCGCTGGAGCCCGACTACAACGTGGCGCCGACCAAAGAGGTCTACGCCGTACTGGAACGTCCCGTGAAAGACGCGGATGATCAACGCCCGGTTCGCCAGCTGCGCGCCCTGAAGTGGGGACTCGTCCCCTCATGGGCCAAGTCCCCCGAGGGCGGAGCCCGGATGATCAACGCCCGTGCGGAGACCGTCCACGAGAAGCCGTCCTTCCGCCGCCCCTTCGTCTCGCGCCGCTGCATCCTGCCCGCCGACGGCTACTACGAGTGGGTCACCGGCGCCGACGAGCGGCAGCTGGAGGAGAAGGGGAAGAAGAAGCGGCCGCGAAAGCAGCCGTACTTCGTGACGCCCGCCGACGGATCGGTCTTCGCGATGGCCGGACTGTACGAGTTCTGGCGTGACCGGACGCTGCCGGACGACCACCCGCAGGCCTGGTGGGTGACCTGCTCCGTGATCACTACCGAGGCGGAGACAACCCCGCTCGCCGTCGCCCCCGCCGAGGGCCCGGGCGCGCTCTCCGACATCCACCCCCGGATGCCGCTGATGCTGACCCCGGACCGCTGGGACGCCTGGCTTGACCCCTCGCACACCGACGTCGAGGAGCTGCGGGCGCTGCTGGCACCGCCGCCCGGCGGACTGATGCGGGCGTACCCGGTGGCCACGACCGTCAGCAACGTCCGCAACAACGGGCCCGAGCTCCTGGAGGAACTGACCGCGCCGGAGGTCGGCACGCTCTTCTGACCGGGCAGGATGGGCGCTGTGAGTCGTAGAGAGACAGCCCCGACGGCCGAGACGGTCGACACCGCCACCGGGCCTGCCCGGATCACCTGGCTGCGCGCGCGCAGACCTCGTCTGGTGCTCGCCGTCAGCCACGGGGCGGGTGGCGGCATCGAGGCCCGCGACCTCCAGGCACTGGCCGCCGCACTGCCCGCACGCGGTGTGACCGTCGCCCTGGTGGAGCAACCGTGGCGGGTCGCCGGGAAGAAGCTCGCGCCCGCCCCGAAGACCCTGGACACCGGCTGGCGCGACCTGTGGCCCGCTCTCACCGCACCCGGGCTGCCCGTCGTCGCCGGCGGACGCAGCGCAGGCGCGCGGGTGGCCTGCCGCACGGCGGCCGAGCTCGGCGCGCACGCCGTCCTCGCGCTGAGTTTCCCGCTGCACCCGCCGGGCAGACCGGAGAAGTCCCGCAAGGACGAACTGCTCGGCGCGGGCGTGCCCACGCTCGTCGTTCAGGGCGGCCACGACCCGTTCGGTCGGCCGGCCGAATTCCCTCCGGGGGAGTACGAGATCGCCGAGGTGCCGTACGGGGACCACGGCTTCGCCGTACCGAAGAAGTCCGGACTGACCGAGGACCGGGCGATGGAACTCCTCACCACTGCCGTGACGGACTGGCTGGACCGACTCCCGTGACGCAGGCCCGTACATTTTTCGAGTGGATCTGATCACACCCGCGGGCGACCCGACACACCTCGGGAATGTTGCGTCGGGGGCCACTGTTGATGGGGACATCGGTACATCAACGTCCTACGTGGAGAGGGAGTCCGTCGCATGGGTTCGACCATCTGCCCGCGCCGCTCGAACGCCGCTGACCTGGAGTGGACGGTGCTGCACGCGGCGAAGACCACCCCCGGGCGGGCACGGAGCGGATCGGAACGACAGCCCGCGTCGAAGCAAGGTCGACTATTCTCCGATTCGAGCGGGTCCGGTCTCGGAACCGCCACAGCGTTGGAGGAGGTGGGTCCGGTCACCGGTACCGACACAGGGACCGACGACGGCCGCGCGGAGGAGACGACTGCCGAGCGCAATGCGCGCTTCGAGCGGGACGCCCTCGGTTTCCTCGACCAGATGTACTCGGCCGCGCTGCGCATGACGCGCAATCCCGCGGACGCCGAAGACCTGGTTCAGGAGACGTATGCGAAGGCGTACGGCTCCTTCCACCAGTTCCGCGAGGGGACGAACCTCAAGGCGTGGATGTACCGCATCCTCACCAACACGTTCATCAACTCGTACCGCAAGAAGCAGCGCGAACCCCAGCGCAGTGCCGCCGAGGAGATCGAGGACTGGCAGCTGGCGCGCGCCGAGTCGCACATGTCCACAGGTCTGCGCTCCGCCGAGTCGCAGGCGCTCGATCACCTGCCGGACTCGGACGTGAAGTCCGCGCTGCAGGCGATTCCCGAAGAGTTCCGCATCGCGGTTTATCTCGCCGATGTAGAGGGCTTTGCCTACAAGGAGATCGCGGACATCATGGGGACTCCCATCGGTACGGTGATGTCCCGACTGCACCGGGGCCGCCGCCAACTGCGCGGCATGCTGGAGGACTACGCCCGTGAACGCGGGCTCGTCCCGGCCGGCGCCGGAGAGTCGGACGATCGGAAAGGCTCGGGCTCATGAGCTGCGGAGAGCCGCACGAGACGGACTGCTCAGAAGTCCTCGATCATCTCTACGAGTTTCTCGACCATGAGATGCCCGACAGCGACTGCACCAAGTTCGAGGTGCACTTCGAGGAGTGCTCCCCCTGCCTGGAGAAGTACGGGCTGGAGCAGGCGGTGAAGAAGCTGGTCAAGCGCTGCTGCGGTCACGACGACGTGCCGGCCGACCTGCGCTCCAAGGTGATGGGCCGGATCGATCTGATCCGCTCCGGGCAGGCCGTGCCGGACCAGGACGTGGTGGCCGAGCTGCCGACCGCCGCCACGGACTGACCGGCGGTCACCCCTGAGGAGGGGGCCTTTTCCGCACGTCGAGGGCGTGCCACGACTGTCGTGGCACGCCCTCACTCTCACCACCGCCGACGCGTGCCCTTCACCCGAACGTGCTAATCGGGCTCAACCGTGCTCGATCGAGTGCCCAACTCGCTAGCGTGGCGCCTCCATTGACCTAGTTGGGGGGCGGGCAGGGCGGGTGAGAGGCACCGGGGGTGCGGCGCGCGCGGTCATTCTGGCCGCCGTGGTCTGCGCTGTCCTCTGTGTGCGGCCCGCGCTGCCGCCCGACGGTACGGAGGTGCCCTGGGGCACCGTCGGTCTGCTCACCGGGCTCTATCTGGCCTGTGAACTTCCCGGGCGCTGCCCGTTCTTCGGCAGCTCCGTGCCGATCGGTGCCGGATCGTTCTTTCCGCTGCTGCTCGCGGCGGCGTTCCTGCTGCCGCCCGCCGCCGCGGCGCTGGTCGCGATCCCCGGCTCACTCGCCGGCCGGGTGGAGAACGCGCCCGTCGCGGCCCGCCGCGTCTGGCGCACGGCCCAGCTGGTGATCACTGTCTGGGTGGCGTCGACCGTCCACGGCCTGCTCGGCGGCGGCGCCACGCTCGGCGGGCCCGGCCCCGGGCTGCTGCCCGACTTCCCGTACGCCGTCCTGCCCGCCTGCGTCGCCGCGCTGGCCTTCAGCCTCATCCTGACCGCCCTGGACGGCTCGATCCTGGCCGCGGCCGAACGGCTGCCCGTCAGGCGGGCCTGGAGCGGGCTTCTGCCGAGCTCGCTCGGACCACACCTGGTGCACGGGCTCGCCGGACTGATGATGGCCCTGCTGTGGCGCAGCTCGTACGGGCCGCTGTCGGCGCTCTTCGTCCTGCTGCCGATGTACATCTCCTGCTGGGTCTTCTCCCAGTACCACCGCCAGCAGGCCGCGCACCGCGCCACCATCCGGGCGCTGGTGCAGGCCGTCGACATCAAGGACACATACACCCGGGGGCACAGCGAGCGCGTCGGGCGGGCCTCCGTGTTGATCGCCAGGGAGCTGGGCATGGCGGAGGACCGGCTCGAAGTGCTCCGGTTCGCCGGGATCCTGCACGACGTCGGCAAGCTCGGCGTGCCGACGCGGGTGCTGCGCAAGGACGGGCCGCTCACCCCGGAGGAACGGCGCGTGATCGAGCTGCACCCGGAGTACGGCCACGAGATCGTCCGGGGCATCGGCTTCCTGGGCGAGGCGCGGGCGGCGATCCTGCACCATCACGAGCGGCTCGACGGCAGCGGATATCCCTACGGGCTGAGCGGGCGGGAGATTCCCGAGTTCGCCCGGGTCGTCGCGGTGGCCGACGCGTTCGACGCGATGACGTCGACGCGGTCGTACCGCAGGGGACGGTCGGTGCCGGTGGCGGTGGAGGAGCTGAAGCGCTGTGCGGGGACGCAGTTCGATCCGCAGATGGTGCGGGCGCTGGCGCGGGCGGTGGAGCGGTGCGGGTGGGCCGCGGAGTCGGTGGCGGTGACGGCGGACGAGGCAGTTCCGTTGCCGGGTGCGGGTGCGGGTGCGGGTGCGGGTGCGGGTGCGGGTGCGGGCTCCGGGTTCGTCCGGCAGGCGTCTGGTCCCCGGCCGCCGGACGGGCTCGGTGATGCCGACGGGCTCGACGGTGCGGACGGGCTCGACGGTGCCGCGGAACGTCCCCGGTGACCGGCGCCGTCCCTGCCGTCCGTGGCGGTGCCGTTGTGCTCGCCCTCGGAGGGCTGGCCCACACTCTCTGGCACGGAGTTCATGAACCCGGACATGCCCTTGCCTTCGGGGTGCTCATCACCGTCGGCGAACTTGCCCGCTGGGGTGCGCTGCCCGGGGAGCGGGAGCCCGCGCCGCTCGGGGCCGCCGGCGCGCTCGCGTACGCCCTGCTCGGCCGCAGTGGCGGGCAACCCACCACCCACGGGGTCCTCCAGGTCATCGCCGTTCTCGTCGCCGCGCAGCTGGTCGCCGCCGTGCCCCATGTGGCGCGCGGCAGCGGGCCCACCGCCGACCAGCTCGCCCGGCGGATCGTCACCGTCTCGTTCGCCGCCGTGTGCTTCCAGCCGCTCTACAACTCCGGCCGGACCGCCGACTGGTTCGGCGACGGACCGTTCTTCGCGCTCTTCCTTCTCGTCCTGCTCGGGCTCACCGCCCTGTGCGACGCCGTGCTCGGCGCCCTGCTGCTGCGCTCCGGCGCACTCCCTCATGGCGTCCGGAGCAGGGGAGGCACCTCCATCCCGTACGGACCGCTGCTCCGCGACGAGCTGCGCGCCCTTCTCGGCATCGGTTCGGCGGTCTGTGCGACCGGTGCGGTGATGGCGCTCGGGGTCGCGGTCGCCGGGCTGTGGGCGCTGCCCGTGCTCTGTGTGCCCCTGCTGCTGACCCAGGTGTCGTTCCGCAGGTTCGTCGCCGTACGCACCACCTACCGGCAGACCATCGCCTCGCTCGCCCGGTCCACCGAGATCGCCGGCTACACCCCCCACGGGCATGCCCGCAGGGTGGCGGTCCTCTGTACGGCCGTCGGCCGGGAGCTGGGGCTCTCCGGGGCCGAGCTCACCGTGCTGGAGTACGCCGCCCTGATGCACGACATCGGTCAGCTCTCCCTCGTCGACCCGGTGCCCGACGGGGCGACCGCCCCGCTGCCCGCCGCGGAGCAGCGCCGGATCGCGCTGCTGGGCGGGGCCGTGGTCCGGCAGACCGGCGTGGACTCCGAGATCGCCGTCGTGGTGGAGCGGCAGGCCGACCCGTACCGCGAGCAGCCGCTGCCCGCCCGGATCGTCCGCGCCGTCAACGCATACGACGACCTCTGCGGGGAAGGTCTCAGCGGCCCGCTCGGCGCTCTGGAACGGCTCCGGCTCGGCACCGCCCACGACTACCAGTCGGAGGTGGTCGAATCGCTTGCCAAGGTCCTGGCCCGGGGCGGTCTGACCCCCGTCCCACCTGGGTAACCCATGGGTAATGAGCGGGCGTCCTGCCAGGCATGGTTGGATGCGAAGGAGAGCGCAAGACGAGGGTGTCCAGTCGGGACAGGCGGGAATCGTGAGGATCTTCGGGAAGGTACGGCATCGGCCCTCCGCCTCTTGGCGGCAGGCCACGGACCGCGCGTTCACGCTGATCGGCGACGGCCGGTACGAGGACGCGGGCGCACTGCTGACACGGGCGGCGGACCTGGAACCCTGGCTCTCCGAGTCATGGTTCAACCTGGCGCTGCTGCACAAATTCCGGCATGACTGGGAGCAGGCGAGAGCGGCCGGGCTGCGCGCCGTCGCGCTCCTCGACAAGGAGTCCGGCGCCCCCGACTGGTGGAACGTCGGGATCGCCGCCACCGCCCTGCAGGACTGGCCCCTGGCCCGCCGCGCCTGGCAGGCGTACGGCCTGAAGGTGCCCGGCGCCGGCCAGCACACCGCGGCGGCCAACAGCGAGCCGGTCGGTATGGAGCTGGGCAGCGCGGCCGTGCGGCTGTCGCCCGAGGGCGAGGCCGAGGTCGTCTGGGGTCGCAGGCTGGATCCGGCCCGGATGGAAGTGCTGTCGATCCCGCTGCCCTCCTCCGGGCGGCGCTGGGGCGAGGTCGTCCTGCACGACGGGGTGCCGCACGGCGAGCGGGTCACCGCGGCCGGCCCCTCGTACCCCGTGTTCGACGAGATCGAGCTCTGGGCGCCGTCCCCCGTGCCCACCTGGGTGGTGCTCCTCGAAGCCGCCACGGAGGCGGACCGGGACGCTCTGGAGCAGCTGGCGTCCGATGCCGGGTTCGCCGCCGAGGACTGGTCGTCATCCGTACGGCTGCTCTGCCGGGCCTGTTCCGAGAGCCGGATGGAGAGCGACGAGGGTGACGGCGAGCATCTCGACCCGCACGACCACAGCGAGCCCGGCCATCCGGGTCCGCTCGGCCATCGCACCGCCGGAGACCTGTGGGTGCCGGAGCGCGAGTGCGGGATAGCGGCCCCGGCCGGGCTGGTGCGCGGGCTGCTGGACGGCTGGGTGGCGGACAGCCCGGACAGCCGTGAGTGGCGGGATCTCGAAGAAGTCTGCTGAGCCGTGCGTCTGCGGCCCGACCGCAGGCGACTCCCCGCGATCGGCAGCCCGCTCCCTGCCATGGGGGAGGCCGTTACGCTGTACGGGCATCGATTCGGGTTTTGAGGAAGGCGTACGGCGGACATGGCGCAGCAGGAGACGGACGAGCAGATCAGCGTCGACGACGAAGGCTTCGTCGTGGACACCGAGGACTGTGAGGCGCGTGAGGCGGCGTACCGCGAGCGCGGGACCTCCCGTCCGATCACGGTCGTGGGCAACCCGGTGCTGCACAAGGAGTGCAAGGACGTCACCGAGTTCGGTGACGAGCTGGGCCGGCTGATCGACGACATGTTCGCCAGCCAGCGGACGGCGGAGGGCGTGGGCCTGGCCGCCAACCAGATCGGCGTGGACCTCAAGGTCTTCGTCTACGACTGCCAGGACGACGACGGTGTCCGGCACGTGGGCGCCGTCTGCAACCCGGTGCTCGAAGAGCTGCCGCCGGAGGAGCGCATCCTCGACGACTCCAACGAGGGCTGCCTCTCCGTCCCGACCGCGTACGCCTCGCTGGCCCGCCCGGACTACGCGGTGGTGCGCGGCCAGGACGCCAAGGGCAACCCGGTCAGGATCCGCGGCAACGGCTACTTCGCGCGCTGCCTGCAGCACGAGACGGACCACCTGTACGGCTACCTGTACATCGACCGGCTCTCGAAGCGGGACCGCAAGGACGCGCTGCGGCAGATGGCGGAGAACACGCCGCGCTACGAGATCGTGCCGAACGAGTAGAACTCCGGCGGGCCCGGTCCCCCCGCGTGCGGGGCCGGGCCCGTTTGCTTTCCTCCGTACTCCCGATGATCCTCAACTGACCTTAGTCCAGGCCTGGTTGACGCGCGTCGACCGTTCCGACAGGCTCTGCCTCCATACCTTCGTCGTGGTAGGGAGCCCCCATGCTCAGACGTACCGCAAGACTCCTGCTCGGCCTTGTCATGACCATGGCTTTCACCTGGGGCGGGGCGGTGATCACCTCCGGCACCGCACAGGCCGACGGCTGCTACACCTGGACCCGCACCCTGTCCCCGGGCGCCACCGGCAACGACGTCGTCCAGCTCCAGATCCGGGTTGCCGGATACCCCGGCTACAACTCCGTACTCGCCATCGACGGCTCCTACGGCCCCGCCACCACCGCAGCCGTCAAACGCTTCCAGGCCGCCTACGGCCTGGCCGCGGACGGCGTCGCCGGCCCGGCCACCCAGGCCAAGCTCTACGCACTCCAGGACGACGACTGCACGCCCATCCACTTCACGTACGCCGAACACAACACCTGCAACAGCACCTGGGCAGGTGGTGCCGTCGCGGCGGGCACGGCCAAGGCCAACGCCCTCAGCACGATGTGGAAGCTGGAGGCGCTGCGGCACGCCCTCGGTGACCAGTCCATCCGGGTCACCAGCGGCTTCCGCTCCACGGCCTGCAACAGCGCGGTCGGCGGCGCCTCGAACAGCCGCCATCTGTACGGGGACGCGGCCGACCTCGGAGCCGGGCCGCACGCCCTGTGCACCCTGGCCAAGGAAGCCCGTAACCACGGCTTCAACGGGATCCTCGGCCCGGGGTACCCGGACCACGGCGACCACGTCCACGTGAACCAGGGCCCCAGCCACTACTGGTCGGCGCCCAACTGCGGTATCTGACCCCGCACATGGAAGGGCCCCGCGCGCCGGCAGTCAGGTGATCCGGCGGGCGGGGCCCCGTTCTGCGCGGCGTCAGGCGGATTGCACCGTCGGCCGGGGCGCCTCGGGCGGGTTGCGCCCTCGACAGGGTCCGGTCAGGCGGCGCCCGCCATCAGCCGGGTCGCGCCCGTCGTCTGGACCGCGACGCCGTCCGAAGCCCGCTCGGTCAGGTGCAGCTGCGAGATCGCGTTGCGCAGCGTCAGCGCACCCGCCCCGGTGTCCAGCTGCCAGCGTTGGGTACGCGCCGTCGCCGAGCAGTTCCCGAGCGACAGCTCCGCCCCCACCTCCAGCGGCGCGCCCAGATACTTCTTGCCGCGCACCGCGTCCAGGCACTGACCGGTCTCCGTGGACCGCACCGTGTAGTACCCGTCGGCGGTCGCCGTCAGCGCCCAGGAAGCCGCGCTGTCCTTCACCAGGGACACACCCGCGTCCGCCCCGGGGGTGAGTGCCTTCGCGCCCGTGGTCAGCCGGTACGTACCGTCGGCGAGCGGCGTGCGGTCGGTGTTCTCCCAGCCCGGTGCGTGACCGATCCTCCGGGCGAGCGCCTCGAAACCGGCGTACGTCGGGCTCGGCTTCGGGCCGCCCCAGGTCGCCTGCGCCACGAATCGCAGCGGCATGAAGGTCTTCGCCTCGACCTCGTTCTCCGTCTCGGCCGCCGCGCTGTCCGGCCACAGGCTGATCTTCGCGCCGGTGAGGTTGGCCGCCCCCTGGGACAGCGTCTGACCCTCGAAACGCAACGGCGTCCAGTCGCTCTCGTACAGCTTCTGCGTCTGCATCGTGAAGCCGCCGCGCACCAGGTAGAGCGAGTAGGCGGAGTTCATGACCGGCCGGCCCTCGGCCAGCAGCGAGGACGGCTGCTGGATGGAACCGCCGCCCAGCCAGTGCTCGACGGTGATGTCACGGTCCAGGGGGACGACGGTGTTCCTGCCGACGAGCCCGTCGTTCCAGATCCGGAGCGACCTGCCGTCCGCCTTCACATGCGCGTTGACCTGGTTGATGAAATCGGTGAAGAGATCGTCGGGAGTGGCCGACGCACCGAACTTCGCGGTCGCCGCGGCCTGCAGTTGCGGGTAGTTCGGATAGGAGGAGCCGATCATGTACTCGTCGGCGCCCATGTGCCAGTAGCGGCTGTCCCAGACCTTCAGCGCCTCGTCGACCATCGAGGTGTAGTACGCCAGTGCCTCGGGCCGGGAGATGTCGAGCCGGGGCGGGGAGGCGACGCCGTTGCGGTCCTTGAGCTGGAGCTCCGGGTGCTTCTCCAGATAGGTGTCCATGTGGCCGGGGGAGTTGATCTCCGGCACGAGCTCGATGTGATACTTCTTGGCCACGGTGACCAGCGTGCGGACCTGCGCCTTGGTGTAGTAGCCCCAGAACGCGGACGCCGGGTCGGTGTCGCTCTTGACCTTGGCCTCGATCCACAGCTGGTTGAGCTTCTGCGATGCCATGTCCTTCATCAGCCGCTCGAACCACTGCGTCGAGACGTTGATGTAGCAGGCGCAGACTCCGACTCCGCGCTCGCGGTACGCGGGCACATCGGTCGCCGAACCGCGCACGGCGCGGCCGTCGTCGTTCAGCAGCTGGAGGACGGTCCGGCTCCCGTAGAACACACCGGTGGAGGTCGCCGCGGTGACGGTGAGCCGCTCGCCGACATCGAGACGGTAACCCTCCGCGCCCAACTCGCCCTTCAGCGAGGGGTCCTGACGCAGCACGATGTCACCGGGGCGGGAGGTGCGGCTCCGCGACACCGGGGCCCCGCCGTTCAGTTCGCCCGCGAAACGTCCCGCGTCCGCGGTCGTACGGCTGTCCAGTACCCCGTCCAGCACGATCCTGGTCCGGTCGGTGAGCGTGAACTCGCCCTGTTCGCCCTGCCAGTGACGGAGGGTGGGCAGCACCTCGGGCGGGGTCGCAGCCGCGGAGCCGTCCTCGGCCGAGGCGCTCTGCCACGGCAGCAGCGCGGCGGCCAGCGCCGTCACCACGGCTCCGATGGTCCTTCGTCTTGCCATCCGCATGTCCATGCGCCCGACCCTCGTGGGGGGAGAGGCCTGTGGTCCATGGACTGATGCGTGAAATAGTTGGACGAATGATCGGAGGTCAGGTCCGAAGAGGATCAGGCAACTTCGGAGACGGCAGCCGGGCCGCGGAAGGTGTGGCGGTAAGCATTCGGAGTGGTTCCCAGGGACTTGACGAACTGATGGCGCAGCGCCGCCGCATTTCCGAAACCGGTGCGTCCGGCGATCGTGTCCATCGTTTCATCGGAGGTCTCCAGAAGGTGCTGTGCCAGCAGGACCCGTTGGCGCAGCAACCAGCGGTACGGGGTGGTGCCCGTCTCCTGCTGGAAGCGGCGCGCGAACGTGCGCGGCGACATGTGCGCCTGGGCGGCGAGCTGTTCGACGGTCATCTCCCGGTCGAGGTGGCGCTCCATCCAGGCGAGCGTTCCGCCGACCGTGTCGCACGCGGTGCGGGGCAGAGGGCGCTCGATGTACTGCGCCTGACCGCCGTCGCGGTGCGGCGGCACCACCATGCGGCGGGCGATGGCATTGGCGACATGAGGTCCGTGCGCCTGCCGGACCAGGTGCAGACAGGCGTCGATCCCGGCGGCGGTGCCCGCCGACGTGATGATCTGTCCCTCGTCCACATACAGCACGTCCGGCTCGACGACGGCCCGCGGGAAGCGGCGCGCCAGTTCGGCCGTGTGGTGCCAGTGGGTGGTGCAGCGCCGCCCGTCCAGCAACCCGGCCTCACCGAGCACGAAGGCGCCGGTGCACACGCTGAGCACCCGGGCGCCGCGGTCCACGGCTCTGCGCAGGGCCTCCAGCACCTCGTCCGGGAAGTCCCGGTTCTTGAAGGATGCACCGGCGGGGACGGCGATCAGATCCGCCTCGTCCAGCCGGTCGAGACCGTGCGGGGTGGACACGGTGAACCCGGCATGGGTCCGCAGCACCGGACCCTCGCCGGAGACCACCGCGAAGTCGTGCACCGGCAGGCCTTCGTCACTGCGATCGAGTCCGAACACCTCGGCCAGTACGCCGAGTTCGAAGGGATGCACCTCGCCGAGCAGCAGGACCGCGACATTGTTCAGCATGCAGTCAGTGTGGCAGTAATTCGATGCTGTGTGACAGTCCTGCCACTGCCGGACTCGTCCCGCGCGGGCGAGAGTAGAGGCATGAACACATTCCTGAACCACCTGGGCATTGCGGTCGTTTTCGTACTCTTCCTGGCGCCGGCGCTGGTCGGCATCGCGCGCGACCGCCGCATCGACCGCCAGCTGCGCGAGGCGGAACGGGATCGGCGGGCCGAGCCACCGGAAACAGCGGACGCCGCACAGCCGGTGAAGGCTGTGCGGCGTCCAAACCTCCGGATCGGGGCGCGAGCCTAGTGCCCCTCCCGGCAAGCTTTGCCCCGTCGCGCCGCCCGGCACGCGCTCCCCCAAGGCCTTAAGGGCCAGGGGGGACCCCCTTCCGCGTTGGCCAAAAGCCCTGGTAGCTCCTTCCCCAAGCTCTCAACTCCGTTCGAGCAGGGGAGACCCCATCCGAGGACTTCCGGCCGCCTTGCGATCGCACGCACCGGACGACGCTCCTCATGGGGCAAACAATGCCGGTCACGGCACTAGAAGTCGTCGTCGAAGGCGACCGAGCCCTCCACCGCCACCTGGTACGCGGACGGCCGGCGCTCGAAGAAGTTCGTCAGCTCCTGGACGCCCTGCAGCTCCATGAACGAGAACGGGTTCTCGGAGCCGTACACGGCCGGGAAGCCGAGCCGGGTGAGCCGCTGGTCGGCGACGCACTGCAGGTACTCGCGCATCGACTCGGTGTTCATGCCCGGCAGTCCGTCGCCGCACAGGTCGCGGCCGAACTGCAGCTCCGCGTCGACCGCCTCCTTCAGCATGTCGGTGACCTGCTGCTGGAGCTCGTCGTCGAAGAGATCGGGCTCCTCCTTGCGGACGGTGTCGACGACCTCGAACGCGAAGTTCATGTGCATCGTCTCGTCACGGAAGACCCAGTTGGTCCCCGTGGCGAGACCGTGCAGCAGACCGCGCGAGCGGAACCAGTAGACGTACGCGAAGGCGCCGTAGAAGAACAGCCCCTCGATGCACGCCGCGAAGCAGATCAGGTTCAGCAGGAAGCGTCGGCGGTCGGCCTTCGTCTCCAGCCGTTCGATCTTTTCGACCGAATCCATCCACTTGAAGCAGAACTGCGCCTTCTCGCGGATGGAGGGGATCTCCTCCACCGCGTCGAACGCGGCCGCGCGGTCGTCCGGGTCGGGCAGGTACGTGTCGAGCAGCGTCAGATAGAACTGGACGTGCACGGCCTCCTCGAAGAGCTGCCGCGACAGATACAGCCGCGCTTCCGGGGAGTTGATGTGCTTGTACAGGGTCAGTACGAGGTTGTTCGACACGATCGAGTCGCCGGTCGCGAAGAACGCGACGAGCCGGCCGATCATGTGCTGCTCGGCGGGTGTCAGCTTGGCGAGATCGGCGACGTCGGAGTGGAGGTCGACCTCCTCGACCGTCCAGGTGTTCTTGATCGCGTCGCGGTAGCGCTCGTAGAAGTCCGGGTAGCGCATGGGCCGCAGGGTCAGTTCGAAGCCCGGGTCGAGCAGATTCTTGTCGGTTGAGCTCATTACTGGCAGGCCTCGCAGGACTCGGGGTTTTCGAGGGAACAGGCGATCGCGTCCGCGTCGGGAGCCGAAGCCTGCTGGACGGGAAGGGCAGCGGCGACCGTGGCCTGGCCCGACGCCGCCCGCGCGATCCGGGTGGCCGGACGTGAGCGCAGGTAGTACGTCGTCTTCAACCCCTGCTTCCAGGCGTAGGCGTACATCGAGGAGAGCTTGCCGATCGTCGGCGTCTCCAGGAACAGGTTCAGCGACTGGCTCTGGTCCAGGAACGGCGTACGCGCCGCCGCCATGTCGATCAGACCGCGCTGAGGGATCTCCCACGCCGTGCGGTACAGCGCCCGTACGTCCTCCGGGATCCAGGCGAAGCCCTGCACCGAGCCGCTCGCCTCGCGCAGCGCCTCGCGGGTCCGCGCGTCCCACACGCCCAACTGCTTCAGCTCGTTCACCAGATAGGCGTTGACCTGGAGGAACTCACCGCTGAGGGTTTCGCGCTTGAAGAGGTTGGAGACCTGCGGCTCGATGCACTCGTACACCCCGGCGATCGAGGCGATCGTGGCGGTCGGAGCGATGGCGAGCAGCAGCGAGTTGCGCATGCCGGTCCGTGCGATCCGGGCGCGCAGCGCTTCCCAGCGCTTCGGCCAGCTCAGCTCGGTGTCGTAGTGGTCGGGGTGCAGCACGCCGCGGGCGGCGCGCGTCTCGGACCAGGCGGGCAGCGGACCGGAACGCTCGGCGAGGTCGCAGGACGCCTCGTACGCGGCGAGCATGATCCGCTCGGAGATCTTCGTGGAGAGCGCGCGGGCCTCGGGGGAGTCGAACGGCAGCCGCAGCCGGAAGAAGACGTCCTGGAGCCCCATCGCGCCCAGCCCCACCGGACGCCAGCGGGCGTTGGAGCGGCCGGCCTGCTCGGTCGGGTAGAAGTTGATGTCGACGACCCGGTCGAGGAACGTCACGGCGGTACGGACGGTGGCGTCCAGCCGCTCCCAGTCGATGTCGCCGTCGGTCACGAACGAACCGAGGTTGACCGAACCGAGGTTGCAGACGGCGGTCTCGCCGTCGTCGGTGACTTCGAGGATCTCGGTGCACAGGTTCGACGAGTGGACGACGCGACCCGGCTCGGCCGTCTGATTGGCCGTCCGGTTGGAGGCGTCCTTGAACGTCATCCAGCCCTGACCGGTCTGCGCGAGCGTCCGCATCATCCGGCCGTACAGCTCACGCGCGGGCATCGACTTGCGGGCCAGGCCCTTGGCCTCGGCGGCCCGGTACGCGGCGTCGAACTCGTCGCCCCACAGGTCGACCAGTTCCGGCACGTCGGCGGGGGAGAACAGCGACCAGTCGCCGTCCGCGTCGACCCGGCGCATGAACTCGTCCGGGATCCAGTGCGCCAGGTTGAGGTTGTGCGTACGCCGCTGGTCCTCGCCCGTGTTGTCGCGCAGCTCCAGGAATTCCTCGATGTCCGCGTGCCACGTCTCCAGGTAGACGGCGGCGGCGCCCTTGCGGCGACCACCCTGGTTCACTGCGGCGACCGAGGCGTCGAGCGTCTTCAGGAACGGCACGATGCCGTTGGAGTGCCCATTGGTGCCGCGGATCAGCGAGCCGCGGGCGCGGATCCGGGAGTACGACAGACCGATGCCGCCCGCGTGCTTGGAGAGCCGCGCCACCTGGTGGTAGCGGTCGTAGATCGAGTCGAGCTCGTCCAGCGGCGAGTCCAGCAGATAGCAGGAGGACATCTGCGGGTGTCGGGTGCCGGAGTTGAAGAGTGTGGGGGAGGAGGGGAGGTAGTCGAGGCGGCTCATCAGGCCGTACAGCGAGGCGACCTCGTCCAGTGCGCGTACCGACTCGTCCTCGGCGAGACCGGCGGCGACGCGCAGCATGAAGTGCTGCGGCGTCTCGATGACCTGGCGGGTGAGCGGGTGGCGCAGCAGATAGCGGCTGTGCAGCGTCCGCAGCCCGAAGTAGCCGAACCGGTCGTCGGCGCCGTCGGCGAGGGACTGGTCGACCAGCGCGTCGAGCCGGGCCGCGTGGAGTGCCACGAAAGCGGCCGTGCGGTCCGCGATCAGACCCTCGCGGTGGCCGACGGCGACCGAGGCGGAGAACGACAGCGCGCCCTGACCGGCCGCCTCGTCCGCGATGGTGCGGGTCAGGAGGCGGGCGGCGAGCCGGGAGTACGCGGGGTCCTCGGCGATCAGACCCGCGGCGGCCTCGGTGGCCAGCGCGCGCAACTCCGCCTCGTCCGACGCGGCGTTGCGGCCGCGCAGCGCGGCGCCGGCGACGCGGCCGGGGTCGGTGTCGGGCAGATCGGCAGTGAGGTCGGTCAGGGTCCGCAGCAGTGCGGTCCCGGGTCCGTCGTTCGTGGTTCCCGCGGACTCGGCGACTGAAGCCGGATCGGCTGGCGCGATGGTCACGTGGTGCTCTCCCTCGCTCGGCTCGGGGCCGGCGGGGGAGCGGGGCAGCCGCGCGGAGGCATGCCCGGAGAAGGAGGGCAGCCCTGCGTGCGGCGTCCACCGGCCCATCCGCGAGGCCCGGACGTCTGGGCGTCCGGATCGGTCGAGCCGGACGCGCTGTCGGCAGGTCCTCGGACTTTCAGGGTGCGCAAAAGGGCACCGAATACACCGTTGCGGGACAGTTCCGGATTCGCACCGGATTTCCCTGCGGCGACAGCGAGCACGAGCATACATGTGGGGGCCGCCCGTTGAGGCAGCCCCCACATGTTGTGTCACATCGGTTCAGAGACTCAGGCTGTAGGTGAGCAGAGAGAGGCCTTCGACGGGATCCCAGTCCCGTTCCGGCGTGCGTACGAAGCCGAGTCGATGGTAGATCCGGTGGGCGCCGAGCATGGTCGGCTGGGTGGACAGGACGAGCCGCGTGACGCCCTCCGTGGCCCGTGCCCGGTCGATACAGGCGCGCACGAGCGCCTCGCCCGCCCCGTGGCCGCGTGCCTTCCGTGCGACCGCGAGCATCCGGAACTCGGCCTCGTCGGGGCCGGCGATGTCGGCCCACGGATTGCCGGGCGGTGCGTAGGTGACTCCGCCGAGGAGCGTGCCGTCGGCACCGACGGCGACGAGCACGTCGGCCTCGGCGACGCGACGGGGCACGTCCCGGAGCGTTTCGAGATACGGGTCGTCGGCGCCGAAGTCGAGCAGGCCGTCGTCGAGGTAGGCGTGGGCGGTGATCTCCCCGAGGGCGGTGTGTTCCGTCGGGGCGATCGGGCGGATCGAAAGGTCCATGCCGGGAGTGTGCCGTACGGGTGGGACGGCGCCGGACGGGCTGGGTGCAGCCCGTCCGGCCGCCTTGCGATCGCACGCACCGGACGACGCTCCTCATGGGGCAGGCATCGCCGGTCCCGGCACTAGCCGGCGGACGGGCTCGCGTCGGGTGACGGGCTCGACTCGGGCCGGGCCGACGGGAGTTCCACCCGGACGCCCGGGTCGCCCGCGTCCGCCGTGTAGTCCGCCGGGGAGGTCTCGTCGACGCCCGCCGGGGCCTTCACCGCGTTCAGGACGAACGTCAGCACCACGGTCACCACGGCGTTCAGCACGAACGCCGTCAGACCGATGTAGCCGATCTCGCCGATCCCCGGGATCTCCTTCGAGGATCCGCCGAAGTGCGCCTGGGTCGGGCTCGCCACTCCGTACGCGGCGAGCGTGCCGTACACCATGCCGACCGCCCAGCCCGCGAGCAGCGCCCAGCGGTGGAACCACCGGGTGAACAGGCCGCCGACCAGCGCCGGGAACGTCTGCAGGATCCAGATCCCGCCGAGCAGCTGGAAGTTGATCGCGACCGTCTTGTCCATGGTGAGGACGAAGACGAGCGCACCCACCTTCACCAGCAGCGACACCAGCTTGGAGACCTTCGTCTCCTGGGCCGGGGTCGCGTCGGGCTTCAGGAAGTCCTTGTAGATGTTCCGGGTGAAGAGGTTCGCCGCGGCGATCGACATGATCGCGGCGGGCACCAGCGCGCCGATGCCGATCGCGGCGAACGCCACACCGGCGAACCAGTCGGGGAACATGTTCTCGAACAGCTGCGGGATCGCCAACTGTCCGTTCTCCACCTTGACTCCGGCCGCGATCGCCATGAAGCCGAGCAACGCCAGCAGGCCCAGCATCAGCGAGTACAGCGGCAGGATCGTGGTGTTCCGCCGGATCACCTCACGGCTGCGGCTGGAGAGCGTCGCCGTGATCGAGTGCGGGTACATGAAGAGGGCGAGCGCCGACCCCAGTGCCAGGGTCGCGTAGCCCCATTGGCCCGGTTCGGCCGGTGCGAGGGCGCCGCGCGGTTTGCCGGTCGCGGGGTTGGTCTGCGAGAACGCGTCGCCCGCCTTGGCGAAGATGTCGTCGAAGCCGCCCAGCTTGATCGGGATGTAGATGATTGCCACCGCGATGACCAGGTAGATCAGCCCGTCCTTGACGAAGGCGATCAGCGCGGGGGCACGCAGCCCGGAGGAGTACGTGTACGCGGCGAGCACCGCGAACGCGATCAGCAACGGCAGGTCCTTGACGAACCAGTTGGTGTTCTCGCCGCCGCCGACGCCCATCACGTCCAGCACCGCCTGGATGCCGACGAGCTGGAGCGCGATGTACGGCATCGTGGCGAGGATGCCGGTGACGGCGACCGCCAGCGACAGACCCTTCGATCCGAAGCGCCCGCGGACGAAGTCCGAGGTGGTGACGTACCCGTGCTTGTGCGACACCGACCACAGCCGCGGCAGGAAGGTGAAGATCAGCGGGTACACGAGGATGGTGTACGGGACCGCGAAGAAGCCGGCCGCTCCCGCTGCGTAGATCGCGGCGGGTACGGCGACGAAGGTGTACGCGGTGTACAGGTCGCCGCCGAGCAGGAACCAGGTGACCCAGGTGCCGAACGACCTGCCGCCCAGGCCCCATTCGTCGAGAGTGGCCTCGTTGTCGGCCTTGCGCCAGCGCGCGGCCATGAAGCCCATGACCGTGACGGCCAGGAAGAAGAAGATGAAGACGCCGAGCGCGACGCCGTTCACGCCGTCCTTCATGCCGACGCACCCCCCTTGCGGGCGCGCTGGTCACGCTGCCAGAGCTTGTACGCGACCATCGTGAGCGCCGTGGAGATCAGCACCCAGACCATCTGGTACCAGTAAAAGAACGGGATGCCGATGAAGGTGGGGTCCACCTTCGCGTACGAACCCACCCAGAGCATCGCCACGAACGGGGCGACGAGGCAGAGGGCGATGACCACTCTCGCAGGTGTGACTGTCGGTGGTTTCGCGTCTGTTTCTTCAGTCATGCGGCGACTCCGTCCCCTCGCTGATCACCTGTTGTAATGCGCAGGCAATCTAGGGGAGAGTTCCGGCCACAGTCACCCCCTGTCCGCATTGCGGTCCGGCAACGGTGTCACGAAGCCGCCAGGGGGGCCTGCCCGAGGACCGACTCCTGATGCCCTGTTCGTGGATGAACAGTTTGTTCGGTCAGGAGCCGGTCCGCGGCCTCAGTCGGTCGGCCGCTTCAGACGCGCCACGAACTTGTAACGGTCGCCGCGGTACACCGACCGCACCCACTCGACCGGTTCACCCTGTCCGTCCAGGGAGTGACGGGACAGCATGAGCATCGGCAGGCCCACGTCCGTACCGAGCAGACCGGCTTCGCGCGGGGTGGCGAGCGAGGTCTCGATCGTCTCCTCGGCCTCGGCGAGCCGTACGTCGTACACCTCGGCCAGTGCCGTGTAGAGCGAGGTGTACTTCACCAGTGAACGACGCAACGCGGGAAAACGTTTGGCCGAAAGGTGCGTGGTCTCGATGGCCATCGGTTCACCGCTGGCCAGGCGGAGCCGCTCGATCCGCAGCACCCGGCCGCCGGTGGTGATGTCGAGCAGCCCGGCGAGGGTGTCGTCGGCCGTGACATATCCGATGTCCAGTAGTTGAGATGTCGGTTCCAGGCCCTGGGCGCGCATGTCCTCGGTGTACGAGGTGAGCTGCAGGGCCTGGGAGACCTTCGGCTTGGCCACGAACGTGCCCTTGCCCTGGATGCGCTCCAGCCGACCCTCGACGACCAGCTCCTGGAGCGCCTGGCGCACGGTCGTGCGCGAGGTGTCGAACTCGGCGGCCAGGGTCCGCTCCGGTGGCACCGGGGTGCCTGGCGGCATGGTGTCCGTCATGTCGAGGAGGTGGCGCTTCAGCCGGTAGTACTTCGGGACCCGCGCGGTGCGCGTGCCCGCGCCCGTCTCGTTCTCCGTACTGCCGCCCTCGGCACTCATGGCCCGCCTTCCCGACTGCTGCGTTGCTGCCGTCACCTGCTCCTCCGTCTGTCGCGGCTCACATGGTGGCACGGTCCGGTCACGGCTCGTCGCCCTCCCTCAGGTGTCGGTCCTATAACGGACGCGAGTGCACTTCTTATACACCCTTGACACCCCTAAAGGTCTAGGCCAAGCTCCGGGTACTGGTCTAAACCATTAAAGACCAGGTCCCAGCCCCACGGGCAGTACCCGTCGCATGCAATTGTGCGACGGACGGCGATCTCGGGTGGTGGGGGGAATTCTCTTGCATCCCTGAGGAGGGTGTCGTGAAGCGCGGACTCATCGCGGCCATTGGTGTGGTGGCTCTCTTGGCCGGTGCCACTGCCTGTGGCTCGGACGACAAGACCGACAGCAGCAGCAAGAAGACCGGGCCCGACAGCTACAAGGGCCAGACGCTGACCGTCTGGGCCATGGACGGCTCCACGCCTCCCGGCTGGACCAAGGACCTCACCGCCGCCTTCAAGAAGAAGACCGGCGCCACGCTGAAGTTCCAGACCCAGAAGTGGGACGGCATTCAGCAGAAGATCACGACGGCTCTCTCCGAGTCGACCCCGCCGGACGTCATCGAGGTCGGCAACACCCAGACCCCGGCCTACGCGGCCACCGGGGGCCTCGCCGACCTGAGTGACCTCAAGCAGGAGATCGGCGGCGACTGGGTCGACGCGCTCAACAAGTCCTCGGTCTTCGACGGCAAGCAGTACGCCGCGCCGTGGTACTTCGCCAACCGCGTCGTCATCTACAACAAGAAGGTCTGGGCCGACGCCGGCATCACGGACACCCCGAAGACGCGCGACGAGTTCTTCAAGGACCTCGACGCCATCAAGAAGAAGGGCAAGGCCGAGCCGATCTACATGCCCGGCCAGAACTGGTACTTCTTCGACGGCCTGACCATCGGCCAGGGCGCGGACCTCGTGAAGAAGGAAGGCGACAAGTACGTCTCCAACCTCTCCGACCCCAAGGTCGCCGCGGCCATGGAGCTCTACAAGAAGTACCAGTCCTACTCCAAGGCCCCCAAGGACAAGGACGAGGCCACCCCGCAGCAGGCCGAGGTCTTCGCCAAGGGCAAGGTCGGTGCCTTCATCGGCATGGGCTGGGAGGCCGGCACGGCCATCGCGGCCAACAAGCAGATCGAGGGCGACATCGGCTACTTCACCATCCCGGGTGAGACCGCCGACAAGCCCGAGGGAGTCTTCCTCGGTGGCTCCAACTTCGCGGTCGCCGCGGGCAGCAAGAAGCAGGACCTCGCCAAGGAGTTCCTGAAGCTCGCCCTGTCCGACCAGTTCGAGGGCCAGCTGGCCAAGGAGAACGGCGTCATCCCGAACAAGGAGTCGCTCAACTCCAACCTGACCGGCAACGGCGCCGCCGAGGCCGCGGCCCCGGCCGCCGCCGGTGGTGGCACCACCCCGCTCATCCCCGAGTGGGCCGCTGTCGAGAACGCGCCGAACCCGATCAAGAGCTACATGACCGCGGTTCTGAACGGTAAGTCCACGGCCGACGCCGCCAAGGCGGTCGAGGCGGAGATCAACAAGCGTCTCTCGCAGAAGAGCTGACCGCACGCGCCGGGGGGCGGGCATCTGCCGCACCCCGGCGCTCCCGCGTGACTCGACCGTACGGCCCAAGAAGAGATGGCGAGCATGTCAGTGCAGACCGAAAAAGTGGACTCGGTCCCGGCAGCCGGCGTCCGCAAGAATGACGCCCCTCCAGGCGGCCCCGCCGCTTCGAGCAGGAAGCGGGCCGGTGGATCCGCCCCCTACCTCCTCCTCCTGCCCGCACTGCTCGTCACAGCGGTGCTCCTGGGCTACCCGCTGGTCAAGAACGGCATGCTGTCGTTCCAGAACCTCAACCCGCGCCAGCTGATCCTCCACCTGACCGAGTGGAACGGCGTCGACAACTACAAGGAAATCCTCGGCAGCTCGGACTTCTGGAGGGTTGTCGAGCGGTCGGTCCTCTTCACCGCCGCCAACGTCGTCCTGATCATGCTGCTCGGGATGCTGGTCGGCCTGCTGCTCGCGCGGCTGGGCAAGAAGATGCGACTGCTGCTCATGCTGGGTCTGGTGCTCGCCTGGGCCATGCCGATGATCGCGGCGACCACGGTCTACCAGTGGCTGTTCGCCCAGCGGTTCGGTGTCGTCAACTACGTCCTCGACAGCCTCGGCTGGCACTCGATGGCCGACTTCAACTGGACGAGCAGTCAGTTCTCCACCTTCTCGCTGGTCACCCTGGTGATCGTCTGGCAGTCCATCCCGTTCGTGGCGATCAACCTGTACGCCGCGTCGACGACGATCCCCAAGGAGCTGTACGAGGCCGCCTCGCTCGACGGCGCCGGCTCCTGGAAGAGCTTCACCTCGGTGACGCTGCCGTTCCTCAAGCCGTTCCTGCTGGCCACGACGTTCCTCGAAGTCATCTGGGTTTTCAAGTCCTTCGCCCAGCTCTTCGCGATCAACGGCGGCGGCCCGGACCGGCTCACCGAGACCCTGCCCGTCTACGCGTTCGTCGAAGGCGTCGGCAACCAGCACTTCGGCATGGGTGCGGCCATCTCGTTCCTGACGATCATCGTTCTGCTGGCGATGACCGGTTACTACCTGCGCACCGTACTCAAGCAAGAGGAGGACGAGCTGTGAGGCGCTCACTGTTCGGCCGGATCTGGCCCAACCTGACGGCTGTCGTCCTCTTCATAGGCTTCGCCTTCCCCGTCTACTGGATGTTCAGCACGGCGTTCAAGCCGACCGGCGACATCATCACCGACACCCCGGTGTGGTTCCCCACCGACATCACCCTCGGGCACTTCAAGAAGGCCATCGCGGCCGACCACTTCTGGACCCTGGTCGGCAACTCGTTCACGGTGACGATCCTCTCCGTGGCCGCCTCGCTGGTGATCGCGCTACTGGCGTCCTTCGCGATGGCGCGCATGCGCTTCAAGGGACGCCGCGGCATCCTGCTGACGTTCATGATCGCGCAGATGGCGCCGTGGGAAGTCATGGTCATCGCGATCTACATGCTGGTCCGCGATGCGGACATGTTGAACAGCCTGCTCCCGCTGACGGTCTTCTACATGATGATGGTCCTGCCCTTCACCGTCCTGACGCTGCGCGGCTACGTTGCCGCGGTGCCCAAGGAACTGGAGGAGTCCGCCATGGTCGACGGCTGCACCCGCCCGCAGGCGTTCAGGAAGGTGATCCTGCCGCTGCTCGGCCCCGGTCTGATGGCGACCTCCCTCTTCGGATTCATCACCGCCTGGAACGAGTTCCCGCTCGTCCTCATCCTCAACAAGGACATCGAGTCCCAGACCCTGCCGCTCTGGCTCTCGCAGTTCCAGACCGCGTTCGGTGACGACTGGGGGGCGACCATGGCTGCCTCCTCGCTCTTCGCGATCCCGATCCTGATCCTCTTCATCTACTTGCAGCGCAAGGCCGTCAGCGGTCTTACCGACGGCGCCGTGAAGGGATAACGCCGCGTCATGACCACGCTCACCTCCACCACGGACACCGTCACGCGCGACGCCCTGGCCGTCCTGCAGCCGGGGTTCGCCGGCACCACCGCTCCGGACTGGCTGCTGCGCCGAGTCGGCGAGGGACTCTCCTCCGTCGGTCTGTTCGGCCGCAACATCGAGACGCCGGAGCAGCTCTCCGCGCTCACCGCCCAGCTCCGGGCCGAGCGGGACGACGTACTCGTCGCGATCGACGAGGAGGGCGGTGACGTCACCCGGCTCGAGGTGCGTCACGGCTCGTCCTTCCCCGGCAACCTCGCACTCGGCGCCGTCGACGACCCGGGGCTGACCCGTGCGGTCGCCCAGGAGCTCGGCCGCCGGCTCGCCGAGTGCGGTGTCAACCTCAACTGGGCACCGTCCGCCGACGTCAACTCGAACCCGGGCAACCCGGTCATCGGCGTCCGGTCCTTCGGAGCCGACCCGCACCTCGTCGCCCGGCACACCGCCGCGTACGTCGAGGGGCTCCAGGCCGCCGGGGTCGCCGCCTGCACCAAGCACTTCCCGGGGCACGGCGACACCGCGGTCGACTCGCACCACGCGCTGCCCCGCATCGATGTGGACCTCGACACCCTGCACGCCCGTGAGCTGGTGCCTTTCCGGGCGGCGATCGCGGCGGGTTCCAAATCGGTGATGAGCGCGCATATTCTGCTTCCCGCGCTCGACCCCGACCGCCCGGCGACGTTGAGCCCACGGATCCTCACCGGTCTGCTGCGCGAGGAACTGGGTTACGACGGGCTGATCGTCACCGACGGCATGGAGATGCAGGCCATTTCCTCGACGTACGGGATCGAGCGCGGTTCCGTCCTCGCGATCGCCGCGGGCGCCGACGCGATCTGTGTCGGCGGCGGGCTGGACGACGAGGACACCGTGCTGCGGCTGCGTGACGCGCTGGTCGCGGCGGTGCGGACCGGCGAACTGCCCGAGGAGCGGCTGGCCGACGCGGCGGCACGGGTACGTGCCCTCGCGTCCTGGACGCGGCGGGCGAGGGGGGCTGTCCCGGAGTCGGGCGCGGCAACGCAGGAGGGGACCGCGCCCGGCACCGGTATCGCTTCCGACATCGGCCTCGTGGCCGCCCGTCGTGCGGTGCAGGTGTCCGGCGCGGCCGAACCACTGACCGAGCCGGCGTACGTCGCCGCGTTCACCCCGGTCGCGAACATTGCGGTCGGCGACGAGACCCCGTGGGGCATCGCGGCCGAACTGGCCCGGATCCTGCCCGGCACCGACACCGACACCTACAACAGCGAGACCGAGGCCCCGGTGACAGCGGTCCTGGACGCCGCGGGGGACCGCCGCATCGTCGCGGTCGTCCGCGACGCCCACCGTCACCCGTGGATGACGGACGCCGTGGACGCCCTGATCGCGGAGCGCCCCGACACCGTGGTCGTCGAAATGGGCGTTCCCCAGGAGTCCCCGAGAGGCGCGCTGTACGTGGCCACCCACGGCGCAGCCCGAGTCTGCGGCCAGGCAGCAGCAGAGGCCGTCACGGGATCAGCCGGCCCGTTCGGAGCCTGACACGGGAACGGTCCGTACCCCGTCAGGGGTTCCGCCCCCGGTCCGGCGATCGAGGAAGACGCGCCCGTCGGTCGCGCAACCGGCACACGAAAGGGCCGGGACACCCCACGCGGTGTCCCGGCCCTTTCGAGCTCCTCTCAGACCCTGTCCGGCCGATCTCCGCGGGCCCGCGGGCGGACATGGCCGGTCACGGCACTAGGGCGTGTGTCGGAAGTCCCGCCTGCCCGGCGACGCCCGGCACGCACGCTCGCTGCGTTGTCGGGCTCGCCCGAGTACGTCCAGTTCGAGGACGACCCTCCGCCTTGCGATCGCACGCACCGGACGCCGCCGGGCCCGCCCTTCGGGCGGACGGCGGGACTTCCGACACACGCCCTAGTGTCTTGAGTCTTTATTTCATTGCAGAAGTAGGCTGGGTTCATGGCGCGTATGGGTCGGCCGACGGTCGAGGTGGTTCTGGCGGATGAGGA
>NZ_JBHVFU010000060.1:0-46202 GCF_042801455.1 Streptomyces sp. NPDC057565 | reverse complement strand
CGCAAACAGGATGGTCGCCGATAACCGCAGGCCAGACGACTGCGCGTTGCCGCTGGAACCCACCATCCACTGCCACCCGCGAAGTACGGAGCTAGCCGACCGCGTTCCCCCTACACGATCACCGGTCCGGTGGCAGTGAGCGACCGTCAGATCACCGACGACGCCCTGTCCGTGGCCGCCCCGGTGCGCGGGCCACGCGGGGACGTGATGGCGGCGGTGTCGGTCGTTGTCCCGTGGGCCGGCGCGCGGGACACCTGCGCTCGTTCCGGCCGTCCGGCTGGCCGGACGAGGCATCTCCCGGGCCCTCGGGTGGCAACCCGACGCACATCGAGGTCCCGCTTCCGCCTGACGGAAGTCGCGTTGTGGGCCGGACGGCCGGTCAGCACCCTGTCGTACAGCGGCGGAGCCTCGGCGCTCCGCCGCGCAGGACAGGGAGCGACGCCCGCCATGACCAGCCTCTCCACCAGCCTTTCCGGCTTTGCCCGCGACCAGTGGTACATCGTCGTGTGGTCCGCCGAGGTCGGCCGCGAGCTGCTGGGCCGCACCGTCCCCGGCGAGCCGCTCGCGCTCTACCGGACGGAGGACGGCCGAGCCGTCGCACTCGCCGACCACTACGTGCACCGCCGCGCCAACCTCTCCATCCGTGGTGTGATGCTGAACGCGCGAGAGAGAGCCGGGGCGCCAGCACGTGTGCGACGTTGCGGCCGCCGGTCAGCGACTGGCGGCCGGGACAGCGAGGCTTGGCCGGGCAGGCCGCCGACGCGGCCGGCAGCTGCCGTCCCTCGCCCACCACACCGTAATCGGCGTCCCGACGACGGTCGTCGTTCTGTTGCGACCACTGCCGCGCTGGAGAACCGTCAGCCTCCAGCCCGAATCGCCACAGTCGTTCCGCGCCCTCGGCGTCTCCGCCCTCCTCGCGCAGCCGCGCCGTCAATCTTTTTGGCGAATCAGCAAGCGCAACAGGTATGGCATTACCGCCGGTTCAGGTGATCTGCAAGGCCGGGGGCCGTATGGATCGCCAGGCTGAACCGCACTGCGCGGGTCAGGTTGTGGGGGCAGGGCCGGGTGGCAGGTGAACCGTCATGATCAGGTGGCAGGTTTCGGTGCCGGATCCGCGGTAGGTATGGGGGGCATCGCCGCCGAAGGCAGCGGTCTGTCCCGCTTCGACGGGGTGCTCGGCGCCGTCGACGACCAGGGTCATCCGGCCGGAGGTGACACTGACGGTTTCCACGACTCCGGCCTGGTGGGGGTGGCTGGGGTACTCCTCGCCAGGCTCCAGTTGCCAGCGCCAGACCTCGACCGGGGCCGGGCCCGAGGTCGTCAGCATGAGTCGGGCTTCGCTGCCCTGCGCTCCGGTCCACAGAGGGGCCACGGCGTCGGCGGTCACGACACGGACGCTACCTTCGGCCGGTCCTTCCATCAGCGCGGACACCGAGATGCCGAGAGTGTCGGCCAGCCGGACCAGGGTGGCGAAGTTGGGGTTGCCCTGGGCCTTCTCCAATCCCACCAACGCGCCCTTGCTGACCTGGGCGCGCCGGCCGAGCTCGTCCAGGGACAGACCGGCGCGGGTGCGGGCCGCTCTGACGTTGTGCGCGAGTGTCCGCAAGGCTGCGGCCGTCTCGGCCATCTGATCACCATCCTCACAAGTGGACCACTTGAATGCACCGTGCGGTCGTTCGGTTGACACTCACTGGTCGATCTGCTGTACGGTTCAGTCGTTCCATTGAATAGTAAGGGATGTAGCGTGATCGCTCTGCTGCTGGCCCTGGGCAGCTCACTCGCCTATGGGTGCGCCGACTTCCTCGGTGGCCTCGGAGCCCGCCAGGCTCATGTGCTGCGTACCGTGATGATCGCGGCCCCGGCCAGCCTCGCGGTCGAGCTGCTGCTGTGGCCATTCCTCGGCGCCTCTTTCAGCACCGGCGCTCTCGGCTGGGGTGCCGCGTCGGGGGTCGCCTCGGCCGCCGCGTTCGCCCTGCTCTACCGCACCCTGGCGATCGGTCCGATGAACGTGCTGTCGCCCGTGACCGCCCTGGTGTCCGCCGCGCTGCCCGTCGGTATGGGTCTGCTGCAGGGCGAGCACCTGGCCGCCGCCGGACTGGTGGGGCTGCCGCTCGCCCTGGTCGCGGTGGTACTGGTCAGCGCCGGACACGGTGCGGGCTCGGCGCGCCCCTCACGCACCGCGCTGCTGCTGGCCTTCGGCGCGGGCGCCGCCATCGCCCTGCAGCTGATCTTTCTGCACCAGGCGCCGTCCGACAGCGGAGTCGCTCCACTGATCGTGGGCCGGGCAGTCTCCTCTGCCGTCACCCTGGCCGCGGCCGGGCTGATGCACCGCAAGCTCGGTTCGGCGCGGCCCGCGTACGCGATGTCAGCAGCCGCGGGTGTGCTGGACTCGCTGGCGAACCTACTGTTCCTGCTCGCAGCCCGCAGCGGGGACCTCACCGTCGTTGCCGTGATCACCGCCCTCTACCCGGCCGGCACGGTCCTGCTCGCCCGCGGCGTGCTCGCCGAACGCATCCACCGCGGCCAGCTCGTCGGGCTCGGCACCGCCGCCGCCGCCGTCGGCCTCCTCGCCCTCACCTGAACCACCCCAGCCCCCTCCGCCGTCTACGCAAGGAGAGCAGCATGTTCATCCAACCCTGGGACGCCGGCCTGGACGAAGCCGAATGGCAGACCTGGATCGCCGACGGCCACGACTTCGGACAGCTGAGCGTCAACGGCCTGCCCGGCCACCCGCCCGTCGCCGTCCCCACCCACTTCACCAGCGACGGAAACCACCTCCTGGTCCACCTCGCCCGGCCGAACCCGGTCTGGAAGGCGATCGAGCACGATCCGAACGTCCTCTTCACGGTCTTCGGCGACTACGCGTTCATCCCCGGTCCCTGGCGTGCCAAGGCCGACACCCCGCCCACCGACGGCGTCCCCACCAGCTACTACACGGCCGTCCAGTTCACCTGCCGCGCCAACATCGTCGACGACCCCGAGGCCAAGGCCGAGCTGCTGCGCCGCCAGCTCGCCCACTTCCAGCCCGACGGCGACCACGCCCCCGTCACCGTCGACCAGCCGCCCTACGGCCGGATGCTGCCCGGCATCCGCGGCCTGCACCTGGAAATCACCGAAGTAGTCGCGAAGTTCAAATACGACGACCACAAACCCGTCGAACACCGCACCGACGTGGCCGACCACCTCACCGCACGCGGCCGGGGCCTCGACGCCCCCACCGCACTCCAGCAGCGCCGCCGACTGGACCGCATCGGCCCCTGGAAGCCCTGACCCCGCACACCACCCCGGCACAGAAACGGAAACCCCACCCATGACCGCCTTCCACCTCACCCCCGCTGTCGCAGACGACTTCCCCGACACCCTCATCGCCCTGGTCACCGCCACCGGCCTGCGCGGCCGTGAACCCTGGCCCGACACCACCACCGCCCTGGAGGACCTGGAGCAACAGCTCGCCGACGGCACCTGGCAGCCTGCCGACGAGACCGACCCCCGCATCGAGGCGTGGCATACCGCCTACCGCTCCTTCGGCACCAACCCCCGCCGCATCCGCCCCAGCGTCGACGCACTCGGCCGGCGCCTCACCAAGAAGGGGACCCTGCCGCGCATCAACCCGGCCGTCGACTCCTACAACGGCGTTTCCGTGCAGCACGGCCTGCCCGTCGGCGCCTTCGACCTGGACCACGTCACCGGCGATGTCGTCATCCGCCACGCGGACGGCACCGAGTCCTTCACCCCGCTCGGCGAACCCGACACCACCGAGAACCCCAAGACCGGCGAGATCATCTACGCGGACACCACCGGCGTCCTGACCCGCCACTGGAACCACCGCGACGCCCACCGCACCCGCGTCACCGAGGACTCCACACACGTGGCCTTCGTCATCGAGACCCTCCACGCCGCCCGTGACGGCCACCTCCTCAAGGCCGCAGCGCAGGAACTGCAGGGCCTGCTCATCCCGCACGCCGAACAGACCGCCGTGTATGTACTCAGCCCAGCACAATCCCAGGTCACCGTCTGAGAACTCCTCACGAAGTGATCTTCGAGGCGGTTGGATCACTCCGGGACTGCCGATCCGAGGTGTGGTCGCTCCAGTTGGCAAGTGAGCGTTCAAGTCGGCCACTTGGGCCGTAGTCGCCTGGGACATGCTTGCCGCGGGGCTCGTCAGGCATCCGGCAGGAGGAGCCAGACCTCGGAGAAGGCGAGGCCGTGCTCGTGGGTCACGACTCCGCACGAGCAGCCCAGCGCGATCAGACGCCAGTCGCAGGTCACCGTCCACGGCCCGGCCGTACCGCCGCATCCTGGGCAGTCAACGGTCTCGGCCGTCCACACGCCGGGGGCGGGTCTGCCGTGGCGACGGAACCGGCCCGTGTACTGGACCTGCCAGGGCTCGACCGGCGGCGTGAGCCGGATGGCCTCGGGCGGACTCGTCTCGGCCAGGGTGGTGAACAGTGCGATCAGATCGGGGAGCAGGGCCTCGCCCGCTTCGGTCGGCGGCACCGCCACGCCGTCGGCTGTCCTCGGCGCGGCCCCGAATCTCGGGGCTGCCGCCGCAGCCGGTGGATTCGGGTGGGCGTGCCACGGCAGGAGGGCGCGAGCGACGGCGGCCAGGAGAGCAGCGGTGGGCGGGCTGACGGCGCCCGCGTCGAGGTGGTGCAGGGTGGTGCGCAGGATGCGTTGGAGCCGTCGGTCCCGGTCCGTGGCCGGCGTCCGTGCCGTCGCAGCCCGCCGGGTCGGGAGCGGGGCGGTGAGGCGGGCCAGGACGGCCGCTGCTGCATCGGCGTCCGACGAGGCGGGACGCCACTCCCCAGCGGCCAGGAGCTGCCAGGCCCGCCCGGATTCTCGGGTGAGGGCGCGGGTCAGCAGTGGATGGGCGCCGGAGGCTGCCCCGTGGGTGTCGTGTCCGCTCGTCATAGCGCCCCCGTCTCCCTGTCCCAGCGTGCCCGTCGCGCTGTGTCCGCGCTCCCGCCGCGCCGGTGGAGATTCCATCACACGAGCGGATTGGGCCTCGGGGGCCATCGGGTTCGCGTCAGCGCAGATCAGACGATGTGGCCATCTTGTACCGGAGGTGTTCTTCGAGCTGGTGGAACGGCCAGGAGGACCGTGGCCCGCTGGTCGCGGGAAGGCCGTACCCGGTCACGGATGCCACTCAGTTCTTCGAGGGCGATCCCGCGCCTCTGGCCACACCCATATGGCCAGGTCGTAGGGATTCCGCCCGCCTGGGACGGAGCGCATACGGGATATGCGTCGCCGACCGGGAGGCGAAAGCGGAGGACCAGTGCGCCCAAGACCGTTCGGGGCGTGCCGGTGAGCCAGGACTCACTCCTGCTCACTGCCCAGGAACGGTGCGCAGGCGGCACAGGTCGGATGCGGTGGTACGGGATCCAGCAACTGGTGAGCACTTGGTGTCGGTGCACCTGTTGGACTCGGGAAACGACCTGGGCAGCCTGCTGATCCCGTACCAGTTGGCGGCCTCGTCCGCGGACCTCGGTCTGCGCTGCGGGCGGAGCGGTTCTGGGAGTCGTGCCCGGCACGGACTACGCAGAGGAGACCTTCCCCCCTGAACGAGGACAACGCGCTGGTCATGGTCACCGACGACGTGGTCGAAGGGCCGGGCCTGACGTTGGAGGACCGACTGGAGGGAGCCGGACCCCTGGTCGGCGCGGCCCTCCACGACGGACTGAACGCCGAGGAGACAGCTGACCGCATCGTCGACGCCGCGGCCGTGGTGGTTGTCCGGCGCGTCGACGAGTGAAGTCGCGCAGACCGTCGGCTGGTAGTTAGCCTGAACTCATACCGTGGCACCGATGAGGCGTCTGACGCGAAGTGCGTGGTGGGCCCGCCGGGCGGTGCTATTGCGAGCGAGCGCCGCACTGGGACGGCGGCGTCATATTCCATACTCCCCCGGGCCCCGGGCCGCTCCGACCTTCACAGGTTCCGATCAAGGTCGCATACTCGCTGACCCTTGCGGCGATGATCGTGGCTGCTGTCTGCGTGGTGGGCATGGCACTACAGCGTCCCCGGCACCCTTCGACCTGCCGGTGGCCGCGGCATGGAGTGTTCCCGCGTGATCATCCCGGCCGAAGCGCACACGGCATTCGCACAGAGGGAGATTCTCATGACCGAGAGCCACGCGCGGACTCCGGAAACCCCCAGCGTTCTTGTAGATCCGCTACGTAACCGTGGTGTGGCCTTCACCCAGGAGGAACGGGATGCCCTCGGTCTTACCGGGCGCCTGCCTTCCGGGGTGCTCACGCTCGAGCGGCAGGCTCAGCGTGCCTACCAACAGATGCAGGTTCAGGACAACGACCTGGCCAAGAACGTGTATCTGGAACAGTTGCATGACCGCAACGAAACCCTGTACTTCAAGGTTCTCGCCGAGCACCTCGCCGAGCTGCTGCCGGTTGTGTACGACCCCACGGTGGGCGAGGCGATCGAGAAGTACTCCCACGAGTACCGGCGCCCGCGCGGCATCTTCCTGTCCATCGACCGGCCTGACGACATGGAGAAGGCCTTCGCCACGCTTCAAATCGGGCCCGAGGACGTCGACTTGATCGTGTGCACCGACGCGGAGGAGATCCTGGGCATCGGCGACTGGGGTGTGGGTGGGATCCAGATCTCGGTCGGGAAGCTGGCCGTGTACACGGCGGCCGCCGGCATCGACCCGCGGCGCGTCGTGCCCGTGTCGTTGGATGTGGGCACGGACCGAAAGTCACTGCTGGACGACCCGCTGTACCTGGGCAACCGGCACCCCCGCGTCCGCGGCACCGACTACGACGCGTTCATAGAGAAGTACCTGGAGACTACATCGTCCATGTTCCCGAACGCATTGCTGCACTTCGAGGACTTCGGTCCCAGCAATGCGCGACGGATCCTGGAGCAGTACGGCGGCCGCTACCGGATCTTCAACGACGACATGCAGGGGACGGGCGCCATCACGCTCGCTGCCGCGCTGTCGGCCGTGAAAGTGAGCGGTGTGCGGATGCGGGACCAGAAACTGGTCGTTTTCGGCGCCGGGACCGCCGGGGTGGGCATCGCCGACCAGTTGTGCGACGCCATGATCCGCGACGGCGCGGATCCGAAGCAGGGCGCCGCACAAGTGTGGCTGATCGACAAACAGGGGCTGCTCACCCGGGACATGACCGACCTGCGCGACTTCCAGCAGCCCTACGCGCGTGATCCGGCCGAGGCCGCAGACTGGGCGCGGCACGATGGCGCGATCTCACTGCTGGAAACGGTTCGCCGGGTCAAGCCGACGATCCTGCTCGGCACTTCCACCGTACATGGCGCGTTTACGCGCGAGGTCGTCGAGGCCATGTCCGAGGGCACCGAGCGGCCGATCATTTTCCCGATCTCCAACCCCACCTCCCGGATCGAGGCCATGCCCGCCGACGTCATCGCCTGGTCCAGGGGGAAGGCGCTCGTCGCGACCGGCATCCCCGTCCCACCCGTGGAATACGACGGCGTGACCTACCAGATCGGGCAGGCCAACAACGCGCTGCTGTACCCGGGCTTGGGCCTGGGCACCATCGTCTCCGGTGCATCCCAGGTGACCGCGGGCATGCTGCTCGCGGCCGCACAGGCTGTCGCGGACCAGGTCGCCCCGTCGGGGCCGGGCGCGTCCCTGCTGCCGCCCGTGGACAATCTTCGGGAGTCCTCGGCGATCACTGCGACTGCGGTGGTCAAGGCGGCACTCGAGGACGGCGTGGCCACCTCCAAGCCGATCGACACCGCAGAGGCTGTCCGGGAGGCCATGTGGCAGCCGGTCCACACCGACGGAGCCGCAGCATGAACACGCAACACTCCGCCGCCGACCGGGCCGGATCGGCCGGTCAGGGCGAAGCCCCGAAGATCCTCGACATCCCCATCGGACTGCACGCGACCGGCTTCCGGCGGGAGACCGACTCCATGGGAGCGATTGGCGTCCCCGCAGACCGCTACTGGGGCGCCCAGACACAACGCTCCCTGATCCACTTCTCCATCGGGGACGACCGCATGCCCAAAGCGGTCTACCACGCCTACGGATACGTCAAGAAGGCCGCCGCCGCCGTCAATGGGCGCGCCGGACGCCTGCCGGTCTGGAAGGCCGACCTGATCCAGCGTGTGGCCGACGAAGTCATCGCGGGCAAGCTGGACGAGCATTTCCCGCTGTACGTGTGGCAGACAGGCTCCGGGACCCAGTCGAACATGAACACCAACGAGGTGATCAGCAACCGCGCCATCCAACTGGTCGGCGCGGAACTGGGCAGCAAATCCCCCATCCACCCCAACGACCACGTCAACATGGGGCAGTCCTCCAACGACACCTTCCCCACCGCCATGCACATCGCCGCGGTCAAGGAGATCCACGAGCACCTGCTGCCCAGCGTCCAGGCGCTGCAGCACGCCATCGAGACCAAGGCACAACAGTGGCACGACGTGGTGAAGATCGGCCGCACCCACCTGGAGGACGCCGTCCCGCTCACCGTGGGGCAGGAATGGTCCGGCTACGCCCACCAGTTGCAACAAGCCATCGACCGGGTCACCGGGTCCGCCGAGGGCCTGTACGAGCTCGCGATGGGCGGCACCGCGGTCGGGACCGGACTCAATGCTCCACCCCGATTCGGCGAGCAGGTGGCAGCTGAGATCGCTGCCATGACCGGCTACCCATTCACCACTGCCGAGAACAAGTTCGCGGCCCAGGGCGGTTTGGACGCCGTGGCCGGCGCCTCCGCCGGGTTGAGGGCGCTGGCCGTGCCACTGATGAAGATCGCCAACGACATCCGCTGGCTGGCCTCCGGACCTCGTTGCGGCCTTGACGAACTCATCCTCCCGGCGAACGAGCCCGGCTCCTCGATCATGCCGGGCAAGGTCAACCCGACCCAGTGCGAGGCAATGGTCATGGTCTGCATCCAGGTGCTGTCCGAGGACGAGGCCATCGCCTTCGCCAGCACACAGGGCAACTTCGAGCTCAACGCCATGCGCCCCGTCATCATCAACAACTTCCTTCACGCGGCGACCATCCTCGCCGACGCCTGCACCAAGATGCGCGAATACTGCATCGAGGGCGCGCAGCTCAACCGGGACCAGATCGACAGCTACGTCGACCGGTCCCTCATGCTGGTCACCGCACTCTCGCCCGTGATCGGCTACGACAAGGCCTCCGCGATCGCCCACAAGGCCAACAACGAGGACACCACACTGCGCGCAGCAGCGCTGGCCTCCGGCTACATCAGTGCCGAGGACTTCGACCGCCTCGTCCAACCCGCCTCCATGGTCGGTCAGACTTGAAGTGCTCTCCCGGCAGCCGGGATGAGCGCGAGGCCCATCCGGTACAGGTGCAAGATGTTCCGGGCTGCGTTGTGGTCGGCGTTGCCCGACCAGCCGCAGTCCGGGTTCTTGCACACGAACATGGCCTGGCTCTCCCGGTTGCCGGGCGTGGTGAAGCCGCACGCTGAGCAGCGTTGGGCAGGACGCGGTGAGGTACCAGCAGCCACGGTTCACGTCGAGGTGGATGCGGTCGGCTCACTCCACCTCCCGGTGCGCGAACGCCACGGTGGCCGTGAGGGTGTACCGGCCGTGCCGGCCCGGGCAGCGCATTCAGCGGCGCCGAGCAGGTTGCCTCCGGGAGTCTGCGCGCGGGAGAGACCAACGTATTGCTGTGAGGCCTGTACGGCGCGCTATGCCGCCGGGGGGCAAGAGGTGGCGCACGTCGGCTGGACGCAAGGAGGAAGGCCATGATCGTCGACTGCGCACACTACCGCGACGGGCGCCGGCAGCACGAGGGTGCGATGTCGCTGGAGCAGGCGGCCGCGCGCTGCACGCAGGGCGGATTTGTCTGGCTGGGCATCTTCGAACCGGGTCCTGAGGAAATGGCCAGGGTGCGCGAGAACTTCGGACTGCACGAACTCGCCGTCGAGGACGCCCGGACATTCCACCTGCGGCCGAAGGCCGAGCAGTACGAGGACGGCACCGAGCTGATCATCCTGCGCACGGCACGCTACGACGACGAGCGCGAGGAGATCGACACCGGCGAGATCAGCATCTTCCTCGCCGAACACTTCGTGATCACCGTCCGCCAGGGCATCGCCAGCGAGCTGCACGGCGCCCGCGCCCGGCTCGAACGCCGCTCCGAGCTGCTGCGGGCCGGTACCGCCTCAACCCTGTGGGCCATCCTCGACCAGGTCGTCGACAGCTACGCGCCGGTCGTCGCGGAACTCGAACGCGACATCGAGCAGATCGAGGCCACGGTGTTCTCCGGGGCGGTCGCCCCGACCGAACGGATCTACTCCCTGCGCCGTGAGGCCACCGACTTCTACCGTGCCGTGCACCCGCTGCTCGCCGTGCTCGCCCGGCAGCTGCAGCCCGACAAGTCACCGACCGAGCTCCTGCCGTACTTCCGCGACGTGCACGACCATCTGCTGCTGGTCAACGAGGAGGTCTCCGCCCAACGCGATCTCCTGACCACCGTCCTGGAGGCGAACATCGCGGTGGTCTCCGTCGAGCAGAACAAGATCAACCTCCAGCAGAGCGCCACGATGGAGCGGCTCACGATCGTCGCGACCGTGTTCCTTCCGTTGTCCTTCGTGGTCGGCTTCTTCGGGCAGAACTTCGCCTGGCTGGTCAGGCACATCGACAGCTTCACAGCGTTCCTCGACCTCACGGTCGTCGGACTGCTGCTGCCGTGCCTGATGCTGTACGTCTGGCTACGCCGACGTCGCCACCCCACACCGTCGATGCCGGAGGTCAGCAACGTCGCCCCGCACCCTCCGGCAGCCTCCACGGAGTGAGGACGCACCGGTGAGCGCCCCCACCGTGGACGACGGTCGCTCGGCCGCTCACGCCTGGGCGACGCGGCCTCGCGCGGGGCCGGCGGGCAATGGCACCGGCTTCGTTGTTCATGGCGCCCCCGGCAGGCGCGGTGATCAGCCGCGCCCGTCAGCCAGGCCAGGACGCGGATTCGGTGGCGGTGGCCGTCGCGTGGCGGCCAGACGGGCCCCCTGTTCTTCAACATCGACTCCAGCCGGTACTGCTGCCTTATGTGAAGATGCGTGCGGCCGGGCAGGCGCCCGGGGCCCGCCGACACCGGGTCCGGGCGATCGACGCCTACCTGCCCAAGATCGAGGACGGGTGGCCACCCTGTGGTGCGCGTGGCTGGCCGGCCTGGTGCCAGGTCCCTCCATGAACGGCCGCGCCTCGGCGTAGCCCGGCTGGGACATCGACAGGCCAGATCCGCACTCGTTCGCGAACCGTGCGGCCCGGGTGTCCGTGTGCAACGGACACGCAGTTGCCGAGTAGGGATCGGAACGGTTGCCACTACCCGAGGGAGCGGGCCGGGCCGAGTGCCAGGTGGTGGACCCGGTGGGACTGCCGATGCAGGCGACGGTCACCGTGCTGGACCGGGTGGGACAGCCGGTGACGGAGGGCGGCACCGACGCGTACGGTCTGTTCACCCCGGCTATACCGCCCGGCGATTACCAACTGTCGGTGGTCTGCGAAGGTTTCCAGCCGCACCGGGTACCTGTCCAGGTGTTCCCAGGAGCCAGAGCCTCGGCCGGGGTGATCGGCCTAGTCGCCGCCCCACTGCCGCCGACCCCAGACTGTTCGCCCCAGCCTCGCCGAGACCAGAAGGTCAGCTGCGGCAGCCGACCCCGGCTACGCGCGCCCGCCCCGAGACGACGCCCGGTCGGATGTGGCGACAGACACCACCCCGAGGGGGCGGGCCAGACCGATCAACCCTTCGTCCAGGCGCTGCAGATGCCGCAGGACACGGTCCGTGACACGGTCGTGCCGGGGGGTGCCGGGCGTGTCCGTCTCCAGCATGGAGGCCAGGCTCGCGCCCGTCTCCACCACGCCGTCGCTGTCGTCGTCCTCGACACGTGCGACGAGGACGTCGATGTTGTGGGCGATGCGCCGGCCTGCCCCCTTCAGGAGGGGGTCCGCGGCAACGCTCTTGCTGTTCGGGAGGAGTTCGGCCGTCGCCGCCAGCGAACGCGCGTGGTAGGCGCACGTCTCCAGCAGCGCCACCACGTAGCGAGCGGTCTGGCGGCGGGTCCGCAGCGGAGTGATCGGGTGGGTCAACGGCTGCGTGGAGGATCGCAGATCCTCCAGTGCCGTATCGAGCTCCCGGGCCATGTCCAGCAGATCGCGCGCGGGCCCGCCGCTCAGCTGCTCCACCGCGGCATCGGTGACGACACCGAGCCGGGTCAGCACCGTGCCGAGGAGTTCGTCGGTTCGGCGATCGGTATGCACCGGCAGGATCACGGCCGCCGCGATCACGCCGCAGGCGGCGCCGAGCGCGGTCTCCTCGATGCGCAGGACAAGCACCGCGGAGCTGTAGGTGTTGAGCAGGGTGTACAGCAGCCCCAGTGCCGCCGTGACGAAGAAGGACATCAGGGCGTACGACAGCGGCGCGGTGAAGAACATGGCGAAGACGAACACCAGCACGAGTGCGAACGCCGTCCAGGTGTGGTGGCCCACCAGGCCCGCCAGGCCGGCACCGGCGACGACGCCGAGAACCGTGCCCAGCAGCCGACGGTAGCCCTTGACCAGGATCTCCCCGGTGGACGCCGTGTTCAGGAAGACGACCCAGCAGGTCAGCACCGCCCAGTACCAGCGCTGACTGGAGAGGAACTCCCCGCCCACGATGGCCAGCGCCGAACCCACCGACACCTGGACCGCGGCACGCGTCGTGGGACGCTCCAGTCCCTTGCGGACATCCTCGACAGGCTCGGTCTCCTCGGCCTGCGCCATGGCGACGTCCTCGGCATCCAGTTCCTCACGGGAACGCGTCGTCGCAGGCGTGTCGTCGGACTCGTCCTGGGGCCCGTCGAGAGCCAGCCGCAGGCCCATGACACCGCGCGCAGCCTCCCCGATGCCGCGGAAGACGTCCTGGACGGGGACCGAGGTGCGCGGCAGATTCTCCTCGTCCCGATAGCCGAGCAGCCGGTTGCGCAGATGGGCCACCGCGGCACCACGATTGCTCGAGGCCGGGCGGGCCACGAGCAGGCGCAACGCGTTGAGATCACGGCGCAACGTCGCGGTGATGTCGTCCTGTGTCCGCAGTCGGTTGCCGGGCGCCGGCGCGGGCGCGTGCGGCAGATGAAGTGTGAGCGTATCGGCGCGTTCGGAGCTGCGCGCGGTGAGGATGAGTACGCCGAGCCGCTCAGCTGCGATCTCGGCGTCGGCGACACGGCGCTGGACGAGCAAAGCGGTGGCGCTGTCGCTGGTGCCCTCCTCCAGCCGCCCCTGGATCATCATCGCGCTCTGATGGAGGCGTGCGGTGTGCCGACGTACGTCCTCCAGCGCCTTCTCCACGTGGTCCGGCCCGGCGACGAGCAACTCGATCTGGGCGGATACCAACTGGCCGAGGCGGGCGCGGAATGCCTCGCGCAGTCGCAGCAGAATGCGTTCGGGCGTCTCAACAACCAGGCCGAACCGCACGACCGCGCTGCAGACGAACGCGACGACCAGTGTTCCGCACAGCCCCGGCAGCGCTGAGACCGCGGCCCTGACGAACAGGGACACAAAATAGATCTGAAAGCCGATGAGCCCCAGGGCCGTACCGCGATCACCGAACCGACGGCTGTAGACCGCGGCAAAGATCAAGGCGAGGAAGACGAGGTCGCCCGCGACGATCCGGGTACTCAACAGGGCTCCCAGTGACATCGCCACGAGCGCCACGGGCAGGCCGAGCGCGAGCGTGATGGCCTGTTCGCGCCGTTGCTTCTCCTTGATGGCGAAGGTCGCGACCATGGCTGAGATGGCACCCGCCACCATGTGGCTGACATCGGCCTCGAGCAGCGCCAGGACCGCGAGCGTGAGCGCGATGGCGCCGACTGTCCGCAGGCCGGCCATCAGCCGCAACAGTCCGGGGTCGGAGGACGAGAACCAGTCCCAGACCCTAGTCCGGCTCGCCCGTGTCACTGGCCTCACCCTGCCGCTTTCCCCGCTCGCCACCGTAAACCGGAAGTTCCAGCATGGCACGTGTCAATCCTCGCCCTGGCCCCGCCGTTGTCCGTTGCCAATGAAGTCAGCCGAGCGGATGCCTACGACCTGCGACGACTGACTTCGTTGGCAAGGCGGCCCGTGGCGCCGAGCAGCGTTGACGCCGTCGTGACCCGCGGCGATTGGATTCGATGACAAGGAACATCACGGACTGGGTTCGGTGTTATAGGGCATCGCCATCGGACGACGTGGCGGCCCTGGCCCGGATCGCAGGCCAGCTCTCCTCCCGCCAGACGAGCACCGCCTATGCGCTCCGTTCCAGGCGGGCGGAATCCCTACGACCTGGCCGTATGGGTGTGGCCGGAGGCGACGGGGAGGCCCCGAACCATCTCGCTGGTGACACGGGGCCCCGACCGCTGACACCACACCCGGCGTCCCAGATCGCACCGAGAACGTTACCCACACCCCGCCGGGCATGCCCGCAGCTCATCGCGCCGTTCACCCCATCGTGCCCATGTTCGCCAAAACGGTGTGTCTGCCCAGCAGTTGTGAACCCCTGCCCGGGTCCACTCCTGGAACACCGTCGCGACATCCTCGCGCCCGGCACGCTGCCACCGCTCGCAGCCGAGGGGCCTCTTACGACGACGCCGACAACCGCGGTGCGTCCCATCAGTTCACTTGCACAGGGATCAGCCACTCAGAATCCTACTGTTTCGGATCAATTGGACTCAGCAGGGTGGTTGTTGAGGTGGCCGGCCGTGCGTCTCCGGCGCTGAATGAACGCCTTGCCGTGATCGCAGACGATCGTCTCCGGCACGACCTCCGGCCTCGCCGCCGCGTGTTCCAGCCGCTCGTCCAAGGCCAGCAGCCACCGGTGCGGCAGCACCGACCGGGACATCCGCAGAGCCTCCGACCAGCCCGAACGTATCGTCTCTGGCGTATCACTGCAGGCCACGAGGGTGGAGGCGTCAGCCGCCTTCGTCGTCGGCCGCAGCACCGCCGCAGTAATCCGCCTGGACGCGATATCGACAAGCGCGGGCTGTGCGGCGCTGGTAACGCTCCAGGACTCCGGGCACCTGTTCGTGGAAGGTGTGGCAGCAGCCGAGCGTGGGACACACCAGACGCCGCACCCGCACACGGACCACCACCTGGCGCCCGTCGACCGGCACGTCGGCTACCGTCCGCAGGTGATAGCCGGGCATGCGTCCTGACACACCGGGCAGACCGCGGTGTCCTGCGGAGTCCGTGCCCGCACCACGATCCGCTCACCCCCGTCGACCACATCCTCGATGACCAGCGGGGACAGCCCAGAAGACACCGTCTGCACAAGCTCGTTGACATCCCTCACATGAATGCCAACGACCCTCACGAATCTCCGTCACCACCGAATATGAGACAGGGCCGAGCGCTCAGATCGCGAAGTAGTCGTGTCCCCGCATGGGAAGGGCCACGACTTGAACGACTCAGCGCTCCATCGATCAGCTCGGTGTGTCGTGGGAGGTCGGGTGCGTTGTCGAGGTCATCGGCCTCCCAACCACTCGGCCGGGGCGGCAGCATTCAGGGCGGGAGCGCGTCCCATGCGGTCGTCATCGTGTCCTCCTTCGGGCGCCCTGGCCAGCTTAATCCGTCAGTTCGCCGTGGCGGCGGTGCGGGCCGCGACGAGAGCGGCGACGGGGTCGGCTGTGGCGGGGGCGCAGGGCCACCATTCGGCGGCGGTGCCGTGGCCTTCGCGGATGTAGGGGTGCCAGCGGTTGTCGGGGCCGAGGCGGATCTGGATGCCTTCGTTGTCGGCGGTGAGGCGGTTGCGCCAGGCGCGCAGCCGCACCGTGCGGGCGGCGGGGTCCACACCGTCGGCGTTATCGGGGTCCAAGAGGGCGGTGCGGGCGGCGGCCATCGCGGCGGGGTCGGGGCTGAGAGGTGCGCGGGCGACGGCGACGCCCGCGGGTCCGCCGTGGCGCCGGGCGCGGACCAGGCGGGTGAAGTTGGGTGCAGGCAGACCGGTGGCACTGGCGAGCCGGTGGAACCGGTCCTCGCCGACGCCGCTCGCGGCGAGGCGTACGGCGTCCTCGAGGGGGGTGCTGGTGAGCGAGGCGGTGTGCCCGGCGGCGAGACCGCGGGCCAGCTGAGCGGTGTCGCGGGTGATCGCTTCGAGGTCGTCGAGGGTGAAGGGGGCGCCGGGCGGGGGCGCGGTGGTGAGCGGGAGAGGGACTGCTTCGGGCTCACCTGACGCGGCCTCGTCCGGCTCGGGGGCGGGTGGGCTGAAGACCCCGCTGAAGGAGGCGAAGGCTTCGCCGGCGGGCACGCCCTGGCTGCGGGGTGCGTCGTCGGTCTGTGAGGTGGTGCCGGTGAGGGCCTGGCGGCGGGTGCGCAGCGCGGCGAGGACGGCGTCCTTGGTGCGGCCGCGGAGAGTGAAGAGCCAGAAGGGGTCGTCGTCGAGGTGGGCGGCGGTGGCGTAGCACAGTGCGGCGGCGTGCTTGCAGGGGTAGCCCCAGTCGGGGCAGGAGCACTCGGGGTCGAGTTCGCTCGGCTCGGGCAGCAGGGGGACTGCGGCGGTGCGGGCGTCGTCGACGAGGTCGGCGGGCATCTCGCCGTCGAGGAGGGCGGCGGTGCGGCCGGCCTGTACGGCGATGGCGTCGAGGAGGGTGTTCCACTGGGCGTCGGTGAGGACGCGCAGGTGCACCGCGGCGTCGTAGGGCCAGGGGTTACTGCCCTCGACCTCGGCGCGCAGGAGGCCGGGGGCGGCGGTGACCGGGCCGACCATGCCCTTGCGGGTGTAGGTGCGGCCGCGGGAGAGGCGGCCGGCGTCGAGGGTGGATGCCTCCAGGGCGTCCACCCAGGCCTGGCCCCACCAAGTGGCGGCGAAGGCGCGGGTGCCGGTGCGTGGGGCCTTGCGGGCCCGAGCCCCGCGTGCGGGCGTCATACTTCGAACTCCTTGGAGAGTGCGATGAGTTCGGCGAGGTCGGCGTCGGAGAGTTCGGTCAGGGCGGCCTCGCCAGAGGCGATGACCTGGTCCGCGAGGGCGCGCTTGGCGCCGAGCAGGCGGGCAACCTTGTCCTCGACGGTGCCTTGGGTGGTGAGCCGGTGGACCTGGACGGGGCGATCCTGGCCGATCCGGTAGGCGCGGTCGGTGGCCTGGTCCTCGACGGCCGGGTTCCACCAGCGGTCGTAGTGGATCACATGGGTGGCTCGGGTGAGATTGAGGCCGGTCCCGGCGGCCTTCAAGGAGAGCAGGAAGACGGGGAACTCGCCCTGCTGGAAGGCATTGACCATGCCCTCGCGATGCGGCACGGAGGTGGCGCCGTGCAGGTAGCGGGCGCGCATGCCGCGGTCGGCGAAGTGCCGCTGAAGGAGCTTGCCCATCTGCGTGTATTGGGTGAAGACCAGCGCGCTCTCGCCTTCGGCGACCACCGTGCCGAGCAGTTCGTCGAGGAGCTCCAGCTTGCCGGAGCGGCCGGGCAGCGGGCCGGTCTCGCGCAGGTAGTGGGCGGGGTGGTTGCAGATCTGCTTGAGCGCGGTGAGGAGTTTGAGCACCAGGCCGCGGCGGGCGATGCCGTCCGCCTTCTCGATGATGGCCATGGTCTCGCGGACCTGCGCCTCGTACAGGACGACCTGCTCGCGGGTGAGGGCGACGGGGTGGTCGGTCTCGGTCTTGGCCGGGAGTTCGGGAGCGATGCCGGGGTCGGACTTGCGACGGCGCAGCAGGAATGGGCGGGTGAGCCGGGTGAGGTGCTCGGCGGCCTGCCGGGCCTGGTCGGCGGTTTCCTCGTCGCCCTCCGTGCCCAGCGCGCCGCGCTCGATGGCCTTCGCGAAGCGGTCGCGGAAGGCAGACAGCGGGCCGAGCAGGCCGGGGGTGGTCCAGTCGAGCAGTGCCCACAGCTCGGAGAGGTTGTTCTCCACCGGGGTGCCGGTGAGGGCGACGCGGGCATGGGCGGGCACAGCGCGCAGCTCGCGGGCGGTGGAGGCGTACGGGTTCTTGACGTGCTGGGCCTCGTCGGCGGCGACGAGCGACCACTTGACGGCGGCGAGCCGCTCGCGGTCGCGGCGCAGCACGCCGTAGGTCACCAGGACGAGTTCGTCCCCGGCGAGGTGGTCGAGGGTGCGCTCTTGGCCGTGGTAACGGCGCACCGGGACGGCAGGGGCGAAACGGGCGGCCTCGCGCTGCCAGTTGCCGAGGAGGGAGGTTGGACAGACCACCAGGGTGGGGCCCGCGGTGTCGGACTGCCCCTGGCGGTGCAGGTGGAGAGCGAGCAGGGTGATCGTCTTGCCGAGGCCCATATCGTCGGCGAGGATCCCGCCGAGCGTGAGACGGGTCATGTCCGCCAGCCAGGCCAGGCCCCGTTGCTGGTAGCCACGCAGGGTGGCGGTCAGGCCCTCCGGTGTCCGGACGGGGGTGCGCTCCTCGGGGTCGCGCAGCCGGGCGACCAGGTCACCGAAAGCGCCGGCTGCCTCCACCGCGACGCGCTCGCCGTCCCACTCCACCTCCCCGGTCAGCGCCGCCTGGAGCGCGTCCAGCGGGGCGAGTTCGCAGCCGTGCCGCCGCTTGAGGCGGGCCACCAGCTTCGGGTCGGCGACCACCCACTGCTCGCGCAGCTTGACCAACGGGCGGCGGGCCTCGGCGAGCTGGTCGAGTTCGGCTTCGGTGAGCCTCTGGCCGCCGAGTGCGACATGCCAGGAGAAATCAAGCAGGGCGTCGCGGCCCAGCAGGGTGTCCACGGTCGCGCCGGGCGCGGTGGCCGCTCCGATCTCCGCCCGCGCCTGGAGGGCCTTGACCAGCTCGCGTGGCCAGTGCACGCGCACACCCGCCGTGCGCAGCACGTCGGTGGCGTCCCCCAGCAGCTCCATGGCCTCCTCGTCGTCGAGCCGGAGCGCGCTGGGGGCGGCCTCGGCGAGCAGGCGCTTCAGCGGCTGCCAGGCGCGGGCGGCGCGGCGCAGCGCGAGCAGCGCTTCGGCCTCGGCATGCGGGCCGAGCAGGCGCTGCGCGCGGTGCGGGTCGGCCCACAGCTCGGCGGCGTCGAGGACCAGGGACGGGTCGGCCGCGGTGCGCAGCTGCAGCACGGCTCGGAAGGCGCGGCGGTGCCCGGCCGGGGGCTCCACCCGCAGCTCCACGCTCACCTGCGCGGCCCGCTCGGCGGCGGCCTCGGCCGCCCACTCGGCCAGGTGCGGATGCAGGGCGGTGGCGCGGTCGGCGTACGGATTGCCCGGTATGGCCCAGACGGCGGCCGGGGTGCGCGGCAGGGTGTCGGCGAGCGCGTCGCAGAACTCCCGCACCAAGGTGGCCGGTTCAGCGATGCGCACCATCCGGTCGCCGTCCGCCGCAGGCACGGGGAGGTTGTGGGCGTACGGGGGCAGCACGGCGGCCAGCGCGTCCAGGTCGCGCTTGCCCCGCGCCCCGGGCGGCCCGAAGCGCCAGGTGGTGTACGTGTCAGACGTCAGCGTTGGATACAGACGCCCCTCGCCGAGCAGTTCCAGGGCTCGGCGGGCGACGGCTGCCCAGGCGGCGAGCGACGGATGGACACCGGAGACGGGCAGGTCGAGCAGAAGGGCGAGCGCATCGCCGGCACCAAGTGCCCACCCCTCGACAGTGCGGGTACGCACTGTGCCGCCGTGCGGCAGGACCAGCGGCAGCCGGACCCGCTCCACTGCCCCCGGCGCGACGGCCTGGGCAGGCACGCGGCGGGCCTCGGCAGCAGGCCGGTAGAACACCAGACGGCCGAGCCGGGCCGGCTCGGCCGGCACGAACACGGTGGCCCAACTGCCGCGGCCGAGGTGCTCACGCGCCCAGGCGACAGCAGCGGTGTCGGCGAGCGGCCCGGCTTCGACGTCGATCTCCCTCACGAGAAGACTCACTTGGCGCTCCCCGCGTTATTCGCACTCCCCGCCTTGAACGCGGCCTTCCGCAGCCGCTTGGCCAGAGCCTTGTCGAGGGACTTGACGGCGTCGGCCAGCCCACCGAGCACCTCGCCGGTGTGCGGGTGGCCGGCCCGCCACAGGTCGTCGGCGTACTCGGCCACTTGATCAAGCGGACGCCTGCCACCCTCGGGGCCCGCCAGCAGCCTTTCGCGCAGCGCCTGTTCGCCAGCCCTGGCGAACGGCAGCGCACCGTCCACCAGCATCCACTCCAAGCCCCACGCGTCGTCCCCCTCGGCGGGTTCACCGATCCGGCGCAGCATCGAAGCCGCGGCGTGCGAACAGCCGGTGACCTTCGAGACCGCCGCCTTGCGCAACACCGCCTTTGCTCGCCCGGTGCGGTCCGCCTCCAGCACGGCGGCCAGCACCCGCGGGGCCTGCAGGCGGCGGAGCGCGTCGCCGGGTTCCGTACCGTCGCAGGCGTCCACCACTTGCACCGCCGCGTCCGCCTCGGAGCGGGCCGCCAGCCAACCCGCCACCTCCGCCGCCGCATCCGCCTCGGAGGGGTATGAGTCGAGCGCGACCAGCAGTGTACGGGCGTCCGCCTGGGCGAGCGAGCCGATCACCGGCGCCGGCACGCCCGCCGCCACCAGCAGCATGCGCAGTCCGGAACGGCCCAGTGCGGTGAGCCGGAAACGGCCGAGGGACGGCGCGGCCTCCCCACCGCCGTCGAGGCCGTCGAGCAGCAGAGCGAGGGCAACGTCCCCGACTGGGGGTACCTGCCAGGCCGTTTCGGGCCCTGAGGAAGGCTCGTGGCCTTCGCGTTCGGCGGCGCCGAACAGCTCCAGCGTTTCGGCGGTGTCGTCGTACTGCTCGGTCAGCAGCGCTCGCACCAGCCGCCGGGCCGGGCCCTCTGGCAGCCCTTCCATACCGTTGGTGAGGAAGGCGGCCGCATCAAGCCACTCCCCGTCGGGCAGCCCGTACGCCGCGAGCAGCATCAGGAACACCAGCGGCGGTGCCTCGTCAGTCAGCTCCCGCAGCGGCGCCAGCTCGCCCAGCAAACCACCCATCGCGGGGAAGGTGAGGGAGAGCTCGACCGCCGCGCCCGCCACCCCTTCCTGCCAGGCTGCCAGCAGCGCCATGTCGTCGCCCTCGTCCGGCAGTTCCCCGCCGGCCCGCGCACGATTGCCCTCCACCTCGACGAACCCGCAGTTCAGCGACCACTCCCAGGGCAGATCCAGCGGCTCCATGTCAGCCGCGCTTCGCACCTTCGCCAGCCGCGCGGCCCGCTCCTCGGCATCGCCCCACTCGTCGGGGTCAATGCGCCACAGTTCGGCCTCCTCCACGGCCTGCCGGGCGAGCTTCGGCCGCAGCAGCCCCTTCGGCGTCAGCTCTCGACCGCCGCCGCACCAGTGCCCGAGCCGCACCGCCGCCATGAAGGCGGGCACCTCGCGCACCGCGCGGGCCAGATCCACCTCGTCGGGCAGCCGCACGGCCGGCAGCCGCAGGCCCACGGCGCCCAGCACATCGGACAGCGACACCTCTCCAACCGCCCCGTCGTCCTCGCGGAGCGGCCCCGCGCCGCCGGGTACCGGGTGCAGACCGCCGCACTCGCACCGATACGTCCCCGGCAGAGTCTTGCGCCCGCCCGGCCCGGCGCGCCTCTTCCGCCGAGGGCCCGCCGCCCGGCGCAGCGGCACCTGTGCGAGCGCCCCGGTGAGCTCGGCGGGGTCGAAGGCAGCCGGGTCGAAGCCCTCCTCGTACAGGCCCGCCAGCACCTCGTCGTGCAGGCCGTCGTGCTCCACCCACTCCTCACCGCCACGCCGGACGACCGTGGCGCTCGGGCGCTCCCCGTCCCCGTACCGGTCCAGCAGCCCGGTCAGCCCCCATACGCCACCAAGGTCCTCGGCCGGGGGCATGGCCCGGCGCCCGCCCGCGCACACCGCGCGCTCCCCCTCACCCCCTTGGGCGGGGCGCACCGCCTCCACCGTGATCCGGTGCAGCCAGTCGTCACCGAAGTCGTAGGTATAGTCCATACGGTTGCCGGTGCGCGGCAGAGCATCCGCCAGGACGGCCTCTTCCTCGTCGAAGACGGGGAGGCCGACGTCCTCCGGCGGGGCGTATCGCTGGCCCAGGCGATCCTCGAAGGCGTGCAGGTGCATGTCGTCCCAGCCGAACGCCACCTGGATCACGTCATGCAGCGAGCCCAGCGTGACGTCCGACGGCACTACCAGCCGCCGCCACACCGGCGGCTTCATCCCTTCCAGACTGACCTTGAGCTGGTGAACGGGACGGACTTGCTCGACGGATGTGCGCTGGACGGTCATGGCCTGAGGGCTTCCCACTACTCGGAGGCGTACACGCCGGAACACACCCGTATACCGCCGCCGTACGCCCAACGGCTGTCACGGCCATTCTTGCAGTCCTGAGCCACCGGCCCGGCTGCACGGCGGAATTCCCCCGGCCGGCTTGCGCACGAACCACCCTTTGTGTCTGAGTTCGAGTCCTGGCCGGCACTGTAAATCGTTCGGTGTAACTCCCAATCACGGAACATTCGCAGGTTCCACCGGCCGTTCCACCCGGTGAAGTGGACGGCCGCGAGCGGCGGCACATCGATTCGCCGGAACAGTCGCCCTGGTGAAATACAGGTCCCAGGCCGCACCGGGAACTGCCAGATCGGCGGTGCGACGCGAGGTCGCACGCTGTGAGTGGTTACGTAGAGAGGAGGTCGGCATGATGCCGATGACGTAACCCGGGCCAGTGTCCAAGGCCCGTCCCCTCCCCGACGTGCGTCGCTGGTAACGGCGGGGTGCGAAGCTCGGGGAAGAAGCCCAAGGACTCCCGTTCCATCCGGGGGTCACAGGCAAGGGGAAGACCGGACGGGTGAAGCTCACTGAACCCTCAACGATGCTCCGTGATGGCAAGCCTCGCAGATGGGTAGCAACAGCGGGGTGCAGGGCTGGCCGCTGAGAAGCGGCGGGTGCCGGTCGAAGACACCGAGTCGGCCGGGAGGACACCACCGCCCCGGGGTAATGAGGGCACCCACCCCGGTCGCATCTCACACGTGTGGAACGCGACAACCCCGTTGGGGTCCAGACCTGTTGGTCTGGTCAGCCGACCGTAAGGGAGGCCCAGCTCCCCAGCGGGTGCAGGACGGCCCAGGAAGCCAATGCCGGCCGCCGAAAGGCAACAGGAAACCGGGACATGCATCGGCACCTCCGCCGAGTCCCGCATAACTGGCCGGATACGGGTGCATGCCCGGACCCGAAAGGGTGCTGACGTGGGCCGGGTGAGCCTGTGAAGAACGCTGTCGGACAGGAACCGGAACCGAAGGGCAAGTTAGGCACCGTGACGGTCATACCCGCTGCCGATCCGGCCGCGACCAGCACCGGCCCGGTGAACGGACCGGAGGACGCTCCACCCGACTGGGAGGCCATCGACTGGCAGGCCCAGGAGGAGTCAGTACGGCGACTGCGGCAGAGAATCTTCACGGCATCGCAGGCAGGGGACCTGAAAAAGGTCCGCAACTTGCAGAAACTGATGCTCCGCTCCCGCGCTAACACGCTGCTCAGCGTGCGGCGGGTCACGGAGATCAACGCAGGACGCCAGACGGCCGGGATCGACGGTCAGGTTGTCCTGACCGCCTCGGGCAAGGCGGAACTGGCCCACCGGGTCCAGCACCGGATCAGCCCAGGCACGGCCCGGCCCGTCAACGCGGCCTGCCGCACTGCACGCCTGTGAGTCTTCAGGGCTTGCTTGAGCCGAGCTGCGGGGAAAGCCCGCACGGCCGGTTCTGAGGGGGGACCGTCGCAGCAATGCGACGGTCCTACCCGACTCTTCGCCGCCTACGCCACCACCCGCGGCCACACCCTGGTCGACCGCGAGCTCTACCTGCCCAAGTCCTGGACCGAGGGCCGCGAACGCTGCCGGGCCGCCCGTGTCCCCGACGACCGCGTCTTCGCCACCAAGGGCGAACTGGCGAGGGCCATAATCCTGCGGGCCCTCACCTCACCCCTGCCCATCGGATGGGTCACCGCGGACTCCGCCTACGGCCAGGACTCCCACTTCCGCCGCTTCCTCGAAGGCCATCAGCTTTCCTACGTCGTGGCCGTGCCCAAGTCCCAGCAGGTCCACGGCCCGCGCATCGACTTTCTCATCGGCCAGGCCCCGCCCGAAGCCTGGCAGCGGCTGTCCGCGGGCCCCGGCGCGAAGGGCGAGCGTTTCTACGACTGGGCCGCAGCCCGCCTGCCGGACGTGTGGGAGCTCGACGGCGACGAGCCCACCCGGCAGCGCTGGATGCTGGCCCGCCGCAGCATCGCCAAGCCCGACGAGATCGCCTACTACCTCGCCAGCGCACCCCTGGAAGCCACCGTCGCCGACCTCGTACGCATCGCCGGCTGCCGCTGGAAGGTCGAGGAATGCTTCCAGAGCGCGAAGAACGAATGCGGCCTGGACCAGTACGAAGTCCGCCGCTACGTGGGCTGGTACCGGCACATCACCCTCGCCATGCTCGCGCACGCTTTCCTCGCCGTCCTGGCCGCCCAGGAACGACAAAAGGGGAAACCGAGCGGGACACACCCGACCTCGTGGACCTCACACCGGCCGAGATTCGACGTCTGCCGGCAGTTGGACCCCACCACCGTGCTCCAGACCGCGACCACGCGATGACGTGGTCCCACTGGCGTCGCCGCCACCACCAAGCACGCGCCCGCCGCTGCCACTACAAGCACCGCGGCCACACGTTCGTGGGACGGCCCGGCAAAGACCGCCCCACCCCCATTCCAGCCCGTTACACTCTCCACGCCCAAGCCGTTGACCAGCGCTAATGAAGAAGTCCGGCTGGAGTACTAGCCCGGAGCACCTTCGGTGACTCCCGGCGCTGACGCTCGCTCGACCCACGCCCGGCACTGTCCCTGATGGGATGTCAGGCAGAATTTGCTGCTCCGGTGGGCCCCTGGGTGCGCGAGGGCCCGGTGAATGTGGTGGGTTGGGCTGGTGCGACGTGTCTCTGGCAAGGCGGAATTGCGCCGTCGGTCGGCCTCGCGGCCGACCGCGGGATGGAAAGCCCAGCCCCGCTGCGGGTGGCGCCGAAGCGGTGCCACCCGCAGCGGGGGCGTGGCTCACCGGGCTGTCGGGTGGCCGCAGCGGAACAGTGGGGCGTGGGTGTCGAAGGGCACGTCCTCGCGGGCGGCCTCGACGGCGGCCATGGAGGAGGGGAGGTCGAACGGGAGGGATCCGGGTATCGCCGCCTTCCCGAGGGCCGCGTCGAGTACGAGGTCGTCGTCGGCGCCGAACTCGCCGATGAGGAGGGCCGCGTGGTCGGCGAGCGGGGTAAGGACGGCGGGGCGGTCGAGGTGGACGGCGAAGCAGGTGGGCACAGTGGCGGCGAGGGAGCGCAGACGCTCCGACTCCTCCTGCGGGAATTCCAGGGAGCCGGCATGGAAGAACTGCTCCATGAAGCCCTCCCGCTTCTCGTACGGTGCGGTGATCCGGACAATTGCGGCGTCCGCGTCCTCGACCCGCTCCACGACGGTGCCGTAGCGGGCGGCGACGGCGGGATCGATTCCCTCTGTGTACAGCCGCTGCCCGGCGACCGGCTGCCCGGCGAGGTGGACCAGTGACCGCTGCTGGACCCGGCGGCCGAGTTCTACGCCGGCCGGAGCGCCGACTCGTTCGGCGGCAGCGTCGGGGTCGACGTACGGGTCGTCGAAGAGGCCGAGGCGGAACTTGTCACGCAGAATGCGGCGGGCCGACTCGTCGATACGTGCCTCGCTGAACGCGCCGGAGCGGACGGCGGTCAGGATCAGTGCGGGGTCGGTCTCGCCGCCGAGCTGGTCGGCGCCTGCGTCCAGGGTCAGCACGACCTGCTCGGCCACCGGCAGCTCCTCGACGCCCCAGTTGCGCGGCGGCAGGGTGGTGATGCCGGGGATCTCGGTGCCGGTGATGGCGTTGAAGTCGGTGCAGACGACCCCGTCGAAGCCGTACCGGCCGCGCAGCAGGCCGGTGATGACGTCCCGGTTGAAGTTGGCGCCGACCTCGGACAGACCGGTCCCCGAGGGGATCGCGTACGCGGGCATGATCTGCGCCGTGCCGGCCTCGAAGGCGGCCTCGAAGGGGCGCAGGTGGTGCTCGAACGCGCCGCCGGGGTAGACGAGTCGACGGCCGGCGGCGAAGTGTGACTCTTCGCCACGTGCCTGGGGGCCGCCGCCGGGGAAGTGCTTGGTCATACAGGCGATGCTGTCCGGTCCGATCCGCTCCCCCTGGAGTCCTCGGATGTAGGCGGCGATCATCCGGGAGGCGCGATCGGCGTCCTCACCGAAGGTGCCGCTGATACGGGGCCATCGCGGTTCGGTGGCGAGGTCGGCCATCGGGTGAAGGGCGACCCGAATACCGACGGCGCGCAGTTCCCGGCCGATCAGGGCAGCGTACTCCTCGACGAGTGAGGGGTCGTCGGTCGCGGCGAGGCCGATCGGGTCGGGGCCCGCGCTGAAGCCGCCGCCGATGTGCGCGGTGGCGGGGTTGGAGGTGAAGCCGTGCCGGGGGTCGGAGGAGAGGGTGACAGGGATGCCGAGGCGTTCGGCTGCGGCGAGATCCTGGACGTGGTTGTTCCACTCGGCCATCGTGCGGGCGTCGGGGACGGCCATCATGGCGAAGGAGGTGAGGCCCCGTTCGGTGATCAGGTCGGCGCCGGACGGGACCGTGACACCGGGCAGGGCCGGACGGGCGTTCCCGGCGTGCATCCGCCCGTGGCACATCAGGGCGGCCTTCTCGGCGAGGGTCATCCGGGGCACCAGGTCCTCGACACGTTCCTCGACCGGCAGCCGGGGGTCCTCGTAGGGCTCCATGGTGCCGTTGTGGTTGAGGTCGCGGAAAGGTGTGCCGTCGTGGTGGCGCAGCGTCAGCATGCGAGGGCCTCCTTGGAGGTCTTGGAGCGGAAGGCGGCCAGGGTGTCTGCGGTGGTCCCGCAGGCGGTGAGGAAGGCGGCGGCGCCGCCGTGACGGGTACGCATGAGGTCGAGGAAGACGGTCATCGCCTCGGCGGGAGCCGCCAGCAGTGGAGCGGGGACGGCGTCACGGGTGGCGGGGTCGTTGAGAGCGGCGGGGTGACGCTCGGCAAGGTTGGCCCGGATCTGCGGCAGGGCCTCGCCGGTGCGGGCGTAGTCGGCGGCGATCGCTTCGGCAGGCACGCCGAGCAGGTCGAGCAGCAGTGCGGTGACCAGGCCGGTGCGGTCCTTGCCGGCGGCGCAGTGCAGCAGGACACCGCCGGGGCGCGCGGCGGCCTCGACCGCTGCGGTGACGGCAGCGGGCGACTGTTCGGCCAGCAGGAGGTAGAAGGAGCCGAGATCTGCGGCGGTGGTCATGGTCTGCAGAGCCGCCGCGATGGTGTCGGTGGTGGGAGCCATCCGGGCGGCTATGACTGTGATCCCCGCAGCCTCGGCGGCGGCCCAGTCGGCGGGCTCGCACTCGGCGATGCCCCGCAGGTCGACGACGGTGCGGATGCCGTGGTCGTCCAGCTGGGTGAGCGTGGCGTGGTTGGCGTGGGGGGAGGGCTGGGCGGAGCGGTAGAGCAGGCCCGGACGGATCCGCATGCCCTCGGGGTCGGCACCGAGGATGGGGTCGCGGAAATTGATCAGGGACATAAAGGGCCTTTCTGGAGGATCTGAAATGTGTGAGGGAAGGGGGTAGTGCGAGAGGGCGGTGCGAGAGACAATGAACGGTTGCGCAGCCCGGCAGCGGCCCGGGCCGGTCAGTGGCCGGAGCTCAGGACTTCCCGGTATGCCTCGCTCCAGGCGGTCGGCAGCGCGGTCTCGGAGTCGGTCAACAGGTGGCGCCGGATCATTCCGGTGAGCATCGCGCCGAGCGCCAGGGGGCGCAGGTCCGTGTGCGGGTCGACGCCGAGTCGCTCGCCGGCGATGGCCGCAGCCTGCTGTCCGAAGTCGTCGATCAGGATCAGGGCGTAGTCGCGGACGGAGCGGATCTCCAGGAAGCGACGACGCAGCCGACGGCGGCGGGTGGTGTGATCGGCAGGCTCCTCCAGGCGGCCGTCGGCGATGGTCACGGCATGGCCGAACGCATCCCAAAGGCCCAGATCGGCGGGTGCCTTGGCGAAGGCGTCGAGGATGCCCTGACCGAAGTCGTAGCCGAAGAGCAGGGCCTCTTTGGTGGCGTAATAGCGGAAGAAGGTGCGATGGGCGACGTCGGCCCCGCGGCAGATCTGGTCGACCGTGGTGCGTTCGAAGCCCTGCTCCTCGAAGAGGTCCAACGCCGCCGTGCGGATGGTCTCGCGGGTGCGTGCCTTCTTGCGGTCGCGCATTCCCGGCTCCGCCAGGGGGCCCGTCTTCTGCATCGGTCTGCCGCTCCTCACCGTGTGCCCGTCGCCGGGCGGTTGTCGTGACGATGGGTCGTATGCCGCCACGAGCAGTACCGAACCACGCCCGGCAAGGCCCGCTCAAGGCGCGCGCCAAGTCTTCGGCAGCCGGTCACGGGAAATTTGCACAACTGCCTTTTGGCAGTACTGCCAGTTCCGGAATGGTGTGGGCGTCGGCAGCCTGTCTGCCGTCCTCCCCCTGTGATCCGAGGAACCAGAGGAACCATGAAGCGGCACAAGTACGTTCTGGCAGCGACGACCTGCGCGCTCGCCGTAACCCTGACCGCCGGTGCCTGCACGGCATCCGACGACGCGGTATCCGGCGGTGGAACCGCCAAGGCCGCTGCGGCCGACGGCCCGGCGGTCGACGGCGGAACCCTCAAGGTCGGTCTGGACCGGCCGTTCACCAAGCTCGACCCGGCCGACGGCACGCTGACCTCGATGCCGATGATGGTCCTGGCCAACGCCCTGTACGACCCGCTGATGGTCAACGGCGACAACGGCGTGGTGCAGCCCTACCTGGCCAAGTCGTTCACCCCGAACTCGGACGCCACCGGCTGGACCCTTCAGCTGCGCGAGGGCGTGAAGTTCAGCGACGGGAAGCCACTGGACGCCCAAGCGGTCGTCGACCACGTGAAGCGTCTCGCCAAGCCGGAGAGCAAGTGCTCCTGCGCGGCCGACGCGGCGACCATCGGCGCGCTGAAGGCGAACGGTCCCACCACCGTCGACTTCACCCTCAAGGCGCCCAACGCCGCCTTCCCCGGCCTCTTCACCCGCTCGCTCGGCTACATCTCCGAGACCCCCAACGCTGAGGGAGCGGCGGTCGGATCCGGCCCGTACACCGTGGAGAGCGTCCAGCCGGGCGTCTCGGTCACCGTGGCGCGCAACCCCGCCTACTGGGGGGCCAAGGGCCACGCCGACAAGATTGTCTACCAGGTGCTGCCGGACTCCGACAGCCGCTACCAGTCACTGCGCTCCGGCGACGCCGACCTGATCTGGACCGAGACCCCCGCCCAGTTCAAGCAGGCCGCCGGCGACGGCCTGCGCACCGCCACCGGGCCCGGCGCCACCTCCACCGTCCTGTTCAACACCAAGGCTGCACCCTTCGACGACCCCCGTGTGCGCCAGGCGCTCCAATACGCCGTCGACCGCGAGGCCGTGGAGAAGGTTGTCTTCCTCGACCAGGGAACGGTCGCCGACGGCCCGATCGGCTCCCGCTCCCCGTACCACGCCGCGAACACCTACCCGGCCCACGACCCGGCGAAGGCCCGCGCCCTGCTCGCAGAGGCCGGCCACCCGGACCTCTCCTTCGACTACCTGGTCGACAACCGCCCCGAGGCCCAGCAGCGAGCCACCGTGCTCCAGCAGATGTTCGCGGAGGCCGGGGTGAAGATGACCATCAAGCCAATGGACGCCGCGAGCCTGGGCACCGCGATGTTTCAGCGCAAGTTTCAGGTGATGGATTTCGTCACGAGCATGTTCGGCGACACCGACTCCGCGCTGAACAGCCTCTACACCGCCCGCTCTCCCTACAACTTCACCGGCTACAGCAAGCCGGAGGCCGAGCAGGCGATCGCGGCCGGACGCGCCGAGCTGGATGCCGCCAAGCGCGGCGCCGCCTACAACGAGGCCGCCAAGGCGATCGTCGCGGATGCCCCGATGCTCTTCCTCACCGAGAGTCCGGCCGGTTTCCTCGCTTCCGCCAAGGTCGGCGGACTGCCCGACCTGTCCAGGCGGACCGTCATCAACGTCTCCCCGGCCGGCCTGTGGGTGAAGAAGTGACGTCCCGGATTCTCGGCGCCGCCGGGCGGCTCGGCCGCGCGGTCGCCGTCCTGCTGCTGGTCACCCTCGCCGCGCTCACCCTTCCGCACCTGATGCCCGGATCCCCTGCTGTCGCCGCGCTCGGGCCCACCGCCACCCCCGAGCAGATCACCGCGTACGAGGCGAAGCTGGGGCTTAACGAGAACGTCCTCGCCGCCACCTGGCGCTGGCTCGGCGACGCCCTGCACGGCAACCTGGGGCACTCGCTGAGCACCGGCGTCCCGGTCACCACCGAGCTGGCCGACCGGATCCCGGTCACGCTCGAACTCTTCGTCGCCGCCCAGCTGGTGGCGCTCTGCCTGGCCCTGCCGGTGGCCCTGCTCTCGGCCTGGCGGCCCGGCGGTTCGGTGGACCGGATCGCCACCGCGGGGGCGTTCGTCTGGCTCGCAATACCCGGCTTCGTATTCGGCCTGTTGCTGATCTGGATCGCCGCCGTCCAGCTGCGGATCCTGCCCGCCACCGGCTGGACGCCGTTCACCGAGGACCCGGCGGAAAACCTGAGGCATCTGGTGCTGCCCGCGCTCACCCTCGGCCTCACCGAGGCCGCCGTCTTCACCCGCACCCTGCGCGGCCAACTGCTCGACACCCTCGACCAGACGTACGTCGCCGCCGCCCGCAGCCGCGGCATGGGCACCGCACGGCTGCTGCTGCGGCGCGCCCTTCGGCCGTCCTCGCTGCCGTTGGTCACCCTGATCGGGATCGGCATCGGGACGTCGCTCGGCGGCTCGGTGCTGGTGGAGACGCTGTTCGGGGTGCCAGGTGTCGGAAGTCTCGCTGCGGGCTCCATCAACGCCCGCGACTTCCCCGTCATCCAGGCCGTCACGGTGGTCAGCGCTGCCGCCGTCGTCGCCGCCACCCTCGCGGTGGACCTGCTGTACCGCAAGCTCGACCCGAGGATCGCTCATGACCACCGCTGACACCACCCTGGCGAAGCCCGCCCGCACCGCCCGTCCGGCCCGGTGGCGGCCCCCGGCGGGCGTCCTCGCCGCAAGCGCCTGGCTCGGCGTGGTCGCACTCGCCGCGCTGTTGCTGCCCCTGTTGCCCGGATTCGACCCTCTGCACGGAGATTTCACCGCCCCCTCCGCCCCGCCCGGCCCGGACCACTGGCTGGGCACCGACGCCTCCGGCCGCGACGTCCTCCAGCGCACCGTCGCCGGCGCCCGTGCCTCCTTCGCGGTCGCCGCGCTGACCATCGCCGTCGGCCTCATCGGGGGCGGCGCACTCGGCCTCGCCGCCGGCTGGTTCCGCGGCCCGGTCGACAAGGCCATCGGCTTCGCCACCGACCTGCTGATGTCCGTACCCACGCTGATCCTGGTGATGATCGTGGTGTCCCTGCGCGGCCCCAGCCTGCCTGTGATCGGTGCCCTGATCGGCCTGTTCACCGTTCCGCACTTCACCCGCGTGGTCCGGGCGGTCGTTCTCGCGCTCAGCGAGCGCGGCTTCGTGCAGGCCGCCCGCATGATCGGCACCGCCCCGCTGCGCATCCTGTGCCGCGAGATCGTCCCGCACGTCGCACCGGCCTCACTCACCTTCGCCTTCACCGCAACCACGGTCGCCATCGTCGCCGAGGGATCGCTCAGCTTCCTCGGCTTCGGGCTGCGCCCGCCGGAACCGTCCTGGGGCGGCGTCATCGCCGAGGGCCGTACCACCCTCGGCAGCGCGCCCTGGATCTCACTCGCTCCAGCCGCCGTGCTCTGCCTGACCGTCCTCGCCCTCAACTACCTCGGCGAACACCTGCGTTCGCCCGCACCGAAGGGAGTACGCGCATGACCGCCCCGGTGCTGGACGTCCGCTCGCTCGACACCACCCTGGACACCCCCGACGGCCGGTCGTTGCACATCCTGCACGGCATCAACCTCACCATCGACGCCAGCGAATGTCTCGGCGTGGTCGGCGAGTCGGGCTCCGGCAAGTCCGTCCTCGCCCGCACCGTCCTAGGCGTCCACCCCCGCACCACCCGGGTCGCCACCACCGGGCAGGTTCTGTTCCAGGGCGAGGAACTGCTCGCCGCCACTCCCGACCGACGCGCCGAACTCCTCGGCACCGGCGTCGCGATGGTCCACCAGGACCCGATGACCTCGCTCAACCCCGTCATCCGGATCGCCGACCAGATCACCGAGTCGATCACCAACCGGCGCCGGCTCTCACGCCGCGCCCGCCGCGAGAGGGCCACCGAACTCCTCGCAGCCGTCGACGTCCCCGACCCGGCCCGGCGGGCCCGCGCCTACCCGCATGAGCTTTCCGGCGGGCTGCGCCAGCGCGCTGGCATCGCCGCAGCCCTGGCCGGTTCCCCCGCCCTGCTGCTCGCCGACGAACCCACCACCGCCCTCGACGTCACCGTCCAGCGCACCGTCCTCGACCTGCTCGACCGCCATCGTGAGACCCGCGGCCTGGCCACCCTGTTGATCACCCACGACATCGGCCTGCTTTACGGCCGGGCCCGGCGGATCGCGGTCATGTACGGCGGCCGGATCGTCGAGACCGGCCCCACCGAGGTGGTCACCGAACGCCCCGCCCACCCGTACACCGCCGCGCTACTGCGCTCCGTTCCGCGCGTCACCGGACCACTGAGGCGCACTCTGCCGGCCATCCCCGGCTCGCCGCCGGACCTCTCCCAGCCAGCCGCGGGCTGTCCGTTCGCGCCGCGCTGCGAACGCGCCCAGGCCGTCTGCACCGTGGCGCCGGCCGCCGTCCACCTGGCCGGTCCCGGGCACACAGCCAGCTGCCACTTCCCCCTGACCATATCGGAGAACGCCGCATGACCGCCGTCCTGCACGCCACCGGACTCTCCGTGGTCCACCGCACCCGGTCCGGGCCCCTGCACGCCGTCAGCGAGGTCGACCTGACCCTGCGCGAGCGCCGCACCCTCGCCCTGGTCGGTGAGTCCGGCTCAGGCAAGAGCAGCATTGCCAAGGCCCTGCTGCGGCTGCCCCCGCCCAGTGCCGGCACCGTCACCCTCGACGGCACCGACCTCGCCACCCTCACGCCGCGCGCCCTGCGCGCGCTGCGTCCCCGAATGCAGATGGTCTTCCAGGACCCGCTCTCCTCACTCAACCCACGCCGCCGGGTCAGCGACCTGGTTGCCGAACCACTTGACGCCCACCCGGATCCGGCGCGCGACCGCGCGGTCGTCGTCGCACGACAGCTGGATGCGGTGGGCCTCCCGTCCGACCTGTTCGGCGACCGCCGCCCCGGCCAGCTCTCCGGCGGCCAGGCCCAGCGGGTCGCCATCGCCCGGGCGCTCGCCGCCGAACCCCGCGTACTGATCGCCGACGAAGCGGTCTCCGCACTGGACGTCTCCGCCCAGGCCACCGTGCTCAACCTGCTCCGACGGCTCACCGAGGAACGCGGCCTGGCAAGCCTGTTCATCTCGCACGACCTCGGCGTGGTGCGGGCGGTCAGCGACGACGTCGCCGTGCTGCAGCTCGGCCGGCTCTGTGAACAGGGCCCAACGGAGGAGGTGCTCGCCGCCCCCGCCCACCCCTACACCGCCGCCCTGCTCGCCGCCGTCCCCGAACCCGGCCGCCCCCTCGGCGACACCGGCCTGCTCCCCGCCGACCCGCCGTCCCCGCTGGCCCCGCCCTCCGGCTGCCGCTTCCGAACTCGCTGCCCACTCGCCGATGCCCGCTGCTCAGCAGAGACACCCGTGATGCATGAGGTCGCCCCGGGCCGCACAGCCGCGTGCCACCGGCCGTTGATCCCCTGAGCAGCGCATGAGCGGTGGGCTCGCCCGTTCGACATGGCCATCACCGGTACGGGCAGCCCATGCGCTCACACGTCCTTGACGCAGCGCAAGCCGGTGTGGCCGCTGGATGCTGCAGCGCGCCATCGATGCCGGCATCCCGTTCGCGTGGGTCACCGTGGACAAGGCGTACGGGAAGGTCAAGCACACACGGTTCTGGCTGGAGGAACGCGGCGTCGCCTACGTCCTGGCCACCAAGGTCAACGACACCGTGATCCCCGCCCAGGGCGGGGAGTCCCGTGTCGACGCCCTCGTCGCGGTGCAGCCCCACCAGCGGTGGAAGCGACTGTCGGGCGGCGCTGGCGCCCACGGCGAGCGGATGCGCACATACGTCATGTCCGCCACCCACCGCTGATCGGGGCGTGAGGCGGTGAAGTCACGGTCGACCAGGTCCGGCGGGGGCGGCGCCGACGGCTCCGGCACGGTGGACGGCCGCCGCTGCCCGCGGATGACGCCCTCCAGGCCCGGCTCGGCGGCCGTGAGCCGACCGTCGCGCTCGCCGTGGTCAGCCTCGGCCTGGCGGACTCAGCCGCGCAGGGCCTCCTTGCGGATGCCGAGGTCCTTCGCAATGTGGGCGATCGGGCGGCCGATGCTGCGGACCTCACGAACCGCGCGCCCGCGGAGCTCGTCCGGGTATTTACGGGGTGCTGCCATGGTGCTGGTGGCGGTGGTTCTCCTTCGCCAGGAAAGTAAACCCCGGCATCAGGGACTCCACAAATCCCAGTACAGCTCACTTTCAGAACGCCGATAGTCGAGTTACCCAAGGCCCGCCTTCATTCGATTGACTCAGAAACCGACGGCACCGCCCTGCCTACCGAATTCACCGCATAGGATCAAAACGAGATCACCGAGTGGCCGCCAATACACCACTCCCCTGGACGTGACCGAGTCGGCGGGGGGCGTCTCCTCGATCATCACGCTGAACTTGATCCGCAGGTCGGCTGGGGTTTCAGCGCCAGTGTCCATGCCGACCCTGCCTTCGAAGAGGGTCCCCGCGGGGAAGTCGGCCGAGGCGGTCTGCGCCTGGGCCTGCACGGCCTGGGGCTCGGCGGCCTGGGCCGGCTGCGCCGCCCAGGACCGCACCCGCGGCGGTCGTCCCGGAGTATCCGAGCAGGGTTCGTCTGGACATGCTGGACATGGTTCCCCTCCCATTCACCGGCCCTGCAGGCGCCTCCCGGGGCCGTCGCAAGATCGTACACATGATCGACAACTGTGCGTGGCCGAATGACGTCGTCCGGTGAAGGCCGCAGGCTCCCATCTCTGACCCCGGGTGCACGCCCGCCGCGGCGCGGTCGGCGGCTGGCTCGCCTGGTGCCACGAGGCGGGCCTGCAGCCGCCCCGCATCCCGGCTTGGTGCAAGCGGATGCCTGACCCCGGCTCCGACACCCCAGTGCGTTCCAAGACCGCCATCGACCGCCTCATCTCCCGCCGCGACGTCGACCCGCGCGAGAAGGCCCTGTTCTCGTATAGCTACGGCCAAGTGGCGTCTGGGCCCGTTCGCCCTGGTCAGTAGCCGACCGGAGCAGCCGTGCCTCATTGGGGTGTGCTCAGCGGCCGGCCAAGGCGCCGATCAGCTTGCGGGCTGCCGCCTTCGTCAGCCGTTTCGCGGCCGTGGTGGTCCGTTCCCTGGAGGCGCGCGGCTTGATGTCGGTGCCCGTGACGACCTTGCCGAACTCGGCGTCGAACCGCTCCTTGCCTACCTTCTCCACGAGGCTGGCGAGGTACTTCAACTGCGCGGGTGTGGCGGCTCCTTCTTCGCCTTCGCGGCTCGCTCGCGGTGGGGGCCGTAGATGATCGAGATCGCCACAGCCCGCCGCAACAAGATCACCGCCCACCTCCGCGAAACCGGCCTCGGCGCCCGCGCGGACCTCGCCTTCGTCGGCCTGGACGACGACCCCGACGGCCCGGTCACGCTTCCTTGATCGCGCCCACACCCATGCCGAGTAGCCTGTGGAGTAGCAATCTCTGCTCGCTGCGAGGCCCCCCGTGACGACGCCCAGTGCACGAGAGCCGCTCCTTGGCACTCCATTCAGCCTGGCGACCATGGCCACCGCCGTGCTGGATCAGCGGGGCATCGTCATCGGCTGGAACACCGCGGCCGAGAAGTTCTACGGGCACACCGCCGCCGACGCCCTTGGAAAGCCGGCCCGCAAGTTCTTCGTCCCCATCGACGGACGCCCGCTCTTCGACCCGGACTTCCCAGCCGATTCCTGGGGCGAGACACGGACGATGCGGGGACGCGGCGGCAGCCTCGTACGCACGGTGCTGTACGTATTGCAGCTGGGACCCAAGGGGGCCAACGCCGCCTGGGCCATCATCTCCATCGCCGCCGACCAGATGGAGCGATGGGCCACCGACCAGGCCATACTGGCCGGGCTGTTCACCCAGGCACCGATCGCACTGACCGTGTACGGCCCGGACAGCCGCGTGAACTGGGTCAACAACGCCTTGGAGGGCCAGACCGGGCTCGCTCTCCACGAATGGGCTGGCCGGTACATCCAGGACATCTTGCCGGAAGGCGAGATCATCTCCCCGGAGCTGCGGGGCCGCCGGCTCGAATCGGTGATCGAGCAGGTCTTCCGCACTGGCGAGCCCGTCGTCGACCTGCACTACCGAAGCCCCACACCGGCCGGCCCCACCCATCAAAGAGTCTGGTCCTGCTCTTACTTCCGCCTGCAGGACGCCGAAGGCCACTGCCTGGGCGTCTGCGAATCGGCGTTCACCATCACCGAGCGCTACGAGACCCAGCGGCGCCTGACTCTGCTGAGTCGCTCCAGCAGCATCGGAGGAACGCTGGACGTGACCCGGACATCCGAAGAACTCGTCGCCGTCGTCGTCCCCGACTTCGCGGACGCAGCATGGGTCGACCTGGCGGAGCCCGTGCTCACTGGCGAGGAGCCCGCCCCCTGGCACGCCTCACAGCAACTGCGCCGGGTCACCCAAGGGAACACCGCAGGCCAGGCAGCGGCAACACCCCCGCTCGTGAACCTCCCCGCCGGCGACCAGCAACTCGTCCTGCCCCTCAAGGCCGGAGGTGCAACGCTCGGCTTGGTCACCCTGCTGCGCAGTCCTTCCAGGGCCCCCTTCAACGACGCCGACCGCGCCCTGGCCGCGGAACTGGTCGCCCACACCGCTGTGTGCCTCGACAATGCACGGCGCTACGCCCACGAGCACGCAACCGCCCTGCTGCTGCAACACAGTCTGCTCCCGCAGGAGCCGCCAGAGCCGACCGCCGTGGAAACCGCCCACTACTACGCCCCCACTGCAGGTCCCACAGGTGTCGGCGGCGACTGGTACGACGTGATCCCTCTGTCCGGCGCCCGCGTCGGGCTCGCCGTGGGAGACGTGGTGGGTCACGGACTGCACGCCGCGGTGACGATGGGGCGGCTGCGGACCACCGTACGAGCCCTGGCCGCTCTCGACCTCGCACCCGACGAGCTCCTCACCCGCCTCGACGACCTGATCGGGCAGGCAGGCATGGGAATCCACCCAGCCGGAGAGAGCAGTGCGGACCAGGCAGTGTGCGCCAGATGCCTGTACGCCGTGTACGACCCCGTTTCAAGACGATGCAGTGTGGCCAGCGCCGGCCATCTGCCCCCCGTCCTCGCCGCACCCGACGAGCCCGCCATACCACTCGACATCCCGGTCGGCCCCCCGCTGGGTATCGGCGGCCTGCCGTTCGAATGCGCAGAGTTCGACATCGCCGAGAACAGCATGCTGGCCCTGTTCACCGACGGACTGGTGGCGGACACACAACACGACTTCGACGCCGGAGTGGCCGGCCTGTGCCGGATCCTGTCTCGGTACCCGGAGCTCTCCCCGGCCGATGTGCGAGACCGGATCGTCGAGTCCAAGATCCCGGCTGACGCGCAGGACGACGTCGCGCTCCTTCTGGTCCGGGTCCATTCCCTGGCCGACGACAACATGGCAAGCTGGCGGATCGACCCGGACCCGGCCCAAGTGGCCAGAGCGCGCGCATCCGCAATGGTCCAGCTGGCCCGCTGGGACCTCAGCGCCGTGAGCTTCGTCGTCGAACTGATCGTCAGCGAGCTTGTCACCAACGCGATCCGGTACGGTAGTCCGCCGGTGCATCTGCGCCTCCTGCGCGACCAGGACCGCGCGCTGATCTGCGAGGTATCGGACGGCAGCCACACCTCCCCGCACCTTCAACGTGCACGCCTGGACGAGGAGGGCGGCCGCGGGCTGTTCCTGGTCGCCCAGCTCACCGACCAGTGGGGAACCCGCTATACGCGCGAGGGAAAGACGATCTGGACCGAGGTTCCGATCCGCCTGGGCGACGTCGCCGGCGGCGACGCACTCAGCGCCTGAATGACAGCGGCCGAGCGGTCATCGGCATGCGCCCAGCAACGCTCTTGGCCACCGCCCATACATGCACGCCCTTCGCACGGTTGGCCGCCGGTCGGCCGCCCGGAGACCTCTCGCCGGGCTTCCGGTACGTCCGCCGGAGTTGTACGGGCAATCGGTGAGGACGGCGTTCACGCTCTCGTCCGGGAGGGGCTTCAGCACGGTGAGGGCGTCGCCTCGGTGCAGCGTGTACCTCGTGCGCGGGGCCTCTTTCAGGGCGCGACGGTACTGGGCCCGCTTCGAACGGCACTCCAACAACGGCCGCGGCGAGGACGACGTGCTGCCCACCCTCGCCGCAGCCTGGATCGCCCACCAGCGCAGCGTCAACGCGCAGAAGACCTACGGCCGCGGCTTCCGCATCTTCGAGGAGTTCGCCCGGGAGTACGGCGTCCACCCGATGGCCGTGACCTTCCCGCTCGCCGACACCTTCCGCCTCCACCTGGAGACCGCGCCCACCTGGCAGCGGGTCAAGGGCGAGGCACGCGGCGAGATGGCCCGCACGGGCATGCCGTACTCGGACGCCTCCCGCGCGAACGCCCTGTCGTCGGCCAGCTCGTTCTTCGCGTACATGGAGCTGGCGTTTTACTCCAGTGAGGGCTGGGAGTCTTGGGGACTATCTGGGAAGCCGACGACCCCCGAGGGGATGGCGTTCCTCATCGACGATGACCTTCTGTTCGAGGACGGCCGAGGGGGAGTGCGCGCAACGGCGGTGGCCAATGAGTGGTTGCGGCTACGGCCGACGGAGAACTGTCCGGCGCTGTCGTCGTGGGGCACGTACGCGCGGATCCTGCGGGACTGGATCGTGGCGGCCCAGCTGAACGGGGTCGAGGTCTTCGATACGCGAGGCCGGCTGAAGGCTTTGCTGAGCACGTACGCGGTCGCCGAAGAATTCGTACGCCGGCTGAAGGCGCTACAGGAAGCGGGCACACTCCCTGACCCCCGAGATGCCCAGGTCGCCCGCTTGAAGGCCGAGAGCAACACCCTCCGCAATCGTCTCGCCCGCCAGAGCGCGACGATCGAGGAGCTGACCTCGTTCAAGACCCTTGCGCTTTCCCGCATCGCCGCCCAGCACGAGGAGATCACCCGGGTGCGCAGCTCTCAGCCCAATCCCGATACGCCCCCCGTGGTTTGGCTTACGCCCGTTCCCGGCCGTAGCCACACCATCGGCTCCTGCAGCTGACGCACACGCGAAGGTCGCGCGGGCGAAGGTTGTTGGAGGAGAGACCCGGAGAAGCAGCAGGTGGGGTCAGTCCCAGACCAGGTTGAGGGAGCGTACGAGATCCTTGCTCTCGTCGCGGCAGGCGACGTGGTGTGCACGGTCCCCGACGAGGGACGGCGCTACAACGCGCAGCCCGACGTCGCCTTCCTTCCCCTCCACGATGCCCCGCCCGTCCAGTGGGCCCTGATCTGGCGCACCGACAGCGCGACCCCACTGGTGCGCGCACTCGCCGAGGCGGCGACGGACTGCGGGGACGCAACGGAGCGATAGATACGGGATGTGACGGCGTCGGTGCTGTCGTCCGTGACACCACCCCGCCACCACCCACAAGCCAAGGCAAGCGCGACCAGCGACCCCTGCGGCGTCATCGCCTGCTGCACGTCCACCAGGCAGGCAATCAACCCGAACAGCACCGCCTCCCAAGCCAAGAACGCCTCCGGCTGAAACTGCAGCTGATGGCACTCCGATTCGGTCCGTCATCCCGAAGGGTGAAGCCCAGCAACCTTGCGGAGGGACACGAACGCCTGCTTCGGCGGGACACAGAGTGCCGCGCTGACCCGGCTCAAAGCCACGCGTCCAGCACGGGACACATCCACTGCGCAAACAAGCAGGGCATCGAGGGGATCGTCGGCAAGCGGGCTGAGGCCGGGTATCCGGGAGGACGCCGGGGGTGGGTGAAGGTCCGTCATGCAGACACCGTCGATGCCCGGGTCGTCGGCTACACCGGTTCCCGGCGGCGGCCACACAACCTTGCCGTGGTTCCGGCCGGGGAGGAGGGGCCGAGGCTGTCGGCGCGGATCGACCCGGCCCTCGCTGCACGGATCGGTGCCGCACTCGCCGACGCCCGCATACTGGGGCTGGCCATGACCGCCGACGAGTCCTACACCCAGCTGGACACCGACCTCGTCGTCGAGATCCTGGCGGGTGCGGGCCGCCACAACACCCTCGTGGTCACCCGAATGCGATGACCGGGACGCGCCGCTCAGGATGCGCTGCGCCTTTTCACAGCGGGTGTGCGGCACCTGTCGCTCCCCGGGCCCGACCCGGACAGCATCAGCGTCACCCAGCTTCACCGGGCCGTGCCTGGCGGCGACTTCTCCATCGCTCAGCTCGCGCGCACGCTGAAATACCACCACGGCCCACGTCATCTGCCTGCTGGCCCAGCACCCTGTCGACTGGAGCCCGCCCCGGTTTCGACGTACGCAGCACGTCGCCAGCCGCCTGGAACTGTGGCGCACCTGGTATGAACAGGACCACCTCTCGCTCCAGGACATCGCCGAACGTGAAGGAACCAGCCTCGCCACCGTGCGTCTGGCGTTTCTCAAGAACGGGGTCCGGTTGCGCTCGTCTGGTTCCTACCTGGGGCGCCCGAGGAGAAAGTGACGGCGCCGCATGACTCGGTCAGTCTCGAGTAGGGCCCCTGGGTGCGGCGTGAGGCCCTTCCGATGGCCGCGTTTTCGGGCGGTGCGTCAGGCTGTGCGGTTGAGTGCATGCGTCAGTACCTCTTCGAGTTGTCTCGCGACGCGGTCCAGGGGTTCTGTGCTGCGCTTGGCACGGCACATGGCCACGGTGCCTTCGACGCCCGCGACGACGAGCGTCGCGACTTGGGCGGCGCGGTCGGGTTCGACGCCGTGCTCCTTAAGTGAGGCGGCGAGCAGGTCCTCCCACTGGTCGAATGCTTCGGCGGCGGCCGCGAGGACGGGTGGAACCTCGTCTGCCGGGGGTTCTTCAATGGCTACGGCGAGGACGGTGCAGCCTGCGCGGAAGTCGGTGCCGACGACGGTCTCGCGCCAGAGGGCGAGCAGGGCGCGCAGCCCCGCGACCGGGCCGGCCTTCAGCTCCCTGCGCAGGTTCCGGGCGATCATCTCCCCCGCGTAGCGGACGGCTTCGGTGGTGAGCTGCTGCTTGCCGCCGGGGAAGTAGTGGTAGGTGGAGCCGAGCGGCGCTTTGGCGTGCTTGGCCGTCTCGCGGATGCTCGTGGCGTTCAGGCCGCGCCGTCGGATCATGTCGGCCGCTCCGGCCACGATCCGTTCGCGTGCCTGCGGGGCGCCCTCGGTCACGGCATGCCCTCCTCGGGGAGACACCCTTGGCTATATCGACTGTCATAGTCTAGCGTGACCTGCGATTATGACACTCGTTATAGTCGAGTGTCGTGAGTGAGTGAGGAAACCGCCGTGCCCTTGATCCGACTGACCGTGTCGTCCGGCTCCCTGACCGAGGAAGGCCGCGCTGAGATCCGGCAGGAACTCGCCGGTGCGGCCCTGCGCTGGGAGGGCTTTCCCGATACGGCCTTCTTCCGCAGCCTGTCGTGGGTCTACCTGACCGAGCTGCCCGAGGGCGTCCAGGGGACCGCCGGCGATGACGCACCCCGGTTCCTCGTGGAGGTGACCGTGCCCCAGGCGACTTCGCCCGTCCCCGACAAGTCCGGCCTGATCCAGGACATCACGCAGGTCATGCTGAAGGCCGCGGGCCTGGACCGGCACGCTGCCTCTCGGGTGTGGGTGCTGGTGCACGAGCAACCCGAGGGTTCATGGGGCGCCGGAGGTGCCGTCGTCCGCCACGCCGACCTGACCGCGCTCGCGGACGCGCAGCGCGCGGCCTCGTAATCCCCCTCGCGATGCGTCCCAGGGCACAGCCTCAGGGCGCGTATCGAGCCGCGGGCGCCGAGGGCCGCGGTCGAGACAGGGACCGTCTGGGCAGAGCGGCCCGCGCGGTCAGGGCGCCTGCGGCGAGGCGGGCCCGCTCGTACGGGGGCGCGGACTGGTTTCGGGTCAGCGGGCGCAGCACGGCCTGGTCCTCGATCTCGCGCGGGTACAGCGCGCGCAGGTCGGCGGTCATCATCCGGCGGCCGACGGGGCGGGTGTAGTCGTCGGCAACGGTCTGCACGATCGTCTCGTCCAGGCCGGGTTGGTGGGGTCGGCCGCGAAGGGCGTAGGAGAGGTGGCGGCGGGCTTCGGCGAGCAGGTGCCGGTACTGGAACGCGCCGCGCATCACGTACACCACGGCGACGGTGTCGACGGCGGCCAGGGCGACGTCGACAACCGGCCGGACCCGCGCCCACACCGCTGCGGCTGCCGCCCGCGCCCGCTCCGCCAGCCGGTAGACGATGCAGGCGCCGAACGCCCGGATCGCCGAGGCCCGCCATCGCTCGCGCAGTTCGGACAGCGACCGCGCCACCTTGCGCTTCGGCGGGCGCGTCCGGTCGGCGGCCTACCGGTCCAGCGCGTAGGCGGCCCGCTCCCCCGGCGGGTGCCCCTGCCTCTCTTCGTAGCCGGCCACGAGGGCGGGCAGCGCGTCCGCGATCTGTTGACGGCGGGTCGACTGCCAGCCGATCAGCCGCTGGTCTATCCCGGCGATCTCCATGACCGGGCGCTTGCCGGGCGTCACCTCGCGCGGCTCCCACGCCCACCCGAGCCGGGCAGAGACCTCCTCCATGAAGTAGAGGGTGTAAAGGGTGCCGGCCGCCACGATGTTGTCGAGGATGTCGGCGGTGGATACGTTCCCCCACTTCCCGTCCGGCCGCCGGGCCTTGATCGAAACAACGGCGTGGTCATGGAGCAGCGGCTTCCCGGCTCTCGACTCGTAGTGCCGGAAGACCGCGATGATCAGCCCGTCCTTCACCGGGGCGCGATGCTTTCCGCCGCTCCCCCAGCGGATCTGCGCGACCGACTCCTCCATCCGCGCCAGCGTCTTGTCCCGGGCGACCCTCATCACCTCGTGGTTCGACGACGCAGGCCTGCCTGCGGACCGCAACGCCATCAGGGCACTCCTGCCCGGCCCGCGGCCGCCACAGCAGGGGCAGCGCGGACATCAGCCACCGGGGCCAGGCAGGAATACCGCCCAACTCGAATGACGCCCCCCACCAGCTGGCGCCTCCGCCTGGACCGCGGCCCGTCGCGAGGCCTACGCCAACGAGGCGCCTCGGCGCGAGCGCCGAGCGGCACCAGGAACTCGCCGACGCCGTCCGGGCCCTGCGCAGGACATGGCGGCCGAGGCCGCGTCGGGGAACGGTCAGGCGCCGGTCTTCTTGCGCGTCTCGCCGCCGCGGGAGCGGAAGGTCACCCCGGCGTCGGCGAGGAGGCGGTGTACGCCGCCGTAGGAGCGGTTCGTGGCTTCGGCGATGGAACGAACGGAGTCACCGTTTTCGTACCTCTTCCGCAATTCCGTGGCGACCTGGTCGCGGGCCGGGCCCGCCATCAGTTTGCGGGCCGGTGTCTTCCTGGACATCAGCAAATTCCCTCCCACAAGGCAGCAGATACCGCCATGATCGCCTGCAGTGGACGGCTGCGGCCACCGATTCGGCCGAAATGTCACTGCCCGCCGGTACGGTGGGCTCATCCACGGTGCGGCAGGTCGAAGGGACGGTAGTCATGGCGGGCGAGACGCTGGTGACGGTGGTGGGCAACCTGACCGCCGACCCCGAACTGCGGTACACCAACTCGGGTATCCCCGTTGTCGGGTTCACGATCGCGTCCACCCCCCGCACCTTCGACCGCGAGCGCAGCGAGTTCGTCGACGGGGAACCTCTGTTCCTGCGCTGTTCGCTCTGGCGCCAGGCCGCCGAGAATGCAGCCCAGTCGCTGCAGCGTGGGATGCGCGTCATCGTCAACGGCAGGCTCAAGCAACGCACCTTCGACGACAAGGAGGGCCAGCGCCGCACCGTCGTCGAGGTCGACGCCGAGGAGGTCGCGGCCTCCCTCACCTACGCGACGGCAGCCGTCACCAAGGTCACCCGCAGTGCCGGCGACGCCCCGCCCCGCCAGGGACAGGCCCCTGCTGCGGAGTCCCGCCCCGCCGGGCAGGCGCAGGCCCCCGCCGGTGGCGAGCCGCACCCGTTCTAAAGTCCAGCGGCACCTGGCACGGTCCGCGCCCGTGGACCAGATCATGAGCAGGAGAAGATCACGGCGGCACCGCCGCCCCGCCCCCGTCGCTGAAATGGTCCCCGTGCAGCAGCCGTTTTCGATGGACGACCTGAAGCACGTACGCCTCGCCGCGTGGCAGGCGGGCAACCCGTTCTTCGAGCAGGTCCTGGTCGACGAGTCGTACTCCCGCACCCTGCTCTGCGGGCGCAGGCTGCTCTTGATCGGCCAGCAGGGGGGCGGCGGCTTTGGCCTCAAGCTCGGCGATCTCGGCTTCGACTCGCTCTTCCTTGTCGATCAGCCGGCCGTAGCTCATCGCCTTGCGCTTGGAGGCGTTGGCCTCCAGCTTGGTACCGTCCAGGGCGACGCGACCCATCTTGCCCATGCCGAGCCTCTGTGCGCGGTGCAGCGACCGCGTGAACAGGTCGGCGAGCGCGTCCAGGTGACGACGGCGAAACCGGGCGATCGAGCGGTAGTCGGGGGCCTGGCCGGCGGCGAGGTATCGGAACGCGACGTCGTCGGCGCACCTGCGCTCGATCGCCCGCGAGGAGCGCACCCCGGTGGTGTAGCCGTATATCAGCAGCCGCAGCATCAGCCGCGGATCGTAGGACGGGTAGCCGCGCTTGTCGGTGTAGTCCGCCAGGACTGCTCCCAGGTCCAGCACCTCGTCGACGAGGTCGGCAACGAACCGGGCCAGGTGCTCCTGGGGCAGCCAGTCGTCCGGCGACGGGGGCAGCAGCAGGACCTGGTGCGGGTCGAACGCCCTGAACGTCTTGTCCACCGCCGCCCCACCGCCTTGCGACTGCCTCTTTTCAACCAGCTCGATCTCGAACAGCCCATCCCCACCACGCATACCGGTATCATCGGGCATGAATGATCATGAAATGCAGGGGGTCTGTTGCTGGGATACGCTCCCGCCAGGATCAGCCCGACCTGTGATCGGCGGAAAAGGCTGGCGACCGGCCTGATGACCGGGTAGGAAGGGCGCCATGAGCACTTCCGCGCGCCTGCCTGCCTCCCGGAACCCCGCCGACCGGCGGGTCTTCGTCCGCACCACGCTCGACCTGGGCGATGTGCTGCTGCACCCGTGGGGCCGGGAGGCCGCCGAGCCGGAGACGATGCTGGACGGCTTGATCGCCGCCGCGACGGATCCGTTGATCGCCCTCTGGAACCCTCTCGCGACAGCTGACCGCAGCGACGCCTTGGTATGGCTGGAGTCTCGCGACGGAGGCTGGGACCGTGGTGCCAGCGCCTCCTTCGCCGTGCTGACCGCCACCGACGGCGCTTTGCTGGGCAGCGTCACCCTGCGCTGGGTCGACCGTGCGGACGGCCTGGCGATGATCGGCTACTGGACGTTGCCGGCTGCCCGCGGACGGGGTGTGGCCACCCGGGCAACGAGGGCGGTCACCAGCTGGGCCTTCCGGATGGCCGATGCCCGCCGGATCGAGATCGCCCACGCAGTCGGCAACGAGGCCTCCTGCCGGGTGGCCCACCGTTGCGGCTACCTCCCCGAAGGAACCCTGCGCGACTCACACCGCTTCGGCGATGGGGCATACCACGACGAGCACCTGCACGCCCGCCTGGCCACCGACCCGGACCCGACCGATCCCACGGGGGAGCCGACGGTGTACGGCAACCCGACCACCGGACAGGCAAGCGACACGTCACGGTAGCTGGGCGAAGTCCTCGCCGCAGAACAACTGCCGGCCTGCTCGTTACTGACCCACGCTCCTGGCGGCGTCGGGCGGTGCGGCCTCGTGTGAGGTCGTATTGCCGATACTGTGTGGTGTCTACGGCGTCAAATAGCGGGCGCCGAAATCTGGAGGCACCGCCCCATGCTGATCGCTCAGCGTCCCGCGTTGACCGAAGAGGTCGTCGACGAGTTCCGCTCCCGGTTCGTGATCGAGCCGCTGGAGCCGGGCTTCGGCTACACCCTCGGCAACTCCCTGCGCCGTACGCTCCTGTCCTCGATCCCCGGCGCTGCTGTCACCAGCATCCGGATCGACGGTGTCCTGCACGAGTTCACCACCGTGCCGGGCGTCAAGGAGGACGTCACCGA